>NCCO01000209.1:0-9883 GCA_002279705.1 Allobosea sp. 12-68-7
AAATACTGGGTTGCATCCTCGAGCGACATGCCCCGGCGAAAGCCGCCGGCGACGGCGAGTAGATAACGATCATACTCATCGGCAAAGGGCTGGTGATCCCAAATCTCACCGGGCGGAAGGATACCGATAGGGTCCCATTCCTTCCAGCCGATGTCCCGCAGGGCTGATAGCTTGATCGGTGGTGGGTGAGGTGCCGTCATCGCCTTCCTCTCGAGTCCGCTGCCGGCCCTAAGCTGACCCATCCTCGCTTGCGGTCGCGTAGAGGGTGATGTCGATTCCAATCCGGTTTCGACCTACGACCTCGGATAGTTCATGAGGCAAAGAGACGGTGGACATCAAATTCTCTTCGTAGATCGGCACCCCAATATCCAAGCGGGCTGAGCGAATAGCGCGACTGTCGATCAGGGCTAGAATTTTGTTCGCATGCAGCTCAATGAAGGACTGGATGTCGGCCCAAGTTGTTGGCGCATCCTCTGGGTCGATCATCGGTATCTGAGCGTGCTGCATCGAGCCGTGGCGCGGCGAGGCCCAGTCGACAGAGCAACCTAGTGCCTGCTCAAGTGCCGACCGGGACGCGGATACATCCGACAAACGGAGCACAACACCCAAGATTTCCATCTGCCATAGGCCTCCGAGCCGGCTGACCCCATTTCGCTCGTTCTTATCCGATCGAATAGCTCATGTCCTTTTCCGACCCGTTGCCGGCGGACGCGCCTCTCGGACAGATCGCCCCCTCCCGCCAGCAAAAAGCCCGCGCCACCCTTGCGGACGACGCGGGCTCGAAGAGGAACGCCTGCGCTCAGAGCTGGGCGAGCAGGGCTTCGGCGCCGGAGATGTCGGCCTTGCCGGGGCCGTCCTCGACGTTCAGCGCGGCGACGACGCCGTCCTTGACGATCATCGAGTAGCGCTGCGAGCGGGTGCCCAGCCCGAAGCCCGAGCCGTCCAGCGAGAGGCCGATCGCCTTGGCGAAATCGGCATTGCCGTCGGAGAGGAACTCGATCAGCCCGGCGCCGCCGGTCGCCTTGGCCCAGGCGTCCATGACGAAGACGTCGTTGGTGCTGGTCACCATGATCGCGTCGATGTTCTTGGCCTTGATGTCGGCCGCCTTGGCGATGAAGCCCGGCAGATGGTTCTTGTGGCACGTCGGCGTGAAGGCGCCGGGGACGGCGAAGAGCACGACGGTCTTGCCGGCGAAGAGCTCGTCGGTCGTCTTGGCCACGGGCCCCTCGGCGCCCATGAGCCGGAACGTCACCTGGGGAAGCTTGTCACCCACCTTGATGGTCATTGGCCTGTTCTCCGTGAAGGCTCGCGGCAGCCTGCCGCCCGGACCACGGATTAGGGCTTGGCGGCGGGGATGTCGAGATCGAGCCGCGTCTCGATCGCGAAGGGCTTGCCGCGCACGGTGATGATGAAGGGGATCGGGCCGGCCGCGCCCTTCGGCCGGTCGACGATCCGCAGCAGCGCCACCGTCGTGCCGTCCGGCTGGGCGCTCAGGGTCGGCTTGCCGAAGGACCACATCCCGGCCCCCTCGATGAAGACGTCCTCGACCTTGCCCTCCGGTGGGGCCTGCAGCACGAGGCGCAGGCCCGGCTCGATCGCGCCCTCGTCGAGCTTGACCTCCAGCACCGAGAGCCGGTTCCGGCCGGGGCCGAGCTTGACCGACGCCGGCACGCGCGCCTCGAAGCCCGCCAGCCGCGGCGAGGTCACGGAGGTCACCCCAGGCTCCAGCCAGAGCCGCGTTTCGCTCTTCACGGGAACGCAGATCTTCTCGCAGACGGCGAAGTCGAGCTTCAGCACCAGCATCACCGGCTTGGCCGGGTCGGCCGGCTGGACGGAAACCGGGATCACCACCTCGCCGACATAGCCGAGCGAGTGGCCGTTGCCGTCCTCGAAGCGCTCCGGCGTCGGCCAGCGCACGTCGAGCCCGCCGATATTGGTCGAGCCGCTCCAGTCGAACACCGGCGGCACGCCGAAATCGCCGGGGCTGCGCCAGTAGGTCTTGTAGCCCGGCGCCATCAGGATCTCGACGCCGACGCGCTGCTTGCCGGAGGAGGCGGTCGCGCCTGCGATCAGACGCAGCGACGCATGGTCGCCCCTGGACCAGGGCGACATCGCGGCGTCCTGCGCCAGGGCGGCCGGAGGCAGCGAGGCGGTCACGACGGCGGCCAGCGCCGCGAGGAGAACGAGAACACGTTTCACAGCAGACATTTACGAGGCTTAGACAAAAATTGCGACAGAATCCGCGCCGCCCCATCGAACAATCGCGTGATCGATGATGCGAAGCCGGTTGCGCGCCCGGGCGAGCGACCTGTCAGGAGGCTGCGCGGCACGCGGTGTTGGCTGTTTCCAGCGCGGTGAAAAGTGATCTAGCATGGCGTCATGAAGATCGGCTCGAACCAGCGACTCAGTGGCCGCAGCTATCTCGACGGGCAGTGCCTGATCGCCATGCCCGGCATGGCCGACACGCGCTTCAGCCGCAGCGTCGTCTATGTCTGCGCCCATTCCGAGGACGGGGCGATGGGCATCATCGTCAACAAGCCCGCCGCCGACACCCGCTTTCCCGATCTCCTCGTCCAGCTCGACGTCATTCCCTCGGACGAGCTGATCCGGCTGCCGAGCCAGGCCGAGAAGCTCCAGGTGCTGCGCGGCGGGCCGGTCGAGACCAAGCGCGGCTTCGTGCTGCACACCGCCGACTTCTTTCTGGAATCGGCGACGCTGCCGATCGACGACGGCATCTGCCTGACCGCGACGCTCGACATCCTCCGCGCCATCGCCATCGGCAGCGGGCCCGAAAGCGCCGTGCTGGCGCTGGGCTATGCCGGCTGGGGCGCCGGCCAGCTCGAATCCGAGATTCAGGCCAATGGCTGGCTGCACTGCGCCGCCGACCCCGCTCTGCTCTTCGACGACGGCATCGAGACGAAATACACCCGCGCGCTCGGCAAGATCGGCATCGATCCGGCGTTTCTGTCGCGCGAAGCCGGCCACGCCTGAGGCGATTGGCCGGCTACGCCCGCCATCCGTCGGATTCCGACACGAGCGCCGCATGGATGCAGTCGGCGAATGGGCTGTAGCGCCCCGCATGCGCGGCTTTCGACGCTTCCATCCAGCTCTCCCGGGCGAGGCGGGTCAGGTCGATGGGATGGCCGGCCTGTCGGGCGAGAGCCTCGAGATAGAGGGTCTGCGTCCGGCCATTCCCCTCACGAAAGGGATGGACGTAGTTGATGTCGCCGATGATCTCGCCGGCCTTGTCGGCGAAGGCGCGCGCCGACAGATTGCGAAGGTACCCTGCCGCGACGATGCGCCGGTGAACATCGGCCATTCCCGTGCCGATGTATTGCCGGAACTGGAACTGGTTGCCGCCCTTGGCGATCTCGACGGTCCTGATCTCCCCGGCCCAGTCGTAGACATCCTGAAAGAGATGCCGGTGGATGGCGCGCAGATGCGCGAGATCGAAATCGCCCGAAGGGATGCCGTCATTGATCCGCTGGACGACCGAGCGTCTTTCGTATCGATCGCGGGCGATGGGGTCGGTCAGACCAAGCTTGTTCTTCAGAACCCTGTAGTCGGGCGGATAGCAGTAAACGGGGTCGCTCATCCTGCCGCGACGGCGGACTGCGCTTTCACCGCTTCATCGCGGATATAGGCCCGCCGCCTGTCCGGCGACCAGCCTTCGCGCTCGAACATCTCGAACATCTCGATATCGGCCGCATCGAGCGGATTGTCCTCGATCGCCTGCAGGTGCATCGCGACCAGCTGCCGCTCGCGTGCGCGTTCGGCATCCGCCTCTGTCAATTGATCCGGCGCTTGGTTCATGAACCAAACCTTACCAGAGCGGGCCTGAGAGGGCCATCGGCTTCGTGCCCGCGGGCTTACGCCGCCTCGCTCGAACTCGCTGCCGCCGCGCCCATCAGCCGGCGCGCCTCGGCGGCGCTCATCGGCTGGCCGAAGATGTAGCCCTGCGCGTACTGGCAGCCGAGCTGGTAGAGCTCGATCGCATCCGACTCCGTCTCGGCGCCCTCGGCGACCACGTCCATGCGCAGATCGGCGGCGAGCTGGACGATCGAGCGCAGGATCACCGGCGGCTTGCCGTTGCCCATCTGGCGCACGAAGCTCTGGTCGATCTTGATCGTGTCGAAGGGGAAGCGCTGCAGATAGGACAGCGACGAATAGCCGGTGCCGAAATCGTCGAGCGAGAGGCCGGCGCCGAGATCGCGGATGCGCGAGAGCATCTGCGCGGCATATTCCGGGTTCTCCATCACCAGGCTCTCGGTGATCTCGAGCTTGAGCGTGCCCGGCAGGATGCGCCGCCGCGACAGCACCGTCTTCACGTCATGCAGCAGATCGTGGCGGATGAGCTGCCGGCTCGAGACGTTGACGCTGGCGAAGATCGGCGGGTCGACGTCGAGCGCCGCCTGCCAGGCCTCGAGCTCGCGCGCGGTCCGGTCCATCACATAGACGCCGAGATCGACGATCAGCCCGGTTTCCTCGGCGATGGCGAGGAAGTCCTGCGGCATCAGCCGGCCTTCGCGCGGATGGTCCCAGCGCACCAGCGCCTCGAAGCCGGCGATGGTGCGGTCCTCCAGCCGGACGATCGGCTGGTACATCACCTGGATCTCGCCGCGCTCGATCGCCCGGCGCAGATCGCTCTCCAGCGCCAGCCGGTCGTTGCGGTCGGTCCGCATCGCCGGCACGAAGACCTCGATCTTGTTGCCGCCCTGGCGCTTGGCATGGGCCATGGCGAGTTCGGCATTCTTCAGCGCGTCGTCCTTGCGCGCCGCCGGCGCCGGGTCGAACAGGGCGAGCCCCACCGAGGGTCATCGCGAAGGTGTCGCCGCCGATGCGCGCCAGCGTGTCCTGCGCCCGCAAGAGCCGGCCGAGCCGGCGCGCCAGCGTCAGCAGGATCGAATCCCCCGCCGAGAAGCCGACCGATTCGTTGACCTGCTTGAAACGGTCGATGTCGATCACCAGCACCGTCGGGCGGATGTTGTCATCGGCGCGGCAGAAGCCGAAGACGGCCGACAGACGGTCCTGGAACAGCTTGCGGTTGGGCAGGCCCGTCAGGTTGTCGTGCACGGCGTCGTGCAGCATCCGCTCCTGCGCGGTGCGCTGCTCGGTGACGTCGGCGAGCGTGCCGATGACCCGGACCACCTCGCCGTCGGAGCCGATCACCGGCCGCGCCTTGAGGTTGAACCAGTGATAGTTGCCGCCGGCCGCACGCAGCCGCAGGTCGAGATTGAGCTTGCCGCGGCGCTGCTCCAGCACGGCGTCGAGCGAGACGCGGTAGCGGTCGCGGTCGGCGACATGCATGTGCTCGAACCAGCGCGAGGCCGAGCCTTCGAGCGAGCCTTTTGGCAGCCCCAACAGGGTCTCGATCTGCGGCGAGACGAAGATCTTGTCGGCGCTGACGTCCCAGTCGAAGACGAGGTCGCCCGAGCCCGACAGGGCCAGCGCCCGCCGTTCGGTGTCCGAGACCAGCCCCTGCGACAGGCCGCTGCCGGCAAAGGCGTGCTGGATCACGGTGAAGCCGATCAGCAGCACGATCAGCACCAGCCCGCCGAGCAGCGCCGGCGCGACCAGATCGCGCTGGAACTGGCCGGTCACCGTGAAGCCCGCCGCCGTCACCCAGACCGCCAGCAGGAACCAGGTCGGGATCAGCATCACCGCGCGCTCATAGCCATGCGTGGCGAGATGCAGGATCAGCACGAAGCCGACCGCCGCCACGGCTGCGATCGAGATGCGCGCGATGCCCGAGGCCATCGGCGCGTCGACGACGGCGAGCCCGACCAGCGCCGCCAGCCCCAGCATCCAGACGATGGTGACATGGCTGTAGCGCACATGCCAGCGCGCCAGGTTGAGATAGGCGAACAGGAAGACGAGCAGCGTCGCCGCCAGCACCACCTCGGCACCGGCGCGGTAGATTCGCTCGATCGCCGGCGTCAGTGGGAAGATGCGCTGGAAAAAGCCGAAATCGAGGCCCGCATAGGCGAGAACCGCCCAGGCCAGCGCCGCCGCGGCCGGGAAAATCACCGCGCCCTTGACCACGAAGATGATCGTCAGGAACAGCGCCAGCAGGCCTGCGATGCCGATGATGATGCCCTTGTAGAGCGTCAGCCCGTTGGTCTTCTGGCGATAGGCCTCCTGCTCGTAGAGATAGAGCTGCGGCAGGTTCGAGGACTTCAGCTCGGCGACGAAGGTCACCGTCGTCCCGGGGTCGAGCGTGATCAGGAAGACGTCGGCGTCGGTGCTCGCCTCGCGCTCGGGGGGGATGCCCTGGCTCGCGGTCACGGCCTCGATGCGGCTGTCGCCGAGATCGGGCCAGATCACGCCCGAGCCGATCAGCCTGTGGAAGGGGGCGACCAGCAGACGGTCGATCTGCTCGTCGGAATCATTGGTCAGCGCGAAGACGATCCAGTCCGGTCGTGCCCCCGATTCGCGCGCCCGCACCGCGATGCGGCGCACGATGCCGTCCGGGCCCGGCGCGGTCGAGATCTGGATGACGTCGCCATCGGACCTGTTGCGCTCGACGATGTTGGTCAGGTCGAGCACCGGTGCATCGACGGGCACGCGCACCGCTTCCACCGCGGCAGCCGGGCCGGCCGTGGCGAGGGCGAACCAGAGCGCGAGCCCGGCGAGGGCGAGGCCTAACCGGAGGCATCGGTCGGTGAAGGTCAAGCTGCGCTCGTATCTGGAACGGGGAACGGTGATGCGGGGTCGCGCGCCAGTCCTATCGGCGGGTCGTGGCGAGGGCAAGGCATGGCCGGGTCTGCCTCCCCAGCCTGTGCCGACCCGCATCACCGGGCATCACCCGGCAGGCGGTCGCTCGCCAGCGCCGCATAGAGCAGATGGTCGGCCCACAGCCCATTGATCCGCAGATAGGCGCGCGCCAGCCCCTCATGCTGGAAACCGACGCGCTCGAGCAGGCGGCGGGAAGGCTCGTTGCTGGGCAGGCAGGCCGCCTCGACGCGGTGCAGCGCGAGGTCCTGGAAGGCGAAGCGCAGCGCGCCGCGCACGGCCTCGCTCATATGGCCCTTGCCGGCATGGCGCGCGCCCATCCAGTAGCCGAGCGTGCAGGCCTGGGCGACGCCGCGCCGCACCAGCCCGAGCGTCAGCCCGCCGAGCAGCGCCTCGGTGCGGGCATCGACCACGAACAGCGAATAGGCTTCGTCGGCGGCGATCTCGCGCGCCGCCCGCTTGACCCGCAGGCGGAAGGAGGTCCGCGTCAGGTCGTCCTCGTTCCAGACCGGTTCCCAGGGCGTCAGGAAGTCCCGGCTCTCCATCCGCAGCAGCGACCAGGCGGCATAGTCGCCGGCCTGCGGGGCGCGCAGGATCAGGTTCGGGGTCCGGATCAGCGGGCGTGTCGGCGGCTCTGTCGAGAAGCGGAACAGCGCCATGGCGTCACGCGCCCGCCCGTGCCGCGTGTTTGAGCGCCTTGGCCGGTGGCAGCCCCTGCAGCGGGCCGACCGCCGCGACCGTCGGCTGGTGGCCGAGCAGCGAGCGCCCCGCCGCGCGCACATCCTCCAGCGTCACCGCGTCGAGCCGCGCCGCCAGCTCCTCGCGCGGGATCGCCCGGCCGAACAGCAGCACCTGCCGCGCCATCTGGTCGAGCTTGCCGCCGGGGCTCTCCAGCGAGGCCAAAAGCCCGACCTTCATCTGCGCCCGCGCGCGCGCGACCTCGGCTTCCGTCGTGTCCTCCGCCGCCTGCCGCAGGCAGGAGAGCGCGACCTCGATCAGCTCGCCGATATCCTCCGGCGCCGTGCCGGCCCCGATGCCGAAGACGCCGCAATCGGAGAAGGGCCAGTGGAAGGCGTCGATGGCATAGGCGAGCCCGCGCTTCTCGCGCACCTCCTGGAACAGCCGCGAGGACAGCCCGCCGCCGAGCACGGAGGAAAAGATCTGCAGGGGATAATGCGCCCCGTCCTTGAAGGCCCGGCCGGGGAAGCCGAGCACGAGATGGACCTGCTCCTCGTCGCTGCCGACGCGTGCCTCGCCGCCGCGGTAATGCCCGTCTTCGCGGGCCGGGAGCGTGGCGGGGCAGGCCGGCAGGGCGGCGAGGTGCTCTTGTGCCAGCGCCACCAGTTCCTCGTGATTCACTGCGCCCGACGCCGCCAGCACCATGTTGCCAGCGTGGTAATGGCGCGCGAGATAGGCGCGGATCGCGTCAGGCGTAAAGCTCTGCACCGTCTTGGCGGTGCCCAGGATCGGCCGGCCCAGCGGCTGGTCGGGGAAGGCCGCCTGCAGGAAGCGGTCATAGACGAGATCGTCGGGCGTATCCTGCACGGCGCCGATCTCCTGCAGGATCACGCCCTTCTCGCGCTTCAGCTCCTCCTCGGTCAGCGAGGAGGCGGTGAGGATATCGGAAAGGATGTCGACCGCCAGCGGCAGGTCGGAGCCGAGCACGCGGGCCGTGTAGCAGGTGTATTCGACCGAGGTCGCGGCGTTGAGATCGCCGCCGACGCTCTCGATCTCCTCGGCGATCTCCAGCGCGCTGCGCCTCGCCGTGCCCTTGAAGGCCATGTGCTCGAGCAGATGGGCGAGCCCGTGCTCATGGGGCAGCTCGTCGCGCGAGCCGGAGCCGATCCAGATTCCGAGCGAGACGGTCGCGGCATGGTCCATGCGCTGCGAGACGATCCGCAGGCCCGACGGCAGCGTGGTCAGCCCGACGGAGGGGTCATGCGCGCCGCGCGCGCCGCTGGCCGCGACCTCGGCCGTCTCGGCCGGGCCGGCCGCGCTCATCTCCGCGCTCATGCCACAGCGCTCCGCACGGCCCGCGCCTTGGCGCGCACGAAGGCCTCGATCGCGCTCTGGTCGTTCGGCAGCTGCGTGAAGCGTTCCTCCCGCTCCATCAGATCACCGAGATGGGCCGGCAGAGCCGGCGTGACGCCGCTCGCCGCCTTCACCGCGGCGGGGAACTTGGCCGGATGGGCGGTGCCGAGCACGATCATCGGCGTCGCCGGATCCTTCAACAGCCCACCGCGCGCCGCTGCGACACCGACCGCCGTATGCGGATCGAGCAGATAGCCGGCCTCGCGCCAAGTCCGGCCGATCTCGGCCGAGGTCGCCGCCTCGTCGATGCCGGTGGCGTCGAACTCGGCGCGGATCGCGGCCAGCGGCCCGGCTGCGATCTCGAAGCGCCCCGATTGCTGCAGCGACTGCATCAGCCGGCGCACGGCCGCACCGTCCCGGCCATGCACCTCGAACAGCAGCCGCTCGAAATTCGAGGAGATCTGGATGTCCATCGAGGGCGAGGTCGTGGCGTGCACGCCCTTCATCTCATAGGCGCCGGTGGCGAGCGTGCGCGCCAGAATGTCGTTGCTGTTGGTGCCGATCAGCAGCCGCTCGACCGGCAGACCCATGCGCTTGGCGACGTAACCCGCCAGCACGTCGCCGAAATTCCCGGTCGGCACGGCAAACGAGACCTTGCGGCCGGGCGCGCCGAGCGAGACGGCGGAGGTGAAGTAATAGACCACCTGCGCCGCGATGCGGGCCCAGTTGATCGAGTTCACGCCCGACAGGCCGATCTCGTCGCGGAAGGCGTGGTGGTTGAACAGCGCCTTCACCAGATTCTGGCAGTCGTCGAAGGTACCCTCGACCGCGACTGCATGGACATTGTCGGCCGCGACCGTCGTCATCTGCCGGCGCTGCACGTCGGAGACGCGGCCCTGCGGATAGAGGATGAAGACGTCGACCCGCTCGAGCCCCTTGAAGGCGTCGATCGCCGCCCCGCCGGTGTCGCCCGAGGTCGCGCCGACGATGGTGGCGCGCTCGCCGCGCAGCTTCAGGACATGGTCCATCAGCCGCCCGAGCAGCTGCATCGCCACGTCCTTGAAGGCGAGCGTCGGGCCGTGGAACAGCTCCAGCACGAAGAGATTGTCGCCGATCTGGT
>NCCO01000209.1:9906-15266 GCA_002279705.1 Allobosea sp. 12-68-7
AGCTCCAGCACGAAGAGATTGTCGCCGATCTGGTTGAGCGGGCAGACGGCCGGGTGCCGGAAGGTGGCATAGGCCTCGGCGATCATCGCCGACAGCGCCGGCCCCTCGACATCGCCATCCGCCAGCGCGCCGATGACCCGTTCCGCGACATCGGCGTAGCTCTGCCCTGAGAAGCCGGCGATCTCGCCGGCCGTCAGCGTCGGCCAGGCCTTGGGCACATAAAGCCCGCCATCGCGGGCGAGCCCGGCCAGCAGCGCATCGGAGAAGGAGAGGGCGGGAGCCTCCCCGCGGGTGGACACATGCAGCACGGCGTCTTGTCTCGGTGATCTGGCGTGATGTCGGCGTGACGACAGCTATAGGCCCGCCGCGCGGCGAGGGCAAAGGGCGAGCGGTGAGGAAAGCGGTTGGAGACTGGGCGCTTCGTCATGCTCGCCCTTGTGGCGAGCATCCACATCTTGATCATGGTGCTCGACGCAAGAAGACGTGGATGGTCGGGACAAGCCCGACCATGATGGCGAGCAGGCTATCAGTCGCCCTGTCCGTTCTTCCTGCGCCCCTGCCAGGCAAACGCCGCGAACACCCCGATCAGCGTCAGCGCCAGCCCGAACCAGGTCAGCGCATAGGAGAGGTGGTTGTCGGGGATGCGGGCGATCAGTTCCCTGGCGTCGACACCGGCCGGGGGCGTCAGCCCGTCGCCCTGGCGCTCCGCCTCGAGATAGAACGGCGCGGCCGCCCCCAAGCCGAGCGAGGCGGCGATCGCGGCCGGGTCGCGGGTGTAGAATTCGCGATTGGCCGGCAGATCGGCCGGCGTGAAAGAGCCGCGGCCTTCCGCCGCGCGCAGGAAGCCGGTGACGGTGGCAGCGCCCGAGGCCGGCTTGATCTCGCCGAGGCGCCCCTCCGGCACGAATCCGCGATTGATCAGGATGACGCCGCCATCATCGAGCCGGAACCCCTGGAAGATCCAGCGGCCGAAGCCGGCGAGCTGGCGCGTGCCGCGCTCCCCGGCGGCGATGGTGGTGCGGACCCCGGCGAAGGGCCCGTCGATGAAGGTTCCCTGTGCGCTCACCCGTGTCAGGTCGAGCGCGGCGGGGTCCAGCGATGCCCAGCTCGCGGTGGCCGGCATGGCGGCGGGTGCGCCTGCGGCCTGGGCGGCGAGTCGGTCGATGAAGACGCGCTTCTCGCTCATCCGCGCGATCTGCCAGCTCCCGAGCGTGCACAGGATGGCGACGCCCAGAATTGAGAGCAGCGCCGGCCAGAGCAGGCGCGGACGGCGCGGGGCGGAGGTGACCTCGCTCACGGTTCGAGCCTGCCTTCCTGCGCCTTGTGGACATATTGCAGGGAGACCGCGAGCCCCTTCATCGGCCGCAGCAGCGCGAGACAGACGATCACCGCCAGCGGCAGCCAGATCGTCATGTGAACCCAGATCGGCGGCTCATAGGCGATCTCGACATAGAGCGCCGCGCCCAGCACGGCGAAGCCGGCGATCAGCATGATGAACACCGCCGGCCCGTCGGCCGAATCGGCGAAGCCGTAGTCGAGGCCGCAGGCCGCGCAGCGCGGCCGCACCTTGAGGAAGCCCTCGAACAGTTTGCCCTCGCCGCAGCGCGGGCAGAGGCCCTTGAGGCCGGTCGAGTAGGGCGAGGGCAGGCTGGGCTGGTCGTCGGCCATGGCGGGCCTCCTGGAGTGTCATGCCGGAGCACGAAGACACCCGTCAAAAAAACACCGTCATCCTGGACAAGCCGCGAAGCGGCGCAGGCCGGGATCCATCATAGGGCGACGTCCTGCCCGATGATGGATCCCGGGACGACCTGCGGTCGCCCAGGATGACGACGTGGTTCAACGCGAAATCATCAGCTCTAGAAAGCGCAAAGGCGGCCGCGAGGCCGCCTTTGCCGTTGCGATGCGGTCGCCGCTCAGTGCGCGCCGGGCGTGCCCGCCGCCCAGACATAGATCGCAGCGAAGAGGAACAGCCAGACGACGTCTACGAAGTGCCAGTACCAGGCGGCGAACTCGAAGCCGAGATGCTGGGCCGGCTTGAAGTGGCCGAGATAGACCCGGTACAGGCAGACCGCCAGGAAGATCGTGCCGATCACCACATGCGCGCCGTGGAAGCCCGTCGCCATGAAGAAGGTCGCGCCATAGATGTGCCCGCTGAAGGCGAAGGCGGCGTGCGAATACTCGTAGACCTGGCAGATCGTGAACAGCACGCCGAGGATCACGGTCAGCCACAGCGCCTGCTTCAGGCCCTTGCGGTCGTCATGGATCAGCGCGTGATGCGCCCAGGTCACCGTCGTGCCCGAGGTCAGCAGGATCAGCGTGTTGAGCAGCGGCAGGTGCCAGGGGTCGAAGGTCTGGATGCCGGTCGGGGGCCAGACGCCGCCGGTGAACTCCTTGCGGGTGTAGTTGATCGCCTCGCCGGCGAAGAGGCTGGCGTCGAAGAAGGCCCAGAACCAGGCGACGAAGAACATCACCTCGGAGGCGATGAACATCAGCATGCCGTAGCGGTGATGCATCTGCACCACGCGGGTGTGATGCCCCTCCTTCTCCGCCTCGCGGACCACGTCCATCCACCAGGCGAGCATGGTGTAGAGCACGCCGAGCGTGCCGATGCCGAACACCAGCGGGCCGAGCTTCATGCCGCCCAGCGTCATCGCCTTCATCCACATCACGGCGCCCGTCGCCATGACCGTCGCGCTGATCGAGCCAATGAGAGGCCACGGGCTCGGATCGACGAGGTGGTAGTCGTGGTTCTTGGTATGGGCCCCGGCCATCTAATATCTCCGCGTCCGGCTTGTGCAGCGCTTGTTTCTGCGCCTGTGTCTACAGATTCGATGTGCCCGCGTCACCCTTGGCGGGCAAGCTCGCGCCCTGGGCGAGCGGCTGTCCCGATTTGGAGGCGAAATAGGTATAAGACAGCGTGATCGCCTTCAGCCCGTCGAGCTCGCGCTTATCGGCGATCTCCGGGTCGATATAGAACACCACCGGCGCCTCAAGGCTCTCGCCCGGCTGCAGCGTGTGCTCGGTGAAGCAGAAGCACTGGATCTTGACGAAGAACGCCGCGCCCTTGTCGGGGGCGATGTTGTAGCTCGCGATGCCGGTCGTCGGCCGGTCGGTGCGGTTGGTGATCTTGTAGAACACCGTCTTCGTCTCGCCGACGCGAAGCTTGATCTCGGGGCTCTCGGCCTCGAACTTCCAGCCGAGACCGGGCGCGACATTGGCGTCGAAGCGCACCGACATCGTCCGGTCGAGGATCGTGCCGGCGGCGGCGGTGCCGATCTTCGGCGTCCCGCCGAAGCCGGTCGCGCGGCAGAACATGTCGTAGAGCGGCACGGCCGCGAAGGAGAGGCCCGTCATCGCCATCACCACGCCCGAGCAGATCAGCGCGGTGCGGCCGAGGTTCTGGGGGCGTTGCGGAGCGGATGCGGGCTTGTCCATCACAGCGGCCTGTTGAGGATGGCGGGGCCGGTCTTCACCAGCGTGACGACGAAGAAGAACACGACGAGACCGCCCAGAACCAGCGCCAGCGCGATCGAGCGGCGCCGCCGACGGGCCATGTCCTCCGGCGAGAAGGCGACGGGCGCCTCGGGGGATTTCGGCGGCCCGCTCATCCGATCACCTTGGGCAGCGCCCACATCAGGCCGAGCCCGTTTTCCACGAGCAGCACGGCGAACAGGCCGAAGAGATAGAGGATCGAGAAGCCGAACAGCGACCAGCAGGCCTTCGTCGCGGCCTCGCCCTCGGTCGTCAGCCAGACGCGGACGGCGAGCACGATCATGGCCAGCCCGCTCGCCACGGAGACGACGAGATAGGCCAGGCCCGCAAAGCCCATCAGTGCCGGCAGCACGGCGACGGGCGCCATCAACAGCGTGTACAGGACGATCTGGCGGCGCGTCGCGGCCGGGCCGGCGACGTTCGGCATCATCGGGATGCCGGCGCGGCCGTAATCGGCCGCCTTGACCAGGGCGAGCGCCCAGAAATGCGGCGGCGTCCACAGGAAGATGATCGCAAACAGCACGAGCGAATGCACGCCGAGATCGCCGGTGACGACGGCCTCGCCGATCATCGGCGGGAAGGCGCCGGCCGCACCGCCGATGACGATGTTCTGCGGCGTCCAGCGCTTCAGCCACATCGAATAGACGACGGCGTAGAAGAAGATCGTGAAGGCGAGCATCGCCGCCGCCAGCAGATTGGCGACGAGCCCGAGCACCAGCACCGAGCCGATCGAGAGCGTCAGCCCGAAGGCGAGCGCTTCGGAGGGCAGCACACGGCCCGACGGGATCGGGCGCTTGGCGGTCCGCGACATCAGCTGGTCGATGTCGGCGTCATACCACATGTTGAGGCAGCCCGAGGCCCCCGCGCCGACCGCGATCGCCAGCAGCGAGGCCAGCGCGATCACGGGATGCACCGAGCCCGGTGCCGTCGCCATGCCGGCCATGGCGGTGATCACGACGAGCGACATCACGCGCGGCTTCAGCAGCGCGAAGAAATCGCGTGCCTCGCCGGTGGAGGTCAGCGTGGCGCCGTCGGTGCGGGTTTCGAAGGCTGCAGACATCGGCTTTGTCGTTTCGGTCCTCGGAAGCGCGGCTGCGCGCTTGGAAAGCTCTGCGGCAGGGGCCGCCCGTCTCCGGAACGCCGCATCGGGCGCTCGGGGGAAGGGCGGCGGCGGGCCCTGAGGGGCCCGCCGCCTGGTGTCTTTAGTGGTCCGAACCGCTGATGCGCGGCAGCGTCTCGAACTGGTGGAAGGGCGGCGGCGAGGACAGGGTCCACTCCAGCGTCGTCGCGCCCTCGCCCCACGGGTTGTCGCCGGCGAGTTCCTTGCGGGTGAAGGCGACATACAGACCGTAGAAGAAGATCAGCAGACCGGCGGCGAAGATGTAGGAGCCGATCGACGACCAGAAATGCCATCCCGCGAAGGCGTCGGGATAGTCCACATAGTGACGCGGCATGCCGGCCAGTCCGAGGAAGTGCTGCGGGAAGAACAGCAGGTTCGATCCGAAAAACGCCACCCAGAAATGCAGCTTTCCGATCCAGTCCGGGATGATGTAGCCGCTCATCTTCGGGAACCAGTAGTAGAAGCCCGCGAAGATGCCGAACACGGCGCCGAGCGACAGCACGTAGTGGAAATGCGCCACGACGTAGTAGGTCGCGTGCAGCGAGCGGTCGACGCCGGCATTGGCCAGCACGACGCCGGTGACGCCGCCGACGGTGAACAGGAAGATGAAGCCGATCGCCCAGATCATCGGCGCGGTGAAGCGGATCGAGCCGCCCCACATCGTCGCGATCCAGGAGAAGATCTTGATGCCGGTCGGCACCGCGATGACCATGGTCGCGAACACGAAATAGCGCTGCGTGTTGAGCGA
>NCCO01000210.1:0-5359 GCA_002279705.1 Allobosea sp. 12-68-7
TACCGCGAGCCGGGCTCAGGCCCGCAGGCGCTGACGCTGCCCGGCAAGGACGCAATCCTGCCGGTCTGCGCGCCCGCTCTCGGCGAGCGCCTCAGCTCAACCGCCGATCTCGCCGGCCAGACGCTGCTGCATGACGCCGTCTGGTACAGCGACTGGGCGCGCTGGCTCGCCCATGCCGGGGCGCCGCGAAGCCTCGATCCGACGCGCGGCCCGCGCTTCTCGCTCTACAGCCTGGCACTGGACGCGGCGCTGACGGGTTCCGGCATCTTAATGGGGCGGCTCTCGCTGGTCGCGCCGCTGCTCGCGCAAGGCCGGCTGGTCGCGCCGCTCCAGCCGCCGCTGCCGCTCAGCGAGCGGCTGACCGTGGCACCCGCGACGGCGGAGCGCCCGCACCCGCGCCAGGCGGAGATCGCCGCCTGGCTGGTCGCGCAGGGGTAAGCCGGGACGGCCCCTTCAAATGTCGGCGCCGCAATCGCCGCCGAGGATCTGGTCCATCGAGCGCGACGGCTCGGCACAGCCCGCCTCGCCGACCACCTTGGCCGGCACGCCGGCGACCGTCTTGTTGCGCGGCACGGAGGCCAGCACGACCGAGCCCGCCGCGACGCGCGAGCACTGGCCAACCTCGATATTGCCGAGGATCTTGGCTCCGGCGCCGAGCAGCACGCCCTTGCGGATCTTGGGATGGCGGTCGCCGCCCTGCTTGCCGGTGCCGCCCAGCGTGACGCTGTGCAGCATCGAGACGTCGTCCTCGATTACCGCCGTCTCGCCGACGACGAGCCCGGTGGCATGGTCGAGGAAGATGCCCTTGCCGATCTTCGCGGCGGGGTTGATGTCGGTCTGGAAGACCTCGGAGGCGCGGCTCTGCAGATAGAGCGCGAAATCGCGCCGGTCCTGCCGCCAGAGCCAGTGCGCCAGCCGGTGGCACTGCAGCGCGTGGAAGCCCTTGAAGAACAGCACCGGCTCCAGAACGCGGTAGCAGGCCGGGTCGCGGTCGAGCACGGCGACGACGTCGGCGCGCATGCCGGGCCCGACCGTGGCGTCGGCGGCGAGCGCCTCGGCGAAGGCCTGCTCGATCAGGTCGGCCGGCACGGCGGGATGGCCGAGCCGCGCCGCGACGCGGTGGCTGGCGGCGGCCTCGAAGCTCGGCTGGTTCAGCACGGAGGCGAGGATCAGGCTCCCCAGCGCCGGCTCGGCGGTGAGCGCAGCCTCCGCCTCGCGGCGCAGGCGCGACCAGACGGGGTCGAGCCGTTCGAGCCCGCTCGCGGGGTCGCGGGCTTCTGCGACGGAGCGTCCTGATGACATGGTTGTTCTCCGGAGAGGGTCGTTCGGCGAGGTCGATCCTAGCACCCGAGGCGGCCTCGACGCCAAAGCTGTTTGAGGGCAAAGAGCCGCCCGCATGTGGGGCGCCGGATTCGGTTTGTCAAAACTGTTCCGCAAACGCTTGTCATCAGGGGATTTTCGAACCGTCCCCCGGCGACCTCACAAACGCGACAGGAAGTCGAGAACCGCCTGCTTGTGGGTCTTGTCGCCGACGGCCAGGTTGTGGTCGCGGCCGAGGATATCGAAGGCCTCCGCGCCGGGGATCAGCCGCGCCAGCGCCGGGCCGGAGCCCGCGACATCGTCCGTCGTGCCGACGCTGACGAGGGTGGGAACCGTGATGCGACCAACCTCGGCCTCGCTCAGCGTCTGGCGCGAGCCGCGGATGCAGGCGGCGAGCGCCTTCAGGTCGCTTTTCGTCGCCTCGGCGAAGGCGCGGAACATCCGCTGCATCGGGTCGGTCAGCCCGTCGAGCGAGGGCGCCTCCATCGCGTCGGCAATGCCCAGCGGCAGGCCGACGCCCTCGACGAGATGGATGCCGAGCCCGCCGAGCAGGAGCGCGGTCAGCCGCTGCGGATGCGCCAGCGCCAGATGGGCGGAAATGCGCGCGCCCATCGAGTAGCCCATCAGCGCCGCGCGCGGGATGGCGAGATGGTCCATCAGCCGCCGCACATCTTCGGCCATGATCTGGGAGGAATAGGCGGCGGGCTCGTACAGCTTCTCGCTCTGGCCATGGCCGCGATTGTCGAGCGCGACGACGCGGTAGCCGGCATGGGTCAGCGTCTTCGTCCACTGCGTGTTGACCCAGTTGACCATGTGGCTGGAGCCGAAACCATGGACCAGCACGACCGTCGCATGGCGGTCGACATCCCCCGTGGGCGCGAGATCGATGAAGGCGAGGCTGACGCCGTCGGAAGAGAAGCTCTGCATGGCAGTCCGTTACCGTCGCGGGAAGTGCGCTCTCCCATGCCACCAACGCCCCGGCTTGGGTAGCGGCCGCAGCGCAGCCTGCCTATGAAGGGCGCCATGAATGCCGTCCCGCCCCCCGCTGCCGCCCCCTCGCCGCGCCTGCGGCTGGAGGCCGTCGACCTCGCCCGCGGCCTCGCGCTTCTGGCGATGTTCGTCTTCCACTTCGCTTATGATCTCTCCTATTTCGGGCTGATCGAGACGCATGTCCCCTCCGATCCCGGCTGGCGCTGGTTCGCCAGGCTGATCGCCGGCTCGTTCCTGACCCTGGTCGGAACCAGCCTCGTGCTGGCCACCCGCAACGGACTGAACCGGAGCGCCTTCCTGCAGCGCCTCGCCATGGTCGCGGGCGCCGCCGCGCTGGTCACGCTGGCGACCTATTTCGCGATGCCGCGCAGCTTCATCTTCTTCGGCATCCTGCATCATGTCGCGCTGGGCAGCGTGCTCGCTCTGCCCTTCCTGCGCCTGCCGGTCGCTGCCGTCGCGACCGCCGCCATCGCGGCTTTCGCGCTGCCGGTCCTCGTCGCCCATCCGCTGCTCGACCAGCCCGCCCTCGCCTGGCTCGGCTTCTCGCGCGCGCCGATCGTGACGGCGGATTTCGTGCCGGTTGTCCCCTGGTTCGGCTGCGTGCTCGGCGGGATCGTGCTGGCGCGGCTCGCATTACCGCGCCTCGCCGGCAGCCGCCTCGCCGCCTGGCGCCCGGCCTCCCTGCCGACCCGAATCCTCGCCTGGGGCGGAAGGCATAGCCTGCTGGTCTATCTCGTCCACCAGCCGGTCTTCATCGGCGCGCTGATGCTGGGGCTGCAGCTGTCCCCGGCGCCGCCGGCCTCGCAAGAGCGCGGCTTCATGCTGTCCTGCCAGAGCAGTTGCGCCGCCGGCCCGCTCGGCGCCGAGGCCTGCGAGCGGCTCTGCGTCTGCACCGCCGATTCGCTGAAGCGGGAGGGGCTGTGGGCAGCGACGCTGGCAGACCGGCTCGACGCGGCCGGGCGCGGGCGCGTCACCGAGCTTGCCCAGGCCTGCCTGCACCCGGCAGCAGCACGCTGAGACAATCACGCACTGGCGCGCAGCCGCCCGGCGCGGTAGTCTGCAGGCACATCACGAAGCAAGAGCGACGATCATGGCCGATCACGGCATTCCGCATTTTCAAAACGACAAGGGCGTCGCCGTCATCCATGTCGGTGCGCGCGAATTCATGTGCATTGGTGCGAAGCCGCCTTTCGACCACCCGCATGTCTATCTCGACATGGGCGCCGACCATGAGATCGTCTGCCCGTATTGCTCGACGCTCTACAAGTTCGACGCGAGCCTGAAGGCCGGCACCTGTTCGCCGCCCGAATGCGCCCATCACGAGACGGCGCAGGCCGCCTGACGGCGTCCTTCCCCTGACCCGGCCGCCCCGGCGGCCCTGCGGCGCGCCTCGCTTGGGCCGCGGCCGTCCCGCCTCGACGACGAAGGCCTGAGCCGCGTGCCCGCTCCCCATGTCCTGATCGCCGGCGCCGGCATCGGCGGGCTCACCGCGGCGCTGGCGCTGGCCCGCCGCGGCATTGCTGTCACCGTCGTTGAGAAGCGCACCGGCTTCGGCGAACTCGGCGCCGGGCTGCAGATCAGCCCGAACTCCGGACGGGTGCTGGACGGGCTCGACCTGACCCTGCCGCTCAAGCGCGTCGCCGTCTCCTCGCATGGCCTGGCGGTCCGGCGCTGGCGCGACGGGCGGGCCCTGCTGGAAATGCCGTCCCATCCCGAGCGGCTGGCGACGCCTTACCGGCTGCTCAAGCGCAGCGACCTCCACACCGTGCTGCTCGACGCCGCCCGCACCATGCCCAATATCCGCCTCGTCGTCGGCCGAGGCCTCGAGACGGTGATGCCGGAGGCCGACGGCGTCTCAATCACGCTGACCGGCGCCAGCGGACAGTCGGAGCGGCTGTCGGGCCTCGCCCTGATCGGCGCCGACGGGCTCTGGTCGCGCGTGCGCGATGCCGTCGGCGACACCTCGCCTCCGGTCTTCACCGGCTACGAGGCCTGGCGGGCGCTCGCGCCGCCCACCGAGCGCGGCCCGGCGCGGGTCCAGCTCCATCTCGGCGACGGCCGCCACGCCGTGCACTACCCGGTCGCAGCCGGGCGCGAGACCAATCTCGTCATCGTCCGCCGCAGCCCGGAGGCGCGCGAGGGCTGGTCGCGCGAGGGCGATCCGCGCGTTCTAGCGAGCGCTGTCGGCCAGGCCTCGCAGGGACTGCGCGAGCTCGTCGCCGCGGCCTCGGGCTGGCAGGTCTGGTCGCTGTTCGACCGCAGGCCGGCCGCGATGGCGAAAGGCCCCATCGCGCTTCTGGGCGATGCCGCCCATCCGATCCTGCCTTTCCTCGCCCAGGGCGCCTCGCTGGCGATCGAGGATGCGGCCGTGCTGGCGCGGCTGCTCGCGCAGGCGCTGGAAACGGACGGGCCGGCTTCCGTTCCCGCCGCCCTGTCCGCCTATGCCACCGCCCGCGCCGCCCGCGCCGCCCGTGTCCAGAAGGCGAGCCGCGGCAACGGCCGCAACTTCCATCTCGGCTGGCCTCTCGCCATCGGGCGCGACCTCGCGCTCCGCCATCTCGGTGCCGAGGGTCTGAGCCGGCGCTATGCCTGGCTCTACGACTGGCAGGATGGCGACCGCGACGCGCGCTGAACCGGCGGCGACGGGTGATCTCGCCTTCGCCGCAATTCGGACCTAGCGTGCTGGCGAGGCGAGGAACGACAGCAGATGATCCGGGTCAATTTCTCCGAGCAGATCGGCGGCCGGGCCGCCGCGATGCCACGCTGGGCCGCCTGGCTGGCGATGGCCGCGAGCCTCGTGATCGGCGTCGTGCTGTTCCTGCTGGCCGCCAGCCTGGCGCTGATCCTGCTGCCGGTTGCGGCGGTGGCCGGCGCGATTGCGGTCTGGCGCCTGCGCAGCCGCATGAAGGCCGCGGGCTTCGGCCAGCCCGGCGCCTTCGCCGAGCGCTCGCCCACGCCCGCACGTGGCGAAATCATCGACGCCGAGTACCGGATCATCGAATCCGGCGAGCCCCCACGCCGCTGAGGGAAGCCGCTCAGGCCGGCAAGC
>NCCO01000210.1:5380-7654 GCA_002279705.1 Allobosea sp. 12-68-7
AGCGCTGAGCAGCGCCGCGCGCCAGTCCAGCGACGCCAGGACCGGCCAATCCGGCGAGAACCCGAACAGGGCGACCGAGCGGACCTCCCTGAACACCACATGCAGGCCGAACCAGAGCGCGAGGTTCATGATGACGCCAACCACGGCCGCCGTGATCGCGCCCAGCGCCGCCGACAGCGCCTTGTTGCCGCGCAGCGCCTCGACATAGGGCCCGCCGAGGAAGATCCACAGGAAGCAGGGCGCGAAGGTGACCCAGAGCGTCAACAGCGCCCCGAGACTGCCCGCCAGCAGCGGCGGCAAATCGCCTGCCCCGCGCATCCCGGCGAGGAAGCCGACGAACTGCAGCACCAGGATCAGCGGCCCCGGCGTCGTTTCGGCGAGGCCCAGCCCGTCGATCATCTCGCCCGGCCGCAGCCAGCCATAGGTCTCGACGGCCGCCTGCGCGACATAGGCCAAGACCGCATAGGCGCCGCCGAAGGTGACGACCGCCATCGTGCTGAAGAAGCGCCCGAGCTGCGTCCAGACACTGTCGCCCCCGGTCAGCAGCCAGAGCAGCGCCACGGGTGCGAGCCAGAGCGGCAGCCAGATCGCCAGCGTCCGCAAGGCCCGGCCGGTCGAGGGACGGACATGGTCAAGTTGCCCACGCGCGAACAGCCCGTCGACGACGCAACCCCGCCGCCAGGATGATCGCCGGAAAGGGTACCTTGAACAGGAAGATCGCCAGGAAGGCGGCGACCGCGAGCGCCACCATCGCCCGGTTCTTCAGCGCGCGGCGGCTGATCCGCAGGCCCGCCTCGATCACCACGGCGAGCACCGCCGCCTTGATGCCGAAGAACAGCCCGTCGACGAGCGGCACCTCGCGGTAGAGCACATAGAGGATGCTCAGGCCCAGCATCACCGCCGCGCCGGGCAGGATGAAGAGCAACCCGGCGATCAGCCCGCCGAGCGTGCGGTGCATCAGCCAGCCGATATAGACGGCGAGCTGCTGCGCCTCCGGGCCCGGCAAAAGCATGCAGTAGTTCAGCGCGTGCAGGAACCGCTCCTCGCCGATCCAGCGGCGGTCCTCGACCAGCTCCTTGTGCATCAGCGCGATCTGCCCGGCCGGCCCGCCGAAGGAGAGCAGACCGATGCGCGCCCAGACGCGGGTCGCCTCCGCCAGTGTCGGCAGTTCGGCCGGGGCCGGACCTTCCGCGGATGCGCCGCTCGCGGGGCCGCTGGTTGCCATCAATCGATCCGGCTGACCAGGATCTTGTCGATGCGGCGGCCGTCGAGATCGACGACCTCGAAGCGCCAATGCCCCTTCTCGAAGACCTCGCCCACGACCGGCAGATGGTTGAGCTCGGCCAGGATGAAGCCAGCGACCGTCTGGAAATCGGCGTCGCGCGGAATGTGGATGCCGAGCTCGTGCGAGAATTCGTCGACCTGCATCCAGCCCGCCACCAGCCAGGAGCCGTCGGCGCGCGTCACGATCGGCGGCTCGTTCTCTTCCTCTTCCTGGAAGGCGCCGATGATCGCCTCCAGCACGTCACCCGGCGTGATGATGCCCTCGAAATGTCCGTACTCGTCGAAGACGAGCGCCATATGGACCCGCGAGGCGCGGATTTCGCGCAGCACCTGCAGGGCGCCGGCCGTGTCCATCACCACCGGCGCCTCGCCGACCAGCCCGCGCAGATCATGCGTGCCGCCGTCCGACAGGAAATCGATCATCTCCTTGACCAGGACGACGCCGATGATCGAATCCGCCTCGCCATCCTGCACCGGCAGCCGCGAGCGCCGCGTGGCGCGCAGCTGCTCGCGGATCTCGTCGGCACTGTCGCCGAGATCGATCACCTCGACCTCGCGGCGCGGCGTCATTAGCGCCCGCGCCGAGCGGTCGGCCAGGCGCATCACGCCCGAGATCATCTCGCGCTCGTCGCGCTCCAGCACGCCGGCCGTCTCGGCCTCGGCGATGATGGTGCGGACCTCTTCCTCGGTGACCTTCTCCTCCGACTCGCCCTTCTGGCCGAGCAGGGCCAGCACCGCCCGCCCCGACATGTCGAGCAGGAAGACCAGCGGCGCGCCGACCCTTGAGAGCAGCAGCATCGCCGGGGCGACGCGCGCCGCCACCCGCTCGGGGTCGCGCAGCGCGATCTGCTTGGGCACGAGCTCGCCGATGATCAGCGAGAGATAGGTGATCGCGACGACGACGAGGCCGACGCCGAAACCGTCCGACACGACCTGCGAGAAGCCCTGCCCGACCAGCCATTCCGACAGCCGCGCGCCGAGCGTGGCGCC
>NCCO01000013.1 GCA_002279705.1 Allobosea sp. 12-68-7
AACCCGCCACCACACCCGGCCGCACGATGCCTCGCGACAGCCCCCTTGGTCGGGTGCAGCGCGGGAAGCATAGGCATGGGTCGGCGCCGCGGGGATAAGGGGTGTGGGTTATGCCCGGGGGAGGCTGGGGGCCGACAGCCTGCAGGCCGGCAGCGACAATCCCGGGCAGGTCAGTTCTCAGGGCGTCGCGATGCAAAGCAGCGACATGCCGTCGATCTTTCGATCACCGTAGGCGCCGTCGACCGTCATGGTGAGCGTGGTTGCGCCGAGCCCGGTCTCCAGGAAAAGCTCCGCGTTTCCCTGCACGTCACCCAGGCTGACAGACAAGCTGGTGATTGTCGTCGTGGAGGTCAGGCTGATCAGCACCTTGTGCGTTGCATTGGCACCGAACAGATCCAGCGCGAGCGGAGCGCCGATGCGAACAAGGCCGGTTGCTGCCGCGCCTGGAACGGGCGCGCCGTCGAAATTGCCCTTCAGCTCGCATCGCGCGCCCGAGGCCGCCGCCGCCCGGTCGGCCCCGGACAGAAGTACCATCACGAGAGCCGCGAACCGTAGCCGTCGCATCTTCAAGATTCCACGTCTCGACACAACCCAAGATTGCCACGGGGCAGCGGCCCTCTGCAACGGGTCGGGAGCAAACGTTGCCGCCGCAGCGCAGCGCAGAGCACCCTCACCCGCCGAAGACGAGCTTCGCCGCGCAGGCGTCGATGCCGGGCGGGGCTGTCTTGAATCGCTTCTGCGCCATCCGAATCATGTCGCCGCGATGGCGCGGGCTGCCGACATAGCGGTCCTGGGGGATCAGCGCATCGAGGGGCGTATGGAGATGGGCCTGCGCGTCGGCGCCGCCCGTCAACGACCAGAGGGTTTCCACGCAACTGTCGAGGGTCTGTTCACAGGACGGCGTGCAGATTTGCCGCACGGTGGCGGCCTCGGGAGCCGTGGTCAGGAGGGTGCGCGCCGCAGCCAGCGCCCGGTCGCGGGCCGGCTCGGATGCGCTCCTGAAACGGGTGTCGCCTTCGGCCAGGAGACGCCCCTGACGCAGGACGCGGCCGGCGAGACTGGCCGCCTGGGGCACGGGGATGCCGACACCGAGGTCCGGCTCGACGCTGAACAACAGCATCTGCTGGAGGCTGCCGCTCCATTCCGGCGCAAAGGCCTGCGCGATGACCCCACGCAGGCGCCGCTCGACATCCGGCGAGGGCGGGGTCGGATAGGCTGTTCGCGACAGGCGCAGGGCGGCGCCCCGCCAGACCAGGCCGCGCAGCGCGTCGGGTATCTCCGTCTGCCGATCGTTTTCGGCGAGCGAGGACGGGTTCTGGTTGAAGGCCATGGCCAGCGCGCCGCGCGCCGCATCGGCCTGGCCCAGCGCCATCAGGGGCCAGGGATCGCCCTTCTGCCGGGCCTGGAGGACCGCCTCCGCCAGGGGCCGGCGGGCCGTCACGCCCGCAAGCCAGCTCTCGCCGGAGAGACCACCCGGCCGGCGCAGCAACGCGATGCGCTGCGCGCGGTCCAGCCCCAGCACATAGGGCCCCTCCCAGGCACGGGGCTCGATGACGCCCAGGGCCAGCATCGCATCGTCATCGCCGGCCTTTGCCAGCGCCGACAGGGCGGGCAGCGCCTTGGCGTCATCGTCGGCGAGCCAGGCGGCGATCGCTTCATCCAGCGTCGCGGCACGCGCGGCGAAGGCCGCGACCATCAGGACCAGAACCAGCATGAGACGCATGAAACAGCCCCTGTTGTGGTGGTTCACTCCGCAGCGTCGCCAAGTCGCGGACGAGATTACGGATGGGCGCGCGTCGCGGCAACAGGCGCTGTCGCCCGCCGTTGCCCCCTCACCGCAGCACCGTCGCCTTCACCCACCAGCCGGCCTGCTCCCGCGCCAGCGCCCGTCCCGCCGCCGCGCTCCGGCGGCCGTCTTCGAAGAGGGCGAAGCAGGTCGCGCCCGAGCCGGACATGCGGGCGAGGCGGCAGCCGGACCGGGCGCGCAGGGCGGCGAGCACCGTGTCGATGACGGGGGCGACGCGGCGGGCGGGGGCTTCGAGGTCGTTGCCGGCGGCGGCGAGGGCGGCGAGCAGGGAGCCAGCTGCGTTCGTCCCCCGCGAGCCCTCATCCTGAGGAGCGCTCCGCAGGAGCGCGTCTCGAAGGATGGTCAAGGAGGTTCCGGAGCCTTCTGGAGCATCCTTCGAGACGGCCGCTGAAGCGGCCTCCTCAGGATGAGGGCTGAGGTTAGGGGGGCCGGCCTGGGGCGGATGTCGCTGCCCCGGCTGCAGGCCCAGCGCCCTGAACACTGGCGCGGTCTCGACGGGGACGCCGGGATTGACCAGCAGCGCGAAGAGCGGCGGCAGGGTGAGCGGTGGGCCGAGCCGCTCGCCGATGCCGGCCATGATGCGGGCGCGGGAGGCGAGGCAGACGGGCACGTCGGCGCCGGTCTTCGCCGCCGCCCGCAGCAGCGCGGGGTCGTCGGGCGCAAGCCCGTTCAGCCGGGCGAGCAGGCGCAGCGCCGCGGCGGCGTCGGCCGAGCCGCCGCCGACCCCCGAGGCCACCGGCAGGCGCTTGACGAGATGGAAGGCGCCACTGCGCAGCGGGCCCGTCTCGGCTTCGAGCGCCCGCGTCGCGCGCAGGATCAGGTTGCTGTCGTCGACCGGCAGCCCCTGCCCGCGCGGGCCGTCGATGGTGAGGGTCAGCTGCGGTCCGGGTTCCAGCGAGAGGGCGTCGCCCGTGCCGGCGAAGGCGACGAGGCTTTCGAGCTCGTGATAGCCATCCGTGCGGCGGCCGAGCACGCGCAGGGTCAGGTTGATCTTGGCGCGGGCGCGGGTGGTGAGGCGGGGGGCGCCAGTCGGTTGAGCTTGCAATGCCATGTGTCCGAGCTTGACGGTGACATGCGGAAACGCGGCGTCATCCCGGGCGACCGCAGGTCGTCCCGGGATCCATCATCAGGCGCCGTCGGGCCCTAGGATGGATCCCGGAGCTGCGCGGCTCGCGCCGCTTGTCCGGGATGACGGCGAGGGAGACACGGCGTCGAGCGAAGCGAGGCCGAAACTCAGCCGCCGTCCTTCTTCGGCTCGGCCGGGTCCTTCGGCTCGACGGCGTTGGCGGAGGGGCCGTCCTCCAGGCCGCGCTCGATCTTGCGCTTGATCTTGACCAGATCCTCGGGCTCGGGATTGAGGTCGCGGGCGTGGTTCCACTGGAAGCCGGCCTCGAGACGGCGCCCGACCTTCCAGTAGACGTCGCCGAGATGGTCGTTGATGACCGGGTCGGAGGGGCGCAGCTCGACGGCGCGCTCGAGTTCGCGCAGCGCCTCGGTGTAGCGGCCCAGGCGATAATAGGCCCAGCCGAGCGAATCGATGATGTAGCCGTCGCGCGGGCGCAGCTCCACGGCGCGGCGCAGCATTCCCAGCGCCTCGTCGAGCTTCAGGTTCTGGTCGACCAGCGAATAGCCGAGATAGTTCAGCACCAGCGCGCGCTCGCGGCCCAGCGGCTCGGGCAGGAGTTCGAGCGCCTTGCGCAGATCGGCCTCGGCCTCGGGCCAGCGCTTGATTCGCTCGCGGGCGATGCCCCGGAAATAGAACAGGTCCCAGTTGGCGCGGCCGGGCGAGGCGAGCTTGCCGATCGCCTTGTCGTAGGTGGCGGCGGCCTCCTCGAACATCTTGCGCGAGCGGTAGACATTGCCGAGCGCCGAGAGCGCGTCGATGTCGTCGGGCCGCTCGGCGATGAGGGCGTTGAGATGCTTCACCGCCTCTTCGGGGCGGCCGAGGTTCTCCAGCGCGAGGCCGGCCTGGATCTCGGCATTGGGCCGCAGTGGCGAGGTGGCCGGCATCTTCTCGTAGACGGCGACGGCATCCTCGGGCTGGCGGGCGCGCTCCAGGATGTCGCCCAGCGTCAGGATGGCGAGGTCGTGATTGGGATCGAGATAGATGGCCAGGCGCAGATAGAGCAGCGCGGCCGCCTCGTCGCCCTGGCGGTTGCCGGCGCTGGCGAGGCCGTAGAGCACCTCGGCGGCACCCTGCTGGGCCGTGCCGACCTGGCGCGGCGGCGTCTGCCGCGCCGCGACCTTGGCGAGACCATCGCGGACGATCGGATGATTCGGCAGCAGCCGGTCGAATTCGGAATAGGTCGCGGCGGCGCCGTCGAAATCGCCGTTGCGGGCCTGCATCCGGGCCCAGAGATCGACGAGGCGCAGCGTCGTCTTCTCCGAATCATAGGCAGCCTTGAGGCGCTTCTCGGCATCGGCCTTGCGGCCGGCGGCGTCGAGGATGAGGCCGGCATGATAATCCCGGAAGAGGTTGTAGGACGCCTCGCCCTTCAGCCGCTCCAGCGTCTCAATGGCGCGGGTGGGCTGGCCCGAGCCGAGCTGCGACCAGGCGGAGAGCAGCGTCGCGGTGATGTCGGCCGCGCGGCCGCGGCCGCCGCGCTGCAGGTGGTTGCGGGCGGTCTGGTAGTTCTTCTGCTTCAGCGCGCGGATGCCGATGGCGAGCTGGGCGAGGCCGTTGGAGGGATCGCGCTGAATCAGCTTGTCGGCGGCCCGGAAGGCGTCCGGCATGGCGCCGTCGGCCAGGAAGGCGACGAAGGCGCGCTCCAGCAGATCATTGTTCTGGGGGTCGCCCTTGATCGCCTCGCGCAGATAGACGGCGGCCGCACCGAGATCGCGCCCCGCGCCGGCGACGATCGCCGCGAGATAGTTGCCCTCGAGGCTTTCGGCGGTGTCGAGGCGGTCCGGGCTGCGCGTCTCTTGGCTGCGCGCGGTCGCGCCCTGAGCCGCAGCCCCCACCGGGAGGGCCATCAGCAACGCCAGGGCAGCCGCCGTGATCGGGCCACGGCTTTTCATTCCAGATCCCACGACTGCCATTCTCCCTGGGTCCGCCACCGCGCCCAGCACGGGAGGCGTGGTCGATCCGCGCGACCGCGACCGCTTCGCCTAAGCCGGCAAGATGGCCGTTTCCAGGCAGGCGGGCAAGCCTCGCGGCCGCCGATTGGCGCCGGCGCGTAGCCGGCATGTCACAGTGCGGCAAAACCTTGCCGCGACGTAGCGTCAAACAGCTTTCGTTATCGATCCGGCAGGAATTCGCAGGCTAAGTAACGTCGCTGCCTCTCATACTGACGATTCGGACAGGACCTCATCCATGAAGAAGCTCGTTCTCAGCTTTGCCGCCGTCGCCCTGCTCGCCGGCTTCGCCGCCGGCTGCGCCCAGCCGCAGAAGCCGGCCCCGGCCGTGACCCGCAAGGGCTGATCGTCCTGGCGTCGGCTCCGGCCGGCGCAGACCAAAGGGGGCGCGCCAGCCGGCACGCCCCCTTTTTCATGTCCGGCTGCGACGAGCGGCTGCGTCACATATTCGCGTAGCCCGGCCCGCCGCCGCCCTCGGGCACCGTCCAGGTGATGTTCTGCGAGGGATCCTTGATGTCGCAGGTCTTGCAGTGGACGCAGTTCTGCGCGTTGATCACGAAGCGCGGCTCGGTCTTCGCCTCCGCATCCTTGTAGACCACCTCGTAGACGCCGGCCGGGCAGTAGAGCCGCGCCGGCTCGCCATAGAGCGGCAGGTTCTTCCCGATCGGGATCGAGGGGTCGGTCAGCTTGAGATGCGCCGGCTGGTCTTCCTCGTGATTGGTCGAGGAGAGGAAGACCGAGGAGAGCTTGTCGAAGGAGATCTTGCCGTCGGGCTTGGGATAGACGATCGGCCTGACCTCGCTCAGCAGCTTGGGCGTCGCATAGTCGGGCTTGCCGTGCTTGAGCGTGCCGAAGGGCGACCAGCCGAAGAGCTGGTTCAGCCACATGTCGATGCCGCCGAGCCCGATGCCGAGCAGCGTGCCATATTTGGACCAGAGCGGCTTGACGTTGCGCACGGGCTTGAGATCGTCGCCGATCGGCCCGTCCCGCCACTCGTTCTCGATCTCGATGACCTCGTCATGCGCGCGGCCGGCGGCCAGCGCCGGCACGAGCTTCTCGGCCGCCAGCATGCCCGAGGTGATGGCGTTGTGGCTGCCCTTGATGCGGGGAACGTTGACGAAGCCGGCCGAGCAGCCGATCAGCGCGCCGCCCGGGAAGGTCAGCTTCGGCACCGACTGCCAGCCGCCCTCGGTGATCGCGCGCGAGCCGTAGGACAGGCGCTTTCCGCCCTCGAACAGGTCGCGGATCAGCGGATGGGTCTTGAAGCGCTGGAACTCGTCGAAGGGCGAGAGCGTCGGGTTCTCATAGTTGAGATGGACGACGAAACCGACGGTGACCAGGTTCTCGTCGAAGTGATAGAGGAAGGAGCCGCCGCCGGTGCGGCTGTCGAGCGGCCAGCCGAAGGAGTGCTGGACCCGGCCCTTGACGAATTTCTCCGGCTTGACCTGCCAGATCTCCTTGAGGCCGATGCCGTATTTCTGCGGCTCGCGGCCGGCGTCGAGGCCGTATTGGCGGATCGCGATCTTCGAGAGCGAGCCGCGCACGCCTTCACCCAGCAGGGTGTAGCGGCCGCGCAGCTCCATGCCACGGGTGAAGCGCTCGGAGACCGTGCCGTCCTTGGCGATGCCCATGTCGCCGGTGGCGACGCCGGCGACGGAACCATCCTCGTTGAAGAGCAGCTCGGCAGCGGCGAAGCCCGGATAGATTTCGACGCCCAGCGCCTCGGCGCGGCCCGCGAGATACTTCGTCACCAGCCCGAGCGAACCGACGAAATTGCCGTGGTTGTTCATCAGCTTGGGCATGCCGACATTCGGCAGGCGCAAGCCGTTCGGCTCGGTGAGGAAATAGAAGATGTCCTCGCTGACCTCGGTGGTCAGCGGGCGTGCTTCGTCCTGCCGCCAGTCGGGCAGGAGCGCATCGAGCCCCGAGGGATCGATCACCGCCCCTGACAGGATATGCGCGCCGACCTCGGCGCCCTTCTCGACGACGACGACGGAGACGGCCTCGTCGAGCTGCTTCAGCCGGATCGCAGCCGCCAATCCGGCGGGGCCCGCGCCGACGATGACGACGTCGTAGTCCATGCTCTCGCGCGGTTCGGCCCGTGCCTGTTCGGGATCCATGCTGCCCTCCGAAGGCCTGCGCCCGGGACGCCGCGCCCAGCCTCAAAGCCAATTAGTTTACATATAAACTATCTACCTGGCGCCGACAAGGCGGACCGGGCGACACTCTGGAAATCCTCTATCCAAGCGCGCGGTTCAATTTGCAACCGCGGCGGCTCGCGAAGTCCCGCGCCGGCGTGTTACAGGAGCGCGATGTCCCTGACCGCCGCGCCTGATCCTGCCGAGCTCGTCGCCTGGTATGCCGAGATGGGCATCACCGAGGCGCTGGACGAGGTCACGCATGACCATTTCGCCGCGCCGGTGGCGAGCGAGGCCCCGCATCCCCGCCCTGTCCTGCCGCCGCGGGCCGGCCAGCCGGCGCCGGCGAGCCTGCGCCCCAATGCCGCCGCCGCGACCGCCCCCGACGACGCCGCCCTGACCGCCCGGAGCCTGGCGCAGGAGGCGATGACGCTGGAGGCGCTGAAGGAAGCACTGGGTCGGTTCGAGGGCTGCGCCCTGAAGACGACCGCCAAGAGCCTCGTCTTCGCCGACGGCAATCCGGGCGGGCGCGTCATGATCGTCGGCGAGGCGCCGGGCGCGGATGAAGACCGCATCGGCCTGCCCTTTGTCGGGCGCTCGGGCCAGTTGCTCGACCGGATGCTGGGCGCGATCGGGCTCGACCGCAAAACCGACGTCTATATCGCCAATGTCGTGCCGTGGCGGCCGCCCGGCAATCGCACGCCGACGCCGCAGGAGGTGGCGATCTGCCTGCCCTTCATCCAGCGGCAGATCCAGCTGGCAAACCCCGACATCCTGGTCTGCGTCGGCGGCCCCGCGGCGCAGGGTCTGCTCGGGCTCACCGGCATCCTGGCGTCGCGCGGCAAATGGGTCGAGTACGACACCGGCACCCGGCGCATCCGGGCGATGGCGACGCTGCATCCGGCCTATCTGCTGCGCCAGCCGCTGCAGAAGCGACTCGCCTGGCGCGACCTTCGCGCGCTGAAGGCGGCCTTGGACAATCTGTCATAGCGCTGACGTACAGAATGATCATGCGGCGCTGACGGATCAAGCGTAGGCTTAACTGGAACGCTCGCGCTTCGCATGGTGAGGTGGCGGGGTTCGGAGGAGTGCTGCCATGGTGATCGATGCCTTCCTGCTCTCGCGCATCCAGTTCGCCTTCACCGTGTCCTTCCACATCGTCTTCCCGGCCTTCACGATCGGGCTCTCGGCCTATATCGCGACGCTGCTGGGGCTCTGGCTCAAGACCGGCGACGTCAAGTTCCACACGCTGGCTCGGTTCTGGACCAAGATCTTCGCCGTCTCCTTCGCGATGGGCGTGGTCTCCGGCATCGTGCTGTCCTACCAGTTCGGCACGAACTGGAGCCGGTTCTCGCAGGTGGTCGGCAACGTCATCGGCCCGATCATCGGCTATGAGGTGCTCACCGCCTTCTTCCTCGAAGCCTCCTTCCTCGGCGTGATGCTGTTCGGCTGGAAGCGCGTGCCGCCCTGGCTGCATTTCCTCTCCGCCTGCATCGTCGCCGGCGGCACCGCGCTGTCGGGGTTCTGGATCCTCTCCGCCAACAGCTGGATGCAGTACCCGACCGGCCACGAGATGCGCGACGGCATCGCCTATCCGGTCGACTGGCTGCAGATCATCTTCAACCCGACCTTCCCGATGCGCTTCCTGCACATGATGACGGCGGCCTATCTGACGACCGCCTTCGTCGTGCTGGCGACGGGCGCGCGCCATCTGCTCGTCGGCCACAGCACCGAATCGGCGCGCACGATGGTGCGCATGGCGATCCTGATGATCGCGCTGACGGCGCCGCTGCAGGCGGGGATCGGCCACCGTCATGGCGAGGACACCGCCAAGTACCAGCCGGCCAAGCTCGCCGCGATCGAAGCACATTGGGATTCGTCGAAGCCGGCGCCGCTGGTGCTGTTCGCCTGGCCCGACGAGGAGAAGGGCGTCAACCGCTTCGAGATCGCCATTCCCGGCCTTGCGAGCCTGCTGACGCATGGCAGCATGGACGCCCTCTTCCCGAGCCTGAACGACTTCGCCGTGCAGGACCGGCCACCGGTCAAGATTCCCTTCTTCGGCTTCCGCATCATGGTCGGCATCGGCGTGTTCATGATCGCCTTCGGCTGGCTCGGCGCCTGGCTGTGGTGGCGGGGCCGTGTCTTCGAGGAGCGGCGCTGGCTCTGGGTGGCGCAGTACACCTGGCCCTTCGGCTTCGTCGCGATCCTCGCCGGCTGGTTCGTCACCGAGGTCGGCCGCCAACCCTGGATCGCCACCGGCGTGCTGCGCTCCAAGGACGCGATCTCGCCGATCACGACCGGGCAGGTCGCGATCTCGCTGGCGCTGTTCGTCTGCGTCTACTGCGTCGTGTTCTCGGCCGGCGTGCTGTTGATCAACCGGCTGATCGACAAGGGGCCCGACGCGATCACGCTGCAGGACCCGCCCGAGCAGCCCTCGCAGCGGCCGCTCAAGGCGGCGCAGGCGCCGGCCTCCGATCTCTTCGGCGACGGCAACCCCGGCGACGACCGCATCCAGCCCGCGAGCTGAGGAGAGACCCGCATGGAATGGTATCTCCCCGTCATCTGGGCCGGCCTGATCGGCACCGCCGTGCTGCTCTATGTCGTGCTCGACGGCTTCGACCTGGGCATCGCGATCCTGTTCCCGACGACGCGCGACGAAGGCGAGCGCGACCAGATGATGAACTCCGTCGCGCCGTTCTGGGACGGCAACGAGACCTGGCTGGTGCTGGGCGGAGGCGGGCTGTGGGTCGCCTTTCCGACCGCCTACGCCATCATCATGCCGGCCTTCTACCTGCCGGTGACGCTGATGCTGCTGGCGCTGATCTTCCGCGGCGTCGCCTTCGAGTTCCGCTGGGTCGCCAAACCCAAGCACAGGGTCTGGGACCTCGCCTTCTGGCTCGGCTCGACGGTAGCGGCCTTTTCGCAGGGGCTGATCCTGGGCGGGATGATCCAGGGCATCACCGTGGTCGACCGGCAGTTCGCCGGCGGGCCCTTCGACTGGTTCACGCCGTTCACACTGATGTGCGGCGCGGGCGTCGTCGTCGGCTATGCCCTGCTGGGCGCGACCTGGCTGATCTACAAGACGGAGGGCCGGGTGGCCGAGCGCGCCCGCGCGCAGGCGAAGGTCCTGCTGCTGGGGCTGCTGGCGTTTGCCCTGATCGTCTCGCTGTGGACGCCCTACGCCCATCCGCGCATCGCGGAGCGCTGGTTCACCTGGCGCAACATGGCGCTGCTCTGGCCGTTCCCGGTGCTGACGACGCTGTGCGGCTTTCTCGCCTGGCGGCGCCTGCACGGCCGGCACGAGTTCACGCCGTTTGCCCTGACGATCGCGATCTTCGTCCTGTGCTTCCTGGGGCTGGCGATCTCGAACTACCCCTATCTGGTGCCGCCCGACCTGACGATCTGGGACGTCGCGGCGGCGCCCTCCTCGCATGTCTTCGTGCTGATCGGCGTGACCTTCCTGCTGCCGATGATCCTGTTCTACACGGCCTTCGTGTACTGGACCTTCCGCGGCAAGGTGAAGGCCGACAGCGGCTATCATTAGCGGCCGGGAACCGCCGGGCGCGAGGGCGGTTCGATGGTGGCTTGAGTCCGGGGCGCTCTCCGTAGAGATTGCCGGCAGGCTCACAGGGACGACGCCATGCAGTGGGAAGATTACCGCCAGTCCGAAAATGTCGAGGACCGGCGCGGGAGCGGCGGCGGCGACTTCGCCGGGCTTCCCGGCGGGCGCGGCGGCCTGGGCATCGGCACCATGGTCGTGCTCGGGCTGGTCGGCTGGGCGCTGGGGATCGACCCGCGGCTGCTGATCGGCGGGGCCGAACTCATCGGCGGCATCGGCGGCCGCCAGGCCCCGACGCAGGAATCGCGCCCGGCCCCGGGGCCACCCAAGGACGAGATGGGGCGCTTCGTCTCGGCCGTGCTGGCGCAGAACGAGGACGTCTGGACCAAGCTGCTGCCGCAGCAGGCCAACCGGCGCTACGAGCCGCCACGGCTGGTGATCTTCGACCGGGTCTCGACCTCGGCCTGCGGCACGGCCCAGTCGGCGATGGGGCCGTTCTACTGCCCGCCCGACAAGCGCGTCTATCTCGACCTCTCCTTCTTCCAGGAGATGCAGCGCAAGCTCGGCGGCGGTGGCGATTTCGCCTATGCCTATGTCATCGGCCACGAGGTCGGCCACCACATCCAGAACCTGCTCGGCATCCTGCCCAAGGCCAACCAGCTGAAGCAGCGCGCCTCCGAGCGGGAGGCGAACGCGATCTCGGTGCGCGTCGAACTGCAGGCCGACTGTTTCGCCGGGGTCTGGGCGCACAACATCCAGGCGATGGGCCGGATCGACGCGGGCGACATCGAGGAAGCCATGCGCACCGCCGCCGCGATCGGCGACGACATGCTGCAGAAGGCCTCGCGCGGGCAGGTGGTACCCGATTCCTTCACGCACGGCTCCTCGGCCCAGCGCCAGCGCTGGTTCAGCACGGGGTTCCGGACGGGCTCGATGCAGGCCTGCGACACCTTCAAGCCGGCGCAGGTCTGAGCGGGTCAGCCGACGGTCGAGGTGCGTCCGAAATCCCGCAGGAACCCGCGGGCACGGCGGATGGCGTTCATCGCCCATCGCCCCGACAGCAGGTAGCCGCCCGGTGACAACGTGCCAAGCTTGAGCGGGAGCCTGGCCTGAGGCGGCGCTCGCCGGACGGGTGTCTCGCCCGGCCCGAGCTTGCGGAAGATCATCGTGGTGGGGCTGGGATATCCGCCCGCGTGAAACACGAGCCCGGCCCGCTCCGCGGCGCTGATCAGGGTGTCCGGGGTGAAGTGGTGCACATGGGCGAAGTGGAACTGCTGCAGCGGATCGTGCCGCGTGGCCGCTGCGTTGGGCACCTCGACATGGATGAACCCATCCTCCGCCAGCCAGTACGCCAGGCGGCGGAGCGCATCGACGGGCTCGCGCAGATGCTCCAGCACATGCTGAGCCGAGATCAGGTCGAACGAGGCGGCGGGCAGATCGGCGTCTCGCCATGAGGCGCCGATGACGCAGGCGCCATAAGTCGCGCGGGCATAGCGGGCGAAATCCCGCCCCGGTTCGATGCCCGTCGCTTCGTGGCCGGCCCTGGCGAGGATGTCGAGGAACTCGCCCGAGCCGGAGCCCAGATCGAGAACCTGCGAACCGGGGCTCAGATAGCCCGCCAGCAGATCGAAGCGCGCCGCCGCCTCCGCCTTGCTGCGCTTCAAATGAAGACGCGGCGGCGTGCCGTTGCGGGCGAGCTGGTAGTCGAGGCGGTAATTGGAGGCGTAGTACCGGCCGAGCTCTTCCTCGCTCGGCATCGGATCGGTTCTCATCAGGCCGCATCCGTCGCAGCTGACGGTGGTCAGCGGCTTGAGCCGCCGGTCGTAGCGGCAGACCACGGTCGCAGCCGTTCCGCCGCAGAGATTGCAGGCACAATTCTCGCCGCGATAGGGGTAGGCGACAAGCGGAACATGGCTGAGAAGAGCGGCGGCGATTCCGTGCATGAGGCAAAACCCGGTTGTGGCGTTACCAAACGGAGCTAGGGTCCCTGCCTGACGGAGTCCTGATGAATGAAGCTGCTGCTGATCGAAGATGTCGGCGCCCTCGCGGACCTCACCAGCCGCCATCTCGAGAGTGAGGGCTTCCGCGTCGATGTCGCGCGCTCCGTGAACGAGGCGCGGGAACTGCTCGCCGTCGCACCGCCTGACGTCATCGTGCTCGATCTCGGCCTGCCGGATGGCGACGGGCTGGCGCTGCTGGCCCGCCTGCGCGCTGAGGGGCTCGCGATCCCCATCCTCGTCGTGACGGCCCAGACCGGCCTGAACCAGCGCATCGACGGCCTCGACCGCGGCGCCGACGATTATCTTGGCAAGCCGGCGGCTCCCGCCGAGATCGCCGCGCGCTGCCGCGCCCTGCTGAGACGCCCCGGCGGACTGCTCGGCGGGCTGTTGACCTGCGGCGACATCGCGCTCGATACCGTCAGCCGCATGGCCATGGTCCGCGAGCAGCCGCTCGCGATCGCCCGGCGGGAGGTCGACGTCCTGGAAGTACTGATGCGGCGCAGCGGCAAGGTCGTGCCCCGCCCCGCCATCGAGGCCGCGATCTACACGATCGGCGAAACGCCGGGGCCCAATGCGCTGGAGGCTTCGGTCTCGCGCCTGCGCAGGAGCCTGGCCGAGGCGGGCGCCAGCGTGGTCCTGCACACGGTGAGAGGCGTCGGCTATCTGCTGACGGAGGCATCCCGATGAGGCCGCATTCGCTGATCTCGGTCCTGACGCGCCGGCTGGTCCTCGGCAGCGTGCTGCTGACGATGGTGAACATCGCCCTTGTCATGGGGTATTACAGCCTGGATCGCGACGAGCTGCAGCGCGCGAAGATTTCCCGCCAGATCAGCCGCTTCGAGGCGGCCCTGTCGCGCCTGCCGGACGGAACGCTGCGGTTTTCTCCCGGCGATCGCCTGATCCATGACTTCCGCGACTATCCGGACGCCTATGCCTATCGCATCCTCGACCATGACAGCCGGGTCGTCGATGCCGCGAATGCCGGGCTCGTCCCCCCCGAAGTCTGGGCCGCGGTCGCCGCCTCCGATGCCGGCTCGTCGACGGTCCAGCATGAGGGGCGCACCGTCCTCGTCGGGTCCCAGAAGGTCGTCGTCGGTGGACAACCGGCACGGATCGGCTTCGCCTCGGTCGGCGACCCCTCGCGCCTCGTGCTGTTCGTCTTCTTCGACGAGCTGTTCGTGCATGTCTTCGTCGCGCTGCTGCCCTTCGCGGCCTGTCTCGTCCTGGTCAACATCGTCACGGTCAGGCAGTCGATGCGCCCGCTGATCGAGGCTGCCCGGGCCGCCCGCGAGACCGGCCACGGAACGACGACGCGGCGCCTTCCGACGGCGGGATTGCCGGCCGAGATCCTCGACATGGTCGAAGCCATCAACGATGCCCTCGGCCGGCTCGAAGATGCGCTCGAAGCCGAGCGCGCCTTCACCGCCGAGGCCGCCCACGCGCTGCGAACGCCCCTGGCCGTGCTCTCGGCCCGCGTCGCGCAACTGCGGGACCTCCCCGGCGCGCAGCCGCTGCGCGACGACGTCGCGCGCTTGACCCGGCTCGTCGAGCAGATGCTCTCTGCCGCCCAGGCGGACACGCTGGTCGTCGATCCGGCGATGCAGTCTGACCTCGCCGCCATCGCGCGCAGCGTCGTCGCCGACATGGCGCCGATCGCGATCGCGGCGGGGCGGCAGATCGCCTATGAGGGGCCCGATGCCTGCCCCGTCATGGGCGATGCCGACGCGATCGCCCATGCCATGCGCAATCTGGCCGACAACGGCCTGCGGTTCACACCCGCCGGGACCGAGGTCACCCTTACCGTCGAGGGGACGGGCCGGCTGAGCGTGCGCGACCATGGCCCGGGCATACCGGCCAGCCATCGCGACACCGTCTTCAAGCGCTTCTGGCGCGGGGCAGCGTCCGATCTCGGCGGCACAGGGCTCGGCCTGGCGATCGTCAAACGCATTGCGGAAGCCCACCAGGCGGAGGTCGGCATCAGCGACGCCGCCGGTGGCGGCGCTCTCGTCTCGCTGCAGTTTCATCGGCCGCCATCGGCCCTTCCGCCGGACCGCGGGCTCCTCCCCGGTCTGCGCCGCGAGGCCGCCGGGCAACCGGCCTGAGCGCGCCGAGACTCCCGCCAATCCCCAGCCGACGAGGTTCGCGATGACACGCTTGGGGGGCTGCAATTGCGGGCAGGTCCGCTACTCGCTCAAGGGCGAGCCGACGCGCACCGGAATCTGCCATTGCGAGGCCTGCCGGAAGGAGACGGGCTCGGCCTTCTCCTTCTTCGGCATCTGGCCGCGATCGGCCGTGACCATGTCAGGCGAAGTCAGCACTTGGCGCAGCCGGGCGGGCGAAGACCGCTTCTGCCCGCGCTGCGGCTCCTCCCTGTTCTGCTTCGACGACCATTCCGACGAGATCGAGATCAAGCTCGGGACGCTGGACGGCGGGCCGAGCACGATCGCGCCCGGCTACGAGCTCTGGACGATCCGGCGCGAGCACTGGCTGGCGCCACTCGAGACGGCCGAGCAGCACGACCGGGATCGCCCCAAGCGATCGTGAGGCGGCCGACCGTTGCCGCGCCCGCGCCAGCCTCTATAGAGCGGGTGATGCGCCCCGCCGCCGCCGATCTCCTCGCCTGGTACGACCGCCATCGCCGCGCCCTGCCCTGGCGCGCGGGCCCGGGCGAGCGGCCCGATCCCTACCGGGTCTGGGCGTCGGAGATCATGCTGCAGCAGACCACCGTGACGGCGGTCAAACCCTATTTCGAGCGCTTCATGGCGCGATTTCCGACCGTACAGGCGCTGGCGGAGGCGCCGTCGGAGGCGGTGATGCAGGCCTGGGCCGGGCTCGGCTATTATTCCCGCGCCCGCAACCTCCATGCCTGCGCCATCGCCGTCGTCGCCGAGCATGGCGGGCGCTTTCCCGACAGCGAGGCGGGTCTGCGCGCCCTGCCCGGCATCGGCGCCTACACGGCCGGGGCCATCGCGGCGATCGCCTTCGACCGGCCGGCCGCGGCCGTGGACGGCAATGTCGAGCGGGTGATGACCCGGCTCTTCGCGATCGAGGAGCTTCTGCCCGGTGCCCGCCCGCTGGTGCGCGAGCGCGTGCTGGCGATGATGCCGCAGGACAGGCCCGGCGATTTCGCGCAAGCGCTGATGGATCTCGGCGCCACGATCTGCACGCCGCGCAACCCGGCCTGTGGCCTGTGCCCCTGGCGCGAGCCGTGCCGGGCGCGGGCCGAGGGCACGCAGGAGAGCTTCCCGCGCAAGGCGGCGAAGAAGGCCGGCGCGACGCGGCGGGGAGCCGCCTTCGTGCTGCTGCGCGAGGATGGTGCGCTGCTGCTGCGCACCCGCCCGCCGAAGGGCCTGCTCGGCGGCATGGCCGAGGTGCCGACCAGCGACTGGAGCGCCGGTTACGAGCTGGACGGGGCCTGGCAGGATGCGCCGGTGTTGACGCGCTGGGAGCAGCTTTCGCCGCCGGTGCGCCATGTCTTCACGCATTTCCCGCTGGAGCTCACCGTGTTCAAGGCGAGCGCGCCGACCAGGACACAGGCGCCGGCGGGGATGCGCTTCACACCGCTGGCGGCGCTGGGCGAGGAGCCGCTGTCGGGGGTGATGGTGAAGGTTCTGGCGGCGGCGGGGGTAAAGGGCAGCCCAAAGGGCTGACCTCCAATCAGGCGGCTGCCATCTGCGCCCGGATTTCGCCGCGCAGAGTGTCGAGCAGGGTCAGGGCGCCGTCGCGCTCGACATGCCAGAAGGTCCAGCCGTTGCAGCTCGGCAACCCTTGCGCCAGCGCACCGATCTTGTGGATCGAGCCGACGGCAGGGTCCAAAAGCAGCGTGCCGTCGGCGCGGATGATCGCCTTGTGGCGGCGCTTCTCGTCGGTGACGGTCTCGCCGGCCTTGACCAGCCCGGCCTCGACCAGAGCCAGGAAAGGCACGCGCGGCTCGCTGCGCTTGGAGGGCGCGGTGGCGAAGGCTTCCGGCGGCAGCGGCGTGATCGCGGCGATGCGCTGGCGCGCAGCCTCGGCATAGCCGGGATCGCGCTCACAGCCGATGAAGCGGCGACCGAGCGCCTTGGCGACGGCGCCGGTGGTGCCGGTGCCGAAGAAGGGATCGAGAATCACGTCGCCGGGGTTGCTGGCCGAGAGCATGACGCGGGCGAGCAGGGCTGCGGGCTTCTGCGTCGGGTGGATCTTGGCGCCCGCGCCGTCCTTCAGCCGTTCCTCGCCGGTGCAGAGCGGCAGATACCAGTCCGAGCGCATCTGGAGGTCGTCATTGCCGCCCTTCAGAGCCTCGTAATGGAAGGTGTATTTCGACGCCTCGCCGCGCGCCGCCCAGATCAGCGTCTCATGCGCGTTGGTGAAGCGGCGGCCGCGGAAATTCGGCATCGGGTTGGCCTTGCGCCAGACGATGTCGTTGAGCACCCAGAAGCCGAGATCCTGCAGGATCGAGCCGACGCGGAAGATGTTGTGGTAGCTGCCGATGACCCAGAGCGCGCCGTCGGGCTTCAGCACGCGGCGGCATTGCGCCAGCCAGGCGCGGGTGAAGGCATCGTATTCGGCAAAGGAGGAGAACTTGTCCCAGTCGTCGTCGACGGCGTCGACGAGGCTGTCGTCGGGCCGGCGCAGATCACCGCCGAGCTGGAGATTATAGGGCGGATCGGCGAAGACGAGATCGATGCTGGCCGGCGGCAACGCCTCGAGCGCAGCCACACAATCACCGAGCAGAATCTGGTCGAGCGGCAGTTCGATCGGCAGGCCGGCCGGCTTGATCCGGGGTGCCTTGATCGGTGACTGCAGCGCGGGCCGTCCGGTACGCGAAACTTGAATCCGGACGGCGGCGCTGGTGGTCCCGGTACGCAAAATACCCATGACGCCCCAAGACCGTTACGCAACTCGAACAGTCGCGATATTGGCCAGTCAGGGTAAAAGCCGGGTTTCCGCGCTGAAAAAAATACGTCTCATTCTGGGGCTGCAGTTTTTGCCCAGCCCCTTGGCGGATATGGGGAATTGCTAAGGGGAGGTTAAGGTTCGCAGGGGCGCGGTCAGCGTGAGTCCCTCGCCGTCATGGTCGCCCCTGTGGCGACCATCCACGTCTTGCAACGTGGCTACAGACAAGGCCGCTGCCGGCAGGGGCGACCCAGGCCGAGGCAAGGCGTGGATGGTCGGGACAAGCCCGACCATGACGGTGGAAACGTCCGGCGACGCTCCCGTCACCGCCGCCAGACGCCCTTCACCGGCGCGAAGGAATAGCGGTGCTCGGGGCATGGTCCGTGGGCCTGCAGGGCAGCGCGGTGCCGCGGCGTGCCGTAGCCGGCATGGAGCGAGAAGCCATAGGCCGGGTAGAGCCGGCACAGCCGCGCCATCATCGCGTCGCGGGTGACCTTGGCGACGATCGAGGCCGCGGCGATCGAGGCGATCTGGGCATCGCCGCCGATGACGGATTCGCAGGGGCAGCCGAGCCTGGGCGGGTCGTTGCCGTCGACGAGCACAAAGGCGGGGGGCACCGCCAGCGCCGCCAGCGCACGCCGCATCGCCAGCAGCGTCGCCTGGCGGATGTTGATGGTGTCGATCTCGGTGGCGGTGGCGCTGGCGACGCCGATGGCGAGCGCCGATTCCGCGATCAGCGCGAACAGCTCCTCCCGCCGCGCCGCGCTCAGGTTCTTCGAATCGTCGAGCCCGTCCGGTATCGCCTGCGGATCGAGGATGACGGCCGCCGCCACGACGGGCCCGGCCAGCGGCCCACGCCCGACCTCGTCGACGCCGGCGAGCGGCCAGAGGCCGTCGGCGATGGCCTGCGTCTCGCGCTGGAAATGGGCGGTCATAGGCGGGGCTTAGGCCGTGGGGGCTGCGCGCGCAACAACGGCTTCCACCCTGCCCTCACAGTCTTGAGACATGCCCCATGATATGGTACATAATTGCTGGCGGAGATCGGCATGATCGTCAGCTTTCGGGATGAGTGGCTGCGCGCCTTTTTCGTCGAAGATGTCCACGCGAAACACATTCCGCCCGATCCCGAGACGCGCCTGTTCCGGAAATTGCAGATGATCGACGACGCCGTCACCGATTCTGATCTGCACGTGCCCCCGAGCAATCATTTCGAGAAGCTGCGCGGGGCGCTGGACGGCCTGCACCGCATCCGCGTCAACCAGCAGTGGCGGCTGATCTTTGCCTGGGACGGGCGCCGCGGCGAGGCCCGCGGCCTCTATCTCGACGACCACAGCTATCGATAGGTGGGCCATGCTGACGACGAAACGCAAGCCCGCCACGGTCGGCGACATCCTGGTCGAGGAGTTCATGCGGCCGCTGGGGCTGACGCAGATCCGCCTGGCCCAGGCGATGGGCGTGCCCCGCAAGCATGTCAACGAACTCTGCCGGGATCGCCGGGGTCTCACGGCCGCGACGGCGCTGATCCTGGCACGCGTCTTCGGCAACTCCGCCGAGTTCTGGCTCAATGTGCAGCGACGGACCGATCTCTGGGAGACACTGCATTCGCCCGAGGAGATGGCGCGCATCGAGCGGGCGCGGCCGTTGGAGGTCGCCGCCTGATCCCGGGCGTCACGAGCGACCGGCTCAGAACAAGCTCAGCTGCGCCTTCTCCCGCTCCGGCTTGAGAAAGAGGTCGCTGCGCAGGCGTGTTCGCGCGCCGTTGAAGCCCAGTCGCTCCGCCGCCATCTCGAAGCGCCGGCCGATCATCCAGGCGTAGGGGCCGGAGCCGACCTGGCGCTGGCCCCAGGCGGCATCGTAATCCTTGCCGCCGCGTGTCGAGCGGATCAGCGAGACGACATGGCGCAGCTTGTCGGGGTGATGGGTCAGGAGCCAGTCCTGCACGAGGTCCTTCACCTCCAGCGGCAGGCGCAGCAGCACATAGCCGGCCTCGCGGGCACCGGCCGCCTTCGCCGCGTCGAGGATGCGCTCGATCTCGTGCTCGTTGATCGCCGGGATGATCGGGGCGACCAGCACCGTCACCGGGATGCCCGCGTCGGACAGCGCCTTCACCGTCTCCAGCCGCTTGGCCGGCGAGGCGGCGCGCGGCTCCATGCCGCGGGCGACCTTGGGGTCGAGCGTGGTGATCGAGATCGCGACCTTCGCCAGCCCCTTGGCGGCCATGGGTGCGAGGATGTCGATGTCGCGCTGGACCAGTGCCGATTTGGTGACGATGCCGACCGGGTGGTTGAACTTGGCGAGAACCTCCAGGATCTGGCGCATGATGCGCAGCTTCTTCTCGATGGGCTGATAGGCGTCGGTGTTGGTGCCGATCGCGATGGTGCGCGGCTGGTAGGAGGGCGCCGACAATTCCTTCTCCAGCAGGATCGCGGCGTCGGGCTTGGCGGTCAGCCTGCTCTCGAAATCCAGCCCCGGCGACAGGCCGAGATAGGCATGGCTCGGCCGCGCGAAGCAGTAGACGCAACCATGCTCGCAGCCGCGATAGGGGTTGATCGAGCGGTCGAAGGAGATGTCGGGAGACTCGTTCTTCGTGATGATGGTGCGCGGCTTCTCGACCGCGACCTCGGTCCTGAAGGCCGGGAGCTCGCCGAGCGAACCCCAGCCATCATCCTCGCTGATGCGCTGCTGCGCCTCGTAGCGGCCACCGGGATTGATGGTGGCGCCCCGGCCGCGCCGGCGCTCGGGATCGATGCGGTGGCCGGCATAGGCCAGCGGATCGACCGGCGCCACGCGCGCCGACACCGACAGCGGCGCGGCACCGGCCTGTTTCAGCGGCTGGGCCGCAATCGGTCTCGAAGAGGGCCTGCTCTGGAGCATGGCGCGGAACATCCCTGAAAATCACCGGGAATCGACGATTCCTCTGCGGATTAATGTGAACATACAGAGAACAAATTGCAAGTGACAGGATTGCGACATGCTGCGCTGCGACATAAGGAGGCGCATGCTCACAGCGGTCATACGCAGCGCCGGCTCGTCCGAGGCTCTCGCGGCCACCTTCTCCGTCCTGATCCCGGCCGTGGCGGACGGTTTCCTCGGCCACGCCGTGGTTCTCGACGCCGCCGGCGATGCCACGATCGAGCGGATCGCGGACGCGACGGGGGCGCGCTATCTGCGTGCCGGCGGCGCGGACAGCTGGCCGGCGGGCGCGGCCGAGGCGCGCGGCGACTGGCTTGTCCTGCTCGAGGAAGGCGATGTGCCGCAGGCCCACTGGCCGCAGGCGGTGGAGCGCCATCTGCTGCTCGCCCCGGACAGGCCTGCGCTGATCCCGCTGCGCGGCTTCGCGCAATCGCTGCGCGAACGCGCCGGCGTCTCCTTCGGGCCGCACCGGTTGCGGGCGGGGCTGGTGCTGCCGAAGAGCCATGCGTTGTCAGGCCGGCTCGGGGCGGCGCCGCAGCGCCTGTCTGTAGGGCGCGAACGGGCGGCGGGCTGAGGCGGCGGCTTGCGCCGCAGCCCGCCCGGCCGCACAATCGCGCATGGCCGTCAAACCCCTCGCAGACCTGATCGACGATTTGCTGGCGCCGGCGCTGGCCGCGCAGGGCTTCGCTGGGCGGGCCGTCGTGGCACTCTGGCCGGAGATCGTCGGCGAGCGGCTGGCGGCGCGCTCGCGCCCGCTCAAGATCGACTGGCCGCGCCGCCGGCCGGCTCCCGGCGAGGCGTCCGAGCCGGCGACCATGGTGGTGCGGGTCGAAGGCGCCTTCGCGCTCGACATGCAGCAGCTCGCGCCGATCGTGATCGAACGCGTCAACACCCATCTCGGCTGGCGTGCGGTCGGCAAGCTCGTGCTGAAGCAGGGGCCGGTGGACGCTCCGGTCGCGGCAGCCGCACGCCGCCCGACCGATCCCGCCCTGCTGGCGCGCATGGAGCGCCAGGTCGCCGGCGTCGAGGGCGAGGCGCTGCGGGCCTGCCTCGCGCGGCTCGGGGCCCATGTGGCGGAGCGCGCGGCGCGGCAGCGTCCCGACACAGCTTCGTGAGGGATGCGCGGCGGCGCGGTGACGATCTTGCCACAATCATCCGCGCCTCTATAGGACCGGCAACCGGGCTTCGTCCCACGACACGCGCATTTTCAGGAACCACGACGATGACGAACAGGCGACAGCTTCTGACGGCGACGGCCGGACTCGCGGCCGCCGCGATGCTGGGCGCGCCCGCGGCCCAGGCCCAGGCCGACCTCACCACACCCGGCCCGCTCGGCGATGTCTGGATCGGCTCGCCGGACGCCAAGGTCTCCATCATCGAATACGCCTCGCTGACCTGTGGCCATTGCGCGACCTTCCACAAGGACACCTGGCCGGCGCTGAAGGCGAAGTACATCGACACCGGCAAGGTGCGCTTCACGCTGCGGGAATTCCCGCTCGACCCGCTGGCGACGGCCGGCTTCATGCTGGCGCGCTGCAACGGCAACGACAAGTACACGGCGATGACGGACCTGCTCTTCGCCCAGCAGAAGGTCTGGGCCTTCACCGACAAGCCGGTCGATGCGTTGTCGGCGATGGTGAAGCAGGCCGGTTTCACACAGGATTCGTTCGAAGCCTGCTTGAAAAGGCAGGATATCTATGACGCCGTCACGGTCGTGAAGGATCGTGGGGCCAAGGCCGGTGTCGACTCCACGCCGACCTTCTTCATCAACGGGCAGAAGCGTACAGGTGCGCTCTCGATTGTCGAATTCGACAAGATCCTCGAGCCGCTTCTGGCGGGCTGAGGGCGTTCGCCCTTGCCGACCCAACCGCCACATCATCCCGGCCGCAGCACAGCGGTGCGCCGGGATCCATCGTAGGGACCTGCGCCCTCCGATGGATCCCGGAGCGGCACGTCTTCGCCGCTTGTCCGGGATGACCGGCGCGGATGGTGCAGGAGCGCGCCGATGCAGCTGACGCGCCTCAGACTCACCGGCTTCAAGACCTTCGTCGAGCCGACGGAGTTCCGGATCGAGCCCGGCCTGACCGGCATCGTCGGCCCCAATGGCTGCGGCAAGTCCAATCTCGTCGAAGCCCTGCGCTGGGTGATGGGCGAGAGCTCGTTCAAGAACATGCGCGGCTCGGGGATGGATGACGTCATCTTCGCGGGCTCGAACGAGCGCCCCGGCCGCAACATGGCCGAAGTCGCGCTGACGCTGGACAACAGCGACCGCAAGGCCCCTTCCGCCTTCAACGAGACCGACGTGCTCGAGATCACGCGCCGGATCGAGCGCGAGGAAGGCTCGACCTACCGCGTCAACGGCAAGGAGGTGCGCGCCAGGGACGTGCAACTGCTCTTCGCCGATGCGGCGACCGGCGCCCGTTCGCCCGCCCTGGTGCGACAGGGCCAGATTGCCGAGATCATCTCCGCCAAGCCGCAGTCGCGCCGGCGCATCCTCGAAGACGCGGCCGGCATCGCGAGCCTCCACAGCCGCCGCCACGAGGCCGAGCTGCGGCTGCGCGGCGCGGAAGAGAACCTGACCCGCCTCGAGGACGTGCTGGGCGAGATCGACGGACAGATCGACTCGCTGCAGCGGCAGGCGCGGCAGGCTTCGCGCTATCGCAGCCTCGCCGCCGACATCCGCCGGGCCGAGGCGACGCTGGCGCTGATCGCGCACCATCTGGCGCGCGGCCAGGAGGCGGAGGCCGAGCGGGCGCTGGAGGCGGCGGTGCGCCTCGTCGCCGAACGCACCGGCCTGCAGGCGGAAGCCGCCAGGCACCAGGCCGTGGCGGCGCATGGGCTGCCGGGGCTGCGCGAGGGCGAGGCGGCCGCCGCGGCGGCGCTGGTGCGGCTGAAGCGCGGTCTCGACGAGCTGGAAGCGGAGAACCGGCGCGCCCGGCAGCGGGCGGAGGAGCTCGACCGGCGCCTGGCCGAACTCCACGGCGATCTCGGCCGGCAGGACACCGTCGCGCGCGACGCCGCCGAGAGCCTGGCGCGGCTGGCGCAGGAGGATGCGGCGCTGGCCCAAGAGAGCGAGGGGTCAGCCGGCAGTGCCGAGGCCGCCGCGGCCGTGCTGGCGCAGGCGGAGGCCGCCCTTTCGGCGGCAGAGGCTGACCATGGCGCCGCGCAGGGCGCGCTGTCCGAGCTCGCGGCGCGGCGCGGCGCGCTCGAGCGGGCGCTGCGCGAGGGCCGTGAGCGCGAGGCGCGGGCGCAGCAGGAACGCGACCGCCTCCTGCGCGACCAGGCCGCGCTCGATGCCGGCAGCGCCGCGCTGCCACTGGAGCCGCTGCAGACCGCCGTCGCGGCGGCCGAGGTTGCGCTGCGCGAAGCCGATGCCGCGGCCATGCAGGCGCGGACGGCGCTGGCCGCGTCGCGCGAGCGCGAGACGCAGTTGCGGGCTCCTCTGGCCGAGGCCGACCGCGCCGCCCAGCGGCTCGACACCGAGATCCGCACGCTGCGGAAGCTCCTCGCCCCCGCGAGCGGCGACCGCTGGCCGGCAGTGCTGGAAGCCCTCAGCGTGGCGAAGGGCTACGAGGTCGCGCTCGGCGCCGCGCTCGGCGACGATCTCGACGCGGCCACCGATGCCGCCGCGCCCAGCCACTGGCTCGACACCGGCGGCGGCGAGACGGACCCGGCCCTGCCGGCAGGCGCCGAGCCGCTGGCGGCGCATGTGCGCGGACCGGCGGCCCTGCGGCGGCGACTCGCCCAGATCGGCGTCGTCGCGCGCGGCGACGGGCCCCGCCTGCGCGCGCTGCTGCGGCCGGGCCAGCGGCTGGTGTCGCGCGAGGGCGATCTCTGGCGCTGGGACGGCCTGACCGGGGCGGCCGAGGCGCCCTCCCCCGCCGCCCGCCGGCTCGCCGAGAAGAACCGCCTCGGCGATCTCGAACAGGCGGCCCAGGCGGGCTCGGGCTGCGGCCCAGGCCGAGGCGGCGACGCTCGAGACGGCGCGGCTGGCCCGCCGCGCGCTCGACCTGGCGCGCGAGCGCTTCGCCGCCGCGGAGCGCAAGGCCGGCGAGGTTGCCGCGAGACGATCGGCCCTGAGCGAGGCGATCGGCCGGCTCGGACAGACGATGGCCGAAGCCGCGGCCCATGCCACCGCGCAGGACCAGGCGCTGACCGAGCTGCCGGCCTCCGCCGCGCTCGAAAGCCGGCTGCTCGAGGCGCGCGTGGCGCTGGGCGAGCGGCGCATCGCGGCGTCCGATGCCCGGGCGCGGATGCAGACGCTGAAGCGCGAGGCGGAACTGCGCGCCCAGCGCCGCCAGGCGATCGCCGCCGACACCGGCGCCTGGCGCGAGCGGGCCGCGCGCAGCGGCCAGACCGCCGGGGAGACGCGCCGGCGCATCGAGATGGTCACCGCCGAGCGGGCCGCGCTGCTGGAGGCGCCCGACACCTTCCTGAGCGAGCGGCGCCGGCTCGTCGCGCAGATCGAGGAGGCGGAGACGCAGCGCCGCGCCGCGGCCGATCGTCTCGCCCAGGGCGAGGCGGCGCTGGCCGAGGCCGACCGGCAGGCGCGGATCGCGCTGGAGGGGCTGGCCGGTGCGCGCGAGACGCGGGCGGCGGCGGAGGCCAAGCGGGAAGCGGCGCGCCAGCGCGTCGCCGATGTCGCCCGCCAGATCGAGGAGGGGCTGGAGACGAGCCTCGACCGGCTGGCGACCCTTGCCGGGCTGAAGGCCGGGGACAGCCCGCCGGCGCAGGAGGAGGTCGAGCGACGGCTCGCCGGGCTGAAGGCCGAGCGCGAGCGGCTCGGCGCCGTCAATCTGCGCGCCGAGGACGAGCTGACCGAGATCCGGGGCAAGCGCGAGGGGCTGACGGCCGAACGCGACGATCTCAGCGAGGCGGTGCGGCGGCTGCGCCAGGCGATCAGCGCCCTCAACCGGGAGGGCCGCGAGCGCCTGCTCGCCGCCTTCGAGATCGTCAACGGCCAGTTCCAGCGGCTTTTTTCCGTGCTGTTCGGCGGCGGCATGGCCGAGCTCAAGCTGGTCGATGCGGAGGACCCGCTCGATGCCGGGCTCGAGATCTTCGCGCGCCCGCCCGGCAAGAAGACGCAGGTGATGACCTTGCTCTCGGGCGGCGAGCAGGCGCTGACCGCGACCGCGCTGATCTTCGCGGTGTTCCTGACCAACCCCTCGCCGATCTGCGTGCTCGACGAGGTCGACGCGCCGCTCGACGACGCCAATGTCGAGCGCTACTGCGACCTGCTCGACGAGATGGCGCGCGAGACGCGCACGCGCTTCATCCTGATCACCCACAATCCGATCACGATGGCGCGGATGGACCGGCTCTTCGGCGTGACGATGGCCGAACGCGGTGTCAGCCAGATGGTCTCCGTCGATCTCGCCACGGCCGAGCGCATCCGGGACGCGGTCTGAGCGCTGAAAAAAGGCCACAATCGCCTTCGCAATGCGGCAAGAATGCCGGTTTTCTCCGAATTTATAGGTATTCCAATGCCTTAGGCCGCTTCGGCCTGCCTTGACAGCATCCGGGGCGGGCAATAAAGGAGGCCGTGCTGACGACGGCTCGATGCGCGGGGCGCGGACAGGGATCGTGTGGCTTTTTGCAGGATCGTGGCAGCGTCACGATCATGGAGGAGCTGCTGCCGTGACCGAACCCGAGAAAAACGCCTCAGACTCGGAGTTGCGCGCAAGACTGGGTTCCCTGAAGGCCGCTCTCGGGCGTGCCGACGGAACCAAAAAGCCGGGCGCGAGCCCGGCCGGAGAGGACGGCGCCATGGCTGGCGCGATGTCCTCCGGCTTGCGCGCCGCGACGGATCTCGCAGGCGGCATCATCGCAGGCGCCCTGATCGGGATGCTGGCAGACCGGTGGCTGGGAACCTCGCCGTTCCTGCTGATCATCTTTCTGGTGATCGGGGCCATGGCAGGGCTGCGCTCCGTCTATCGGCTCGGTTCGCGTCCGACCTCCGGGTCGAAGGGCAGCGGGACGAAAGACTGACCGAGGCTGGCGGCCGCAAAGCCGCACGACAAGGGACTGAAGCGACATGGCGGCTGGCGGCGGAATCGATCCGATCCACCAATTCGAGATCAAGCCGATCATCGGCTTGCGGCCGTTTGGCCTCGACCTGTCCTTCACCAACGCGTCGCTGCTGATGGTCGCGATCGTCGCCGTGATCTCGGTGATCATGATCTACGGCTCGAGCCAGCGGTCGGTGGTCCCCGGCCGGCTGCAGTCGCTCGCCGAGATGGTCTACGAATTCGTCGCCTCCACCGTCACCGGCGTGATGGGCAAGGAAGGCATGAAGTTCTTCCCGCTCGTCTTCTCGCTGTTCATGTTCGTGCTCTGCGCCAACATGCTCGGCATGATCCCGGGCTCCTTCACCGTGACCAGCCACATCGTCGTGACGGCGGCCTTCGCCTTCCTCGTGATCGGCACCGTGCTGGTCTATGGCGTCGTCAAGCACGGCAGCCACTTCTTCGGCCTGTTCGTGCCGTCGGGTGTGCCGGGCTGGCTCTTGCCCTTTATGGTGCTGATCGAGGCGGTGTCCTTCGTCTCGCGGCCGATCTCGCTGTCGCTGCGCCTGTTCGGCAACATGCTCGCCGGCCATATCGCGCTGAAGGTGTTCGGCGGCTTCGTCGTCGCCCTGCTCGCCGCCGGCGGCGCCGCGACGATCATCGCCCCGCTGCCACTGCTCCTGGCCGTGGCGCTCACCGCGCTCGAATTCCTCGTCGCCTTCCTGCAGGCCTATGTCTTCGCGATCCTGACCTGCGTCTATCTCAACGACGCTCTGCACCCCGGCCACTGAGCCAGGCAGAGTTCGCGAGACCATCCCACCCGCCATCACCTTTTCACACTGGAGAAAGACCATGGATCCCGTTGCAGCCAAGTACATCGGCGCTGGCCTCGCCTCGCTCGGCATGGGCCTCGCCGCCATCGGCGTCGGCACCATCTTCGGCAACTTCCTCTCGGGCGCGCTGCGCAACCCCTCGGCGGCCGACGGCCAGTTCCCGCGCGCCTTCATCGGCGCGGCGCTCGCCGAAGGTCTGGGCATTTTCGCCTTCGTCGTGGCGCTCGTCCTGCTCTTCGTGGTCTGACGCGCTTCGACCACCCGCCTTCCCGTCGCGCCCTCGCGTCCCCTTGCGGGACCGGGCGCGACCTTTCGATTTCCTTCGCTGAAAGGCAGCCCATGCCGGTTCGATCTTCACGGTCCGTCAGGCAAGGTTGGGCCGGCTTCGTCGCCTCCGGGCTGACGGCCACGCTCGTGGCCGGGGTCGCCCAGGCCGCGACACCGCCCCTGAGCGGCGAGAAGGCCGCCTTCCCTCCCTTCGACGTCGCGACCTTCCCGGGTCAGCTGTTCTGGCTCGCCATCACCTTCGGTGCGCTCTACTGGCTGATGTCGACGATCGCCCTGCCGCGGGTCGGCGCGATCCTCGAGGAGCGTGCCGGCACCATCGCGCGCGATCTCGACAACGCCGCCAAGATGCAGGCCAAGGCCGAGGACACCGCGCTCGCCTATGAGGCAGCGCTGACCGAGGCCCGCAAGAACGCCCAGGGCATCGCCCAGGCCTCGCGCGACGCCGGCGCCAAGGCCTCCGAGGAGCGCCGTCACGCCGTCGAGGCCGAGCTGGCGACCAAGCTCGCCACGGCCGAGGCCACCATCGCCGCTACCAAGACCAGCGCCATGAGCAATGTGCGCGGGCTCGGCAGCGAGGTCGCGATCGCGATCGTCGAGAAGCTGACCGGCCAGGCCCCGAGCGCCACCGAGGCGTCCGAGGCGGTCGATCAGGTTCTGGCACGCGGCTGAGGAGACACCATCATGGATACCGTCTGGGTCGGCGTCGCCTTCGTCATCTTCTTTGCCATCCTGGCCTATTTCGGCGTGCCGAAGGCGATCGTCGCGGCGCTCGACGCGCGCGGCGAGAAGATCGCCCAGGAACTCGCCGAGGCGCGCCGCCTGCGTCTCGAGGCCGAGAAGCTGCTCGCCGAGTACGAGGCCAAGCGCAAGGCTGCCGAGACCGAGGCCGCCGGCATCGTCGCCGCCGCGAACGAGGAGGCCAAGCGCCTCGCCGCCGAGGCCGAGACCAAGCTGAACGACTTCGTCGCCCGTCGCACCAAGTCGGCCGAGGAGAAGATCGCGCTGGCCGAAAGCCAGGCCGAGGCCGAGGTTCGCGCCGCGGCTGCCGAAGCGGCGACCAAGGCAGCCGAGTTGATCATCCGCTCCCAGGTGGGCGGCAAGGCCGGCGACGCGCTGTTCGCCGCCGGTCTGAACGAGGTCAAGGCCAAGCTCAACTGAGATGGAGCGGCCGAAGGGTCGCTACACGCATCAGGATCAACGACTTTCGAAAACGCCGCGGCCCCCGGGCCGCGGCGTTTTGCTTTGGCGGGCAGGATCGACCGCAGCGAGCTTGCCAGAAGCGGGAGGCGCGGGCCTCCCAAAATCCCTTGTTTGGCTCATGGGCGCGTAACGGCCCCATCGTCCCGGACAGGCGGACGAAGCCAGACCCGCACGGGACGAAGCCGCTCCGGAGACCTTGTAGGCCCGATAGCAGCAGTCCGAACGCCGTTTCGTCTCAGTTCGCGGCCGTCTTGGCCGGAAGGCGCGGGGCCGGCCTGGGTTCGCCTGCGCCGATCACCTTCGACTTCGGCTTGCGCGGCTGGATGGTGGAGGTGACGATGCCCTGCGGGGTGTCCAGCCCATAGATGTCCTCGCGGAACTGGACCATGCCATCGGCCCCCTGCCAGCCGGTCAGGTAGACCCAGGCCACGGGCACGGATTTCTTCAACGGGATGTTCTTGCGCTCGCCCTTGGCGATCTCGGCCTCGATCGCGGCCGGCGTCCACTCCGTGCCTTCGAGCAGCCAGGCGCCGAGTTCGCGCACGCCTTCGACACGGGCACAGCCCGAGGAGTTGAAGCGGACATCGTTGCGGAAGAGGGACTTCTTCGGCGTGTCATGGAGATAGACGGCCTCGGTGTTGGGCATGTCGATCTTCATCTGGCCGAGCGAATTGTCGGGGCCGGGGTCCTGCCTCACGGTGAAATAGGGCGCGGTCAGGCTCGCCCAGTTGACGGTGGCCGGGTCGATCTCGCGGTTTTCGGCCCCGAGCAGGCGCATATGGGACTTCGCCAGGAAGCCCGGGTCCTTGCGCATATGCGGGATGATGTCGGCCTTCACGATCGAGGTCGGCACCGTCCAGGTCGGGTTGAGATTGACCGAGGTGATGTTGGCCTGAAGCACCGGCGACGGCCGGTCCGGCCGGCCGACGATGGCGAGGTGGCGGCGCTGGACGAGGCCGTTCTCGACCGCCTCGACGCTGGCGCCGGGGATGTTGACCACGACATAGCGCTCGGCGAAGGAGAAGCCATTGCCCTTGAGCCGCTCCAGCGTGGCGGTGAGCTGGTTGAGGCGGACCTCGACCGGCGTGTTCAGCGCCTTCAGCGTCAGGCGGCCGACCGTGCCGAGATCCGACAGGCCGTGCCGGACCTGGAAGCGCTTCACGGCCGCGACGACATTCGCGTCGTAGACGTCACCCGGCAGCGCGTCGGCGGGCAGATCGCCGCTCAGCACCAGGCGCTGCTTCAGCGCCGCGACCTCGGGCCCCTGGGCATCCGGCTTCAGCGCGGTGATGCCGGCGGGAACCTTGGGCCAGCCGCCGCGGACGGCGATGTCCTCATGGGCGATCAGCGCCTCAAGGGTGCGGTCATAGGTGTTGGGGCCGTAGCTGGGCTCGCTGGCCCGCGCTCCCATGCCGCCGAGCAAAAGGGCCAGGGCAGCGACGGAGGCTTTGACGAAACGCACGGACATGGACGTGATCCCACACAGCGTCACAGACGCATAGCGGAAGCATCCCTCGCGCATGGTCAAGGAAGGCTTAAGGCGGTGGCGGGATTTGGTGTCGGAGTGTTGCTCGGAGTATTGTCGCCTCTCCCACTGGTGACTATCATGACCATCTAGGTCATTTAATTGTAGGAGGCACACGTGACCGTAGCTGTGAACCACCTCTGGAGCGTCGCCGCGGCAAAGGCACGATTCTCCGAGTTGATGGAGAAGGCGGCGAATGAGGGTCCGCAAACAGTGACCCGCAACGGGAGACCGACCGCCGTTGTGGTTTCTGTCGAGGAGTGGGAACGCAGGACGACCCGCAAGGGGACCTTCGCTGACTTCCTCCTCAATTCGCCCTTGCGCGGCTCCGGAATTGACCTGACGCGTGACGATCAGCCACCGCGCGATATCGATCTGTGACCTTCCTGCTGGATACCAATGTCATCTCCGAGGGCGAGAAGCCGGCGCCAAATGCCGAGGTCATCCAGTTCCTGGCGCAGGCGAACGAAGACAGCCTCTACCTCAGCGTCGTCACCATGGCCGAACTCCATCGCGGCCTCGCACTGATGCACAGCGGCCGCCGCCGTGACCAGCTGGCGAACTGGATCGAAACGGAACTGCCCTCCCGCTTCGGCGAACGACTGCTTCCCTTCGACCTGCCGACGGCGGCAGCTTGGGGTGACATCATGGCCGCGTCGCGTCGCGACGGCCTGAACCTCCAGATGATGGACGCCATGCTGGCGGCCACCGCCGTGGTTCATGGGTTGACCCTGGTGACGCGAAATGTCCGGGATTTCGCACGGCTCGGGTTGCCGATGCTAAACCCCTGGGAGGGCGACTGACGCGCGCCCTACTCGGCCGCCTCCGCCAGCGGCGCCGGGGCTACCCATTTCAGCACCGGCTGGCGCGCCGCGCGGGTCTCGTCCAGGCGGCGCAGCGGGGCGTGGTGGGGCGCGCCGGTGAAGCGGACCTTGTCGTTGCCCTTGGCTGCCATGGCGAGGTCGCGCAGCGTCGCGATGAAAAGGTCGAGCGAGGCCTTGGATTCCGACTCGGTCGGCTCGATCAGCATGGCGCCGTGGACGACCAGCGGGAAATACACCGTCATCGGGTGGTAGCCCTCGTCGATCATCGCCTTGGCGAAATCGAGCGTGGTGACGCCAGTGCCCTTCAGCCACTCATCGTCGAACAGCGCCTCGTGCATCGAGGGGTGATCCGGGAAGGGCAGCGACATCAGGTCGGAGAGGCCGGCGCGGATGTAGTTGGCGTTCAGCACCGCGTCCTCGGAGGCCTGCTTCATGCCGTCCGAACCATGGCTGAGCATGTAGGTGAGCGCGCGGACATACATGCCCATCTGGCCATGGAAGGCGGTCATGCGGCCGAAGGGGGCGTTGCCCTCGGGCGCCTCCTCGCGGGTTTCGACAAGCCGTATCTGAACCGCCTGAGCCAGGAAGGCCGGATGAACGTCGCCGTCCTCAACACTGATGCCGAGTTCCGACAGTTTGGAAAGCAGATCCTCGATCTCCTCGCTCGACGCTGTCGAGTCGGAAGGCATCAGGAGGTTCAGCTCGTCATATGTCATGAAGCCCGAGGCTTCGACGGACCTCCGCAGTTCCGCCCCGACCTTGCCACGCCCCCCGACGAAATCGGCGAGGGTCACTTTATCCAGATGGATGAACGGCACCGGCGCGAAGGGCGCGAGCCGCTCCGAGAGCACGACCGGACCGGCGCCCGGCCCGCCGCCGCCATGGGGCGTCGAGAAGGTCTTGTGCAGGTTGATGTGCATGGCATCGACGCCGAGATCACCCGGCCGGGCCTTGCCGACGATGGCGTTGAAATTGGCGCCGTCGCAGTAGAAATAGGCACCGGCCTCATGCATCGCGGCGGCGATCTCGACGATCTCAGGCTCGAAGATGCCGCAGGTGTTGGGGTTGGTCAGCATGATCGCGGCGATGTCGGGCCCGAGCAGCGCCTTGACGTCCTCGACCGCGACTAACGGGGACGAGCACGACATTGCGGGTCGCGCCCTCGCCCTTGGCGGCGATGGCGGCCTTGATCGCCATCATGCCGCAGGCCTCGCCATGGGCGCCGGCCTTCGGCGACAGGGCGACGGCCGGCATGCCGGTCAGCGTCATCAGATAGCGCGAGAGCTCGAGCATGACCTCGAGCGCGCCCGGCACAGTCGAGACCGGCTGGAGCGGGTGCACGTCGGAGAAGCCGGGCATGCGCGCCGTCTTCTCGTTGAGGCGAGCATTGTGCTTCATCGTGCAGGAGCCGAGCGGGAAGAGCCCGGTGTCGATGCCGTAGTTCTTCTGGCTCAGGCGCACATAATGTCGCATCGTCTCGGGCTCGGAGAGGCCGGGCAGGCCGATCTCGCCCTGGCGGGCGTGGCTGCCCAGGCGAGAATTGAACGGGGCCGGCGCATCGATGTCGACGCCTGTCGTCTCGGGATGGCCGATCTCGAAGATCAGCGGCTCGATCTGCTGCAGCGCGCGGTTGCCGGTGAAGGTCGCATGCGGCTCATGGGCGGACACGGACCCTTGCGTGGGACGTCCCTGACGGTTCAGCATGAGGTGACTCCGGACTTCTGAGATGGATCATTGATGGCGCGGAAGATTGTTTCGACGACGCCGTCGAGGTTTTCGGTCAGTTCGTGATTCCAGAAACGAAGCACACGGAAGCCCTGCGACTTGAGATAGGCGGTGCGGCGTGCGTCGTGTTGGGCTGCTGTCGGCAGGCCGTGCTGACCGCCATCGAGTTCAATCACCAGCCTCGCGCCGATATGGACGAAGTCGGCGAAATAGGGCCCCAAAGGTGCTTGGCGACGAAAATGACCGCCCGGCAACTCCATTGCTTTCAGGTGCAGCCAAAGGCGCCTTTCCGCGGGCGTGGCCTCCCGGCGCAGGCGCCGCGCTTTCGACGTGCGGGGGTCCTTGCGGTTCCCGGCCATCACAGCCCCTCCCCGGTGAAGCGACCCAGCGATTGACGGGCCCAACCTACCCCCTCCCCCCGCTTGCGGGGGGGAGGGCTGGGGTGGGGGGCAGTGCCGCTCGGCG
>NCCO01000014.1 GCA_002279705.1 Allobosea sp. 12-68-7
ACGAACAGGAAGCGGTCGCGCCAGTGCATGAAAGGCTGCGAGTTGATGTTCTCGTCGTCCTTCACGAAGTCGAGGCCGCCCTTCAGCGCCTCGTACACGACGCGGCCGTAGTTGCGGCCCGACAGGCCGAGCTTGGGCTTGGTGGTGGCGCCCAGCAGCGGGCGGCCGAATTTGTCGAGGCGCTCGCGTTCGACCACGATGCCGGTCGCCGGGCCCTGGAAGGTCTTCAGGTAGGCGACGGGGATGCGCATGTCTTCGAGGCGCAGCGCTTTCACCGCCTTGAAGCCGAACACGTTGCCGATGATGGAGGCGGTGAGGTTGGCGATCGAGCCGGGCTCGAACAAATCGAGGTCGTAGGCGATGTAGGCGAAATACTGCGCCTCGTTCTTGGTGCCGGCGCCGGTGTTCGGCACCGGGTCCACGCGATACGCCTTGGCGCGATAGAGTTCGCAGGCGGTGAGGCGGTCGGTCCACACCACCGTCCACGTCGCGGTCGAGGATTCCCCGGCAACCGCGGCGGCGGCTTCCTCGGGATCGACGCCTTCCTGCGGGGTGATGCGGAACAACGCGATCACGTCGGTGTCCTTGGGTTTGTAATCCGGTTCCCAGTAACCCATTTTCTTGTACGGGATCACGCCCGACTTGTAGCGTTCCTTGCCTTCCTTGATGGTTTCCGATGCCATGGCTGTTGTCTCCAGAGGTTGAAAAAGCCGCGCATGTGCGCGAGGTCGTGGCGGCAATACCCTTCCTGACGAAAAGGTGTTGCATCAACACGGTGCGTTTGATGATGCAAAATAGGGCGCATCAATAACAGTCAAACTTTTCAATCCATTCGATAGACGAAAGACGATCACTGGGAGACCAAGCATGCGTCACAGCACCTTGAGACAACTGGAAGTATTCTCGGCCATTGCCCGCCTGGGCAGCTTTACGCGGGCGGCGGAGGAACTGTTTCTCACCCAGCCGACCGTCTCGATGCAGATCAAGAAACTGACGGACGCCGTGGGGCTGCCGCTGTTCGAGCAGATCGGCAAGAAGATTTACCTCACCGACGCCGGCCGCGAATTGCAGCAGACCTGCGGCGGCATCTTCGAGCACTTTTCCCGTTTCGAAATGACGATCGCCGACATGAAGGGGCTCAAGATCCGCGTGCCCGACGTGCCGGCCTATCTCGCCATGCCGCGCGCCTGCGGCGCCAACACCGCGCCGATCGCCTTCGCCGAGGTCTATCTCGCTCTGCAGAACGGCACGGTCGAGGCGCAGGAGAACCCGCTGACCACGATCGAGGCCAAGAAGTTCTACGAGGTGCAGAAGCACATCGTGCTGACCGGCCACATCGTCGACCATCTCAACACGGTCGTCGCCAAGCAGCTCTGGGACAAGCTTTCGCCTGAGGATCGCAAGATCTTCAGCGAAGTCGCGCAGGAGGCCTCAGCCCGGGCCACCAAGCAGATCCAGGCCTCCGAGGCCAAGCTCGTCCAGTTCTTCAAGGACAAGGGCCTGACCGTGACCGAGGTCGACAAGGCGGAGTTCCTCGCCAACGTCCAGAAGAACGTGACCTTCGAGCAGTTCGGTTATCGCAAGGCCGACTGGGAACGCATCCAGGCGATCAAGTAAGCTCATCCATCGATCCGGGACGGCTGACAGCCGTCCCGGCTTCACGAATGCGTCCCTTCCGTCATGGTCGGGCTTGTCCCGACCATCCACGTCTTCGTTTGCCAAAGTTGGTGTTCAAGACGTGGATGCTCGCCACAGGGGCGAGCATGACGGAGAGACTGATGCCAAAGAGAAGTGCCGAGCATGACCCAGACGCCTGAAATCCACACGCCCGTCACCGGCGAGGAACTCGCCCACGTCTTCGACGAGGCGCCGCCGCCGGCGGACCTCTCAGTCTACGGCGTCGAGGACTGGATCACGCTGGCCGCCTTCTGGGTCATGGTGGGCTGCGTCATCCTGCAGTTCTTCACCCGCTACGTCCTCAACAACTCCTTCGCCTGGACCGAGGAGATCGCGATCAACGCGCTGGTCGTCGTGGTCTTCTTGGGCGCCTCGCTCTGCGTGCGGGCCTCCCGGCATATCCAGGTGGATTTCCTCTACCGCTACATGTCGGCGCGGACGGGCCGGATCATGGCGACCTTCGTCGATGCCGTCCGCATCAGCTTTCTCGCCTACGGGACCTGGCTGACGTACAAATATTCGTCGCTGATCCCCGACGAGATGATGACGACGGTCGATCTGCCGAAGTCCATCATCTTCAATGCGGTCGTCCTCGCCTTCGCGCTGATGACGCTGCGGGCGCTCCATGTCGCCTGGCAGAACCTGCGCCGCGGCTATTCCGTGCTGGAAAAGCCGGAAGCCTTCGACGGCTCGGAGGCCTGAGAACGACCATGCTGATCCTGCTCGGTTCCTTTCTCGGCCTGATGATCCTCGGCGTGCCGGTGGCGATCGCCATGGCCGTCGCCTCACTCGCCTTCATCATCATCTCGGGCACCGTGCCCGACGTCATTCTGGCCCAGCGCATGATCGCGGGCGTCGAGAGCTTCCCGCTGCTCGCCGTGCCCTTCTTCATCCTGGCCGGCAACCTCATGAACATCGCCGGTGTGACGGGCCGCATCTATGCCTTCGCGGTCGCGCTCGTCGGCTGGATGCGCGGCGGGCTCGCGCAGGTGAACATCATCGGTTCGGTGATCTTCTCGGGCATGTCGGGCACCGCGATCGCGGATGCCGCCGGCATCGGCACGATCGAGATCAAGGCGATGAAGGACCACGGCTATCCCACCGAGGTGGCCGTCGGCGTCACGGCGGCCTCCGCCACGCTCGGGCCGATCATCCCGCCCTCGCTACCCTTCGTCATCTACGGGATGATGTCGAACACCTCGATCGGCGCGCTCTTCCTCGCCGGCGTGGTGCCCGGCGTGATGATGACGCTGTTCATGATGATCACCGTCGCGATCTTCGCGCGGATTTACAAATGGGGCTCGGACGCCACCTTCTCCTGGCGCGAGATCGGGTCGGCCGGCATCGAGGTCGCCGTCGTGCTCGGCTTCCCGCTGTTGGCCTATGGCCTGCTCTGGGCGGGCCTTCCGGACAACATGGCGATCGGCATTGCGCTCGCCGTGCTGCTGGGCCTCGACTACTATTTTGATTTCTCGGCGGTGATGGCGCTGATGACGCCGGTCATCCTGATCGGCGGCATGACGATGGGCTGGTTCACGCCGACCGAGGCCGCCGCCGCCGCGGTGATCTGGTCGCTGTTCCTCGGTCTCGTGCGCTATCGCTCGATGACGATGCGCAGCCTGACCAAGGCGACCTTCGACACGATCGAGACCACGGCCTCCGTGCTCTTCATCGTCACGGCGGCCTCGATCTTCGCCTGGCTTTTGACGGTCTCGAACACGGCCCTGATCCTGTCGGACCTGATCCTCAGCCTGACCCAGAACAAATGGGTCTTCCTGGTGCTGGTCAATCTCCTGCTGCTGTTCATCGGCTGCTTCCTCGACACCATCGCCGCCATCACCATCGTGGTGCCGATCCTACTGCCGATCGCGCTGAAGCTCGGCGTCGATCCGATCCATTTCGGGCTGATCATGGTGCTGAACCTGATGATCGGGCTGCTGCACCCGCCACTCGGCATGGTGCTGTTCGTGCTCTCGCGCGTCGCCAAGCTCTCGGTCGAGCGCACCACCATGGCGATCCTGCCCTGGCTGGTCCCGCTCTTCGCCGCGCTGATCGCGATCACCTTCATCCCCGAGCTGACGCTCTGGCTGCCGCGGCAGATGGGGATGGTGCGGTGAGGATGGTCCCGGCCCGTGAGAGGGAGCCGGTGGAGTGATGACCGATCCGTGGACGCCCTTCCGCTTCGGCGGCGGGCGCACTCTGCCCAACCGCTTCTTGCTGGCGCCGATGACGACGGATGCCTCCGATCTCGACGGAATGGTCAGTGCCGGGGAGCGCGCTTTCGTGCGGCGACGCAGCCTGTCGGGTTTCGGTGGCCTGATCAGCTCATGCGCTTACGTTCATGAGGATGGTCGCTCCTGGAACGGCATCGGAGCGGCAAAGCCCGGGCACCGTCCGAGCCTCGAGGCGCTGGCTGGGGATCTGCGCGCCGGCGGCGGTCTTGCGATCCTGCAGATCTACGATGGCGGCCGCATTGCGCGGCCCGCCCTGATCGGGGAGGGACGGATGCGTGCCCCTTCGGCCGTCGCGTCGCTACGACCCGGCGCGCTGACCCCGCGCGAGATGACCGGGGCCGAGGTCGATGATCTCGTCGGCTGCTTTGGTGCGGCAGCCGAGCGGGCGCGACAGGCCGGCTTCGACGGCGTCGAACTCCATGGCGCCAATCACTACCTGCTGCATCAGTTCTTCTCGCCGCGCGCCAACCGCAGGCTGGATGGCTGGGGCGGTGATCGCGATGCGCGGATGCGCTTTCCGCTCGCCGTGGTGCGGGCGGCCCGAGAGGCGGTAGGGCCGGGCATGGTTCTCGGCTACCGAATCACGCCGTTCGAGCCTGAACCCGATGGTTACGGGCTCGATGACACGCTCGCGCTCGTCGATCGGCTGGCCGGCCTCGGCCTCGATTACATCCATGTGTCTCTCGATGATTTTCGCCTTCAGCGGCCGCAGCGCGAGGATCGCAACTACCTGGTTGCCAGCGCGCCCACCGGTGGTGACGGCCGCAGCCCGCTGGCGGAGATCCGTGCGGTGATCGCGGGGCGCTGCGCGGTCATCGCTTGCGGCGGCGTCGGCACGCTCGCGGATGCCCAGGCCGCGATGGCGGCGGGCGGGGATCTCGTGGCGGTGGGCCGGGCGCCATTGATCGACCCGGACTGGCTTCGCAAGCTCGCCGACGGTCGCGAGGCTGACATCGCGTTGCAATTCCCCCACGCGCCCGAGGACATCGCGGCGCGCTGCGCGATCCCGCCGCGCATGGTCGACTATCTGCTGAGCCGACCAGGCTGGATCAAACGCGAGAACGCCTGAGCGGGGCCTCAGCCGATCCCCATCCCCGGCAGCCTCAGCCCCTTCTCGCGCGCGCAGTCCTGAGCGATCTCGTAGCCGGCATCGGCATGGCGCATCACGCCGGTGGCCGGGTCGTTCCAGAGCACGCGTTCGAGCCGCTTGGCCGCTTCCGGTGTGCCGTCGGCGACGATGACCACGCCCGAATGCTGCGAATAGCCCATGCCGACGCCGCCGCCATGATGCAGCGAGACCCAGGTCGCGCCGCCAGCGGTGTTGAGGAGCGCATTCAGCAGCGGCCAGTCGGAGACCGCGTCCGAGCCGTCCTTCATCGCTTCCGTCTCGCGGTTGGGCGAGGCAACGGAGCCGGAATCGAGATGGTCGCGGCCGATCACGACCGGCGCCTTCAGCTCGCCCTTCGCCACCATCTCGTTGAAGGCGAGCCCCAGCCGGTGCCGGTCGCCGAGACCGACCCAGCAGATGCGCGCCGGCAGGCCCTGGAACTGGATGCGCTCGCGCGCCATGTCGAGCCAGTTGTGCAGATGCGCGTCGTTGGGCATCAGCTCCTTCACCTTGGCGTCGGTCTTGTAGATGTCCTCGGGATCGCCCGAGAGCGCCGCCCAGCGGAACGGGCCGATGCCCCGGCAGAACAGCGGCCGGATATAGGCGGGTACGAAGCCCGGGAAATCGAAGGCGTTCTCGACGCCCATGTCCTTGGCCATCTGGCGGATGTTGTTGCCGTAGTCGAGCGTCGGCACGCCCATGCGCTGGAAGTCGAGCATCGCCTTGACGTGCTCGGCCATGGAGCGCTTGGCGGCCTGGATCGTCCCTGCCGGGTCGCGCTCCTTGCGCTCCTCCCACTCTGCAATCGTCCAGCCGGCCGGCAGATAGCCGTTGAGCGGGTCATGCGCCGAGGTCTGGTCGGTGACGACGTCGGGGCGGATGCCGCGGCGGACCATGTCGGGGAAGATCTCGGCGGCATTGCCGAGCACGCCGACCGAGACCGCCTTGCCCTTCGCATGCGCCGCCTCGACGATTCTGAGCGCCTCGTCGATGCTGTCGGCCTTCTCGTCGAGATAGCGCGTGCGCAGGCGGAACTCGATCGAGGAGGGCTTGCACTCGACCGCGATCATCGAGGCGCCGGCCATGGTCGCGGCCAGCGGCTGGGCGCCGCCCATGCCGCCGAGCCCGCCGGTCAGGATCCATTTGCCCTTGAGCGAGCCGCCATAGTGCTGGCGGCCGACCTCGACGAAGGTCTCGTAGGTGCCCTGAACGATGCCCTGCGTGCCGATATAGATCCAGGAGCCGGCCGTCATCTGGCCGTACATCATCAGCCCGAGCTTATCGAGATGGTGGAAATGCTCCCAGTTCGCATAGGCGGGGACGAGGTTGGAGTTCGCGATCAGCACCCGCGGCGCGTCAGTGTGCGTTCTGAAGATCCCGACCGGCTTGCCGGACTGGACCAGCAGCGTCTCGTCCGCCTCCAGTGAACGCAGCGACGCGCAGATCCGGTCGAAATCCTCCCAGGTGCGGGCGGCGCGGCCGATGCCGCCATAGACCACGAGCTCGCCGGGCTTTTCGGCGACGTCGGGGTCGAGATTGTTCATCAGCATGCGCAGGGGCGCTTCGGTCAGCCAGCTCTTGGCGGAAAGTTCCGTGCCGCGCGGTGAGCGGATGACGCGGCTGTTGTCGATGCGGGTCATGAACGGCTCCGTTCGTGCTGGGCCGCGGCGTCCAGCGCTGCGGCAATGATGGCGGAGAGGGCGGATTGCAGGGGCGCGGCTGTGGCCGCGTCGAAGCTCCAGGGCGCCGCTTCGGTCGCGAGATAGGCGCAAAGCGCCTTCTCCATCTGGAGCGCGTGCACATGCGCGTCGGGCCGGCCGTAATGGCGGGTGATCCAGCCGCCCTTGAAGCGGCCGTTGACGACATGGGTCAGCGGCTGCGCCGCCATCGCCGCCGCAGCCGCCGCCTCGATGGCGGGTGCGCAGCTGGCCCCCGAATTGGTGCCGAGATTCAGCGTCGGCAGCGTGCCGGGAAACAGCCGCGGGATCACCGACTTGATCGAGTGGCAGTCCCACAGCACCGCATAGCCATGGGCGGCCTTGACCCTCTCGATCTCGGCCGCGAGCGCATCATGGTAGGGCTGGAAATAGGCGATGCGCCGCCGCTCGATCTCGGCTGCGTCGGGCGGCACGTCCCAGATCGGCGCGCCGTCGAAGGTCGTCGTCGGCACCAGCTCGGTCGTCGCCTGTCCGGGATAGAGCGAGACGCCGGACGGATCGCGGTTCAGGTCGATGACATAGCGCGACAGCGTCGCCTCGACGATCGTCGGCTGGAAGCGCTCCGCGAAGGCATAGACCTCGCGCATGTGCCAGTCGGTATCCTCGACCAGCCGCCCGCGGTCGTTCAACGCGGTATGAACCTCCGGCGGCAGCCCGGTGCCGGGATGCGGCATCGACAGGATCAGCGGGGCGGGACCCTGGGTGACGGTGACGATCGAGGTCATGCGTTCAAAGCTCCGTCATGCTCGCCCTTGTGGCGAGCATCCACGTCTTGAACACGGGTCTCAACCAGCGAAGACGTGGATGGTCGGGACAAGCCCGACCATGACGGAAGCCTCGGAGTCATTTCGAAAACTCCGCAAACGAATCCAGCCCCGCCGCCCGGCCCACGGCCCCCGACAGCACCAGCTCCGTCGCCGCCGCGAGATCGGGCGCGAGGTAGCGGTCCTCCGTCAGCGGCGCGATCTGGCTGCGCAGCAGGGCCAGCACCGGCTCCAGCCGCGGGCTCGTCGCCATCGGGCGATGATGCGCGATCGCCTCCGCCGCCGCCATCAGCTCGACGCCGATGATGCTGGCTGCGTTCGCCGCCATGTCGAGCAGGCGATAGGCGCCATGCGTCGCCATCGAGACATGGTCTTCCTGATTGGCCGAGGTCGGAATGGTGTCGACGCTGGCCGGATGGGCCTTCTGCTTGTTCTCGGAGGCCAGCGCCGCCGCCGTCACCTGCGCGATCATGAAGCCGGAGTTCAGCCCCGCATCGCGCGCCAGGAAGGGCGGCAGGCCGCTCATCACGGGGTCGACCAGAAGCGCGATCCGCCGCTCGGAGAGATTGCCGATCTCGCACAGCCCCATCGCCAGCATGTCGGCGGCAAACGCGACCGGCTCGGCATGGAAGTTCCCGCCCGAGACGACCTCGCCCGGCCCCAGCACCAGCGGGTTGTCGGTGACCGCATTGGCCTCGATGGCAAGCGTCGCCGCGGCATTGGCGAGGAGGTCGCGCACCGCGCCCATCACCTGCGGCTGGCAACGCAGCGAATAGGGGTCCTGCACCTTTGAGTCGCCGAAGCGGTGGCTGTCGCGGATTGCGCTGCCGGCGATCAGCTCGAGCAGCAGCGCCGCGACACGGATCTGGCCGGGCTGGCCGCGCAAGCGTTGGATGCGCGGGTCGAACGGCGTGTCGGAGCCCTTCAGCGCATCGACCGAGAGCGCGCCGGCGACCAGCGCGGCATCGAACACCCGCGCCATGGCGGTGAGGCCGGTGAGCGCCAGCGCGGTCGAGACCTGCGTGCCGTTGATCAGCGCCAGCCCCTCCTTGGGTCCGAGCGCCAGCGGCGCCTGGCCGATCCGCGCCAGCGCATCCGCAGCCGGCATCACCTCACCCTTCAGCCTGATCTCGCCGACGCCCATCAGCGCGGCGGTGAGATGGGCGAGCGGCGCGAGATCACCCGACGCGCCGACCGAGCCCTTGGCCGGCACGACCGGCAAGGCGTCGGCCTCGAGCGCGTCGAGCAGCGCCTCGACCACCACAGGCCGCACGCCCGATGCGCCACGCGCCAGGCTCGCCGCCTTCATCGCGAGGATCAGCCGCACCACGCCATCGGGCAAGGCAGGGCCGGTGCCGACGGCATGGGACAGGATGAGGTTGCGCTGCAGCGTGGCGAGGTCGCCATCCGCGATGCGGACATTGGCGAGCTTCCCGAAGCCGGTGTTGACGCCATAGGTCACGGTGCCGGCCGCGACGATATCGTCGACGATCGCCTGGGCGGCGACGATCGCATCCGCACTCGCCGCCGACAGCGTGATCGACGCGCCGTCGATCACGTCGCGCCACTGCGTCAGGGCGGCATGGCCGGGGTCGAGGAGAAGGGGTGTTCTCATTGTCCGTTCCAGATCCGGGCGTGAAGCGGGTTGAAGCCGATGCGATAGGCGAGTTCGGCGGGGCGCTCGATGTCCCAGATCGCGAGATCGCAGGCCTTGCCGACCTCCAGCGTGCCGATCTCGTCCTGCAGACCGAGCGCCTGCGCGGCATGGCGCGTCAGCCCCGCCAGCGCCTCCTCCGGCGTCAGCCGGAACAGCGTACAGGCCATGTTCATCACCAGCAGCGGCGAGGTCAGCGGCGAGGAGCCGGGATTGGCGTCGGTCGCCAGCGCGATGGGCACGCCATGTTGGCGCAGCAGCGCGATCGGTGGCTTCACCGTCTCGCGCAGGAAGTAGAAGGCGCCCGGCAGCACCACCGCGACCGTGCCGGCCTTCGCCATGGCGATGACGCCGGCCTCGTCGAGATATTCGAGATGATCCGCCGAGAGCGCTCCCATGTCGGCCGCCAGCGCCGCGCCGCCGAGGTTCGAGAGCTGCTCCGCGTGGATCTTGATCGCGAGCCCCTTGGCCTGGGCGGCCTCGAACACGGCCCGCGTCTCGTCGGGCGAGAAGGCGATGCCCTCGCAGAACACATCGACCGCATTCGCCAGCCCCTCCGCCGCAATGGCGTCGAGCATCGGGCCGGCGACGAGCGCTGTATAGTCGCCGGAGCGGCCCTTGAATTCGGGGGGCACGGCATGAGCACCGAGGAAGGTCGTGCGCACCCGCACCGGCCGCTCCCGCCCGATCCGGCGCGCGACGCGCAACGTCTTCACCTCGGCCTCGATCTCCAGCCCGTAGCCCGACTTGATCTCGACGGTGGTGACGCCCTCCGCTAGCAGCGCCGAAAGCCGCCGGTCGGCGCTAGCGAACAGCGCCTCCTCGCTCGCCGCCCGCGTCGCGGTCACCGTGGAGAGGATGCCGCCGCCGGCGCGCGCGATCTCCTCATAGCTCGCGCCCTGCAGGCGCAGCTCGAATTCATGGGCGCGGTCTCCGCCATAGACGAGATGGGTGTGGCAATCGATCAGACCCGGCGTGATCCAGCGCCCGCCGCAATCGATCGTCTCCGCCGCCATGAAGGCCGGCGCCTGGCTGCGCGGCCCGGCATAGAGGATGCGCCCGTCGCGGGCGGCCACGACGCCATCCTCGACCGCGCCATAAGGGGCCGGGATGGCAGCCGACATGGTCGCCAGCCGTGCCCGGGTCCAGAGCCTGTCGCAGACCGGGGTCCCGTCGGACATCGTCGCCACGTCGCGTCCTCTCGACTATCCTTCGATGTCGGATATGCTAGCTAATTGCATATGCAAATGACAAGCCCTTAATTGCATAGGCAATTAGACGCTGGAGAGACGCCGTGACCCCGACCCTGCATCTGCAGCAGGCCCTGCTGCCGGACGGCTTTGCCGAGAATGTGCGCCTGACCCATTCGGAGGGAACGATCACGGCGGTCGAGCCGGGCGTCGCGGCGCAAGCGGGCGACATCAGGCTCTCCGGGCTGGCGCTGCCCGGCATGCCCAACCTCCACAGCCACGCCTTCCAGCGCGGCATGGCCGGCCTCTCGGAGCGCCGTGGCGCGAGCGAGGATTCGTTCTGGACCTGGCGCGAGGTGATGTACCGCTTCCTCGACAGGCTCGACCCCGACGACGTCCAGGCGCTGGCTGCACAGGCCTTCGTCGAGATGCTGGAGGGGGGCTTCACGGCATTGGCCGAGTTCCACTATCTCCACCACGACAGGGACGGCCGCCCCTATGCCGACATCGCCGCGATGGGGGCCGCTATCGCCGCCGCCGCGGAGGAAACCGGGCTCGGCCTGACGCTGCTGCCGGTGCTCTACCGCTTCGGCAATTTCGGCCAGGCGCCGTCGGTCCACGGCCAGCGCCGCTTCGTCAACGAGCGCGACTCCTATCTCAGGCTCATCGACGCGAGCGCGGCCGCGCTCCGCTCTCTGCCCGACGCCAGGCTCGGCCTCGCGCCGCATTCTCTGCGCGCGGTCGCGCTGGAGGATCTGGACTGGCTCACAGCCTTACGCCCCGGCACGCCCCTGCACATCCATGTCGCTGAGCAGATGCGCGAGGTCGAGGATTCGATCGCGATCATGGGCAAGCGGCCCGTCCAACTGCTGGCCGACACGATCGCGCTCGATACCCGCTGGTGCCTGATCCACGCCACCCATCTCGACGATGCCGAGCGCGATGCGATCGCGGCCAGCGGCGCCGTTGCCGGCCTGTGCCCGATCACGGAAGCGAGCCTCGGCGACGGCATCTTCGACGGCGTGCGCTACCGGGCGTCCGGCGGCCGCTACGGTGTCGGCAGCGATTCGAACATCCAGATCGACGCCGGTTCCGAACTGCGCCTGCTCGAGTATTCGCAGCGCCTGCGCGACCGCCGCCGCGCGCTGCTGGCGGAGGAGGATGCCTCGACCGGCGTCGCGCTGTGGCGCGCCGCCGCCACTGGCGGGGCCCAGGCCTGCGGCCGGGAGCTGGGCGCGCTCGCGCCGGGCATGAGGGCCGATCTCGTGACGCTCGATCCCGACCATCCGGCCCTCATCGGCAAAACGGGAGAGGCGGCCCTCGACAGCGCGATCTTCGCCACCAACGCGCTGCCCGTTCGGGATGTCGTCGTCGGCGGCCGACATCTCGTCGCGGAGGGGCAGCATCGCGCCCGCGTCGCGGTGAAGGCACGCTTCGGCACCGTCATGCGCAAGCTGCTGGCGGCGCTGTGACGGCGATGGCTCAGGACCGGCTCGATGCGGTCAGGCTGGATGGCGCGGGCCCGGTCTATGACCAGATCCGCCGGTCGATCCGCGATCTCATCCTCGGCGGCACCTGGCCGCCCGGCACGCCGGTCCCGCCCGAGCATGCGCTGATGGAGCAGCTCGGCGCGTCCCGCATGACCGTCCACCGCGCGCTCGTGCAGTTGGCGCGCGAAGGCCTCATCACCCGTCGCCGCCGCTCGGGCACCGTGGTGGCGAGCCCGCCGACGACCCATGCCATGCTCGACATCCTGTCCATCCCGGCGGAGGTCGAGCGGCTGGGGCAGCGCTATGCCTATGAGGTTCTGGCGCGGTATGACGGGCGGCCCTCGCCGGAACTGGCGCTGCGCTTCGGGCTGAAGCGAGGCGAGAAGATTGCCCATCTGGTCACGCTGCACCGGGCCGACAACCGGCCGCATGTGCTGGAGGAACGCATCATCCACCTTGCGACCGTGCCGGCCGCGGCGTCGGAGGATTTCGCGAGGACTCCACCGGGCGACTGGCTGCTGCAGCACAGCCTCTGGTCGCAGGCCGAACACGCCATCAGCGCCATTCCGGCCGAACCCGACGATGCCGCCCTGCTCGACATCGCAGCCGGGGAAGCCTGCCTGCTGATCGAACGCCGGACCTGGAACCAAGCGGCGCCGGTCACGGCGGTGCGGCTGCTGTACCCTGGAAACCGCCACCGTTTCGTCGGCCGTTTCGGGCCTTACGGAGCGGTCTGACGCCGACACGAAAAACCCGGCCGGCGCGATGCGCCGGCCGGGCCTCGAACTCACCGCAAGAGCGGTCGGATCGCTCAGCAATCGTAGGTGAAGCGGCGACCCCATTCGTCGCGGCCGACGCATGTCCGGGTCGGGCTGGTCGCGGAGCCGATGATGGCGCCGCTGGCACCGCCGATGGCCGCACCGGCCAGAGCGCCGCCGGCTCGGCCCGTCGCGATGCCGCCGATCACGGCTCCGGCGCCGGCACCGATCAGCGCGCCACCCGCTGTACGCTCCTGTTGAGCCGTACAGGCGCCCAGCGTCGCGGCGATTGCGGCGATGATCAGGATTTTCTTCATGGTTTCGTTTCCTCGGCGCTCTCGTTGGAAGGCGATGGCTTCGCAGTTGTCAGATTAAGACACATATCATGGCACGGCCATGGCCGATCGTCCCAGCTGAACGTCCGCCCGTCCCAAAAGGTTCCGCCACGCCGCGCCCGTCACCATCGCGCGGGCGGCCGTCTCCGGCAACGCTGGCCTTGCTCTTCGCGCGTCACAATGGCGGCGGAACCTTTCCGTCGAACGCCGCGTTGTCTCGGCAATCGGCAGCCGAAGCGGCTGCTGCAGGCGGAGGAACCCTTCATGACCCTGACCGACATCGCTTCGCCGTCCACCGCCAGGTCGTCGAATCCGCTGATCGCTGGCGCGCGCGTCGCCGGCACCGAGGTCTACAACAGCGCGGGCGAACATCTCGGCGAGATCTACGACGTCATGCTGGACAAGAGGACCGGCAAGGTCGCCTACGCGATCATGTCATTCGGCGGCTTCCTGGGCCTGGGTGAGAAGTACCACCCGATTCCCTGGAGCGTGCTCGACTTCGATCCCGGACGCGGCGGCTATGTCGTCCCGATGACGAAGGACAAGCTCGAGGCAGCCCCGATGTACGACAGCCAGGGTGAGCCCGACTGGGACGACCGCGCCTATGGCAAGCGCGTCCACGACTATTACGGCACGATGCCCTACTGGATGATGTAGGCCACGCCAGACGCAGGTCGCGGCGGTTGCTATCCCCCCAGCCGAACCGTCGTGGCGGCGGGATGCGGGCCGAAAGGCCCGCATCTTCCGTTTTGGGTGAGGGCCCCGTCCCGGGGCTTGCAGTCAGCCGGCGGGCACCTGCGAGCCGCCGGCTCCTGACTGGAGCGCCGTGAAGCCTCTCACACCCTTCAGGCCATGCACCACACCGTCGTCGTCAACGCCCGGGCCGGCACCGTTCTCGAGGCGGGGGCGGATGCGTTCGAAGCCCGCATCATGGCCGCCTTCGAGGTCGCCGGATGCTCGGCGAGCGTGCGCATGGTTCACCCCCGCGAACTCGACGACGCGCTGGCCCTGGCGGTCGAGGATCACGGGACGATCCCGGTGATCGCAGGCGGCGACGGCACGCTGAACGGCGTGCTGCCTGTGCTCATGCATGCCGATCGGCCGGTCGGGGTTCTCCCGCTGGGGACGGTCAACGTGCTGGGCCGCGATCTGGGGCTGACCGGCACCCTGGAGGAGCAGATCGCCGCGCTCTGCTCGGGGCAGCCGCTGTCGCTTGATGTCGGCAGCGTCAATGGCCGCCTGTTCCACTCGCTCTCGGGCATGGGGTTCTTCAGCCTGATGGCCCGCGAGCGTGAATATGCGCGGCGGCGCTTCCCCTTCAGCCGCGCCATCGCTTTTCTCGTGGCCGCCACGCGCTCCATCCTGTTCACGCGGTCGATCACGGTCGCCATCGACATGGGGCACGGCGATGAACGCCGCCTCGTCGAGGCCGATGCGGTGCTCGTCACCGTCAATGGTTTCGAGGGCAGCGAATGGCATCGGCCGCGGCTCGATGGCGGCGTCTTCGAGGTCCACATCCTCAACGCCGGCGGGCTCTTTTCCCGCTGCAAGGCAGCGCTGTCGGTGGTTTCCGGCCGCTGGCGCACGTCGCCGAATCTGATCTCCTTCACCGGGTCGGAGGTCACCCTGACACGCCGGGACAAGCGGCGTGGTCACATCACCTTCGACGGGGAGGTCGAGCGCAAGGCGGGTCCGCTCGTCTACAGGCTCCTGCCCACCGCCCTCCGGCTGATCGCGGCCCGCGACAGGCTCGTCTGAGCCCCCGGGCCGTTGCACTCGGGGCCGGGCCCCCCATTTCCCAGGCGACTGGTCCTGACCGGAGGTGACGTCTTCTTGCTCCAGCCGCGCATTGTGATCCCCATCGCCGCCGCCTTCGTCTTTCTGGCCCTGGCGCTGTTCATCGCGTCCGGTCGCAGCTTCGCCTTCGACCGGAGCATCGTCCTGCTGTTTCGCGAGGCCGGCGACCCCTCCATGCCGATCGGCCCGGCCTGGCTGCGGGAAGCCGTGCGGGACGTCACCGCCTTCGGCAGCACCGTCGGGCTCGGCATGATGACGATCGCGGCCGGCCTGACCCTGTGGTTATGCCGACATCGGCACCTCGCTGTCGGCCTCGCCCTGACCGTGATCGGAGCGACCGCCGTCTCCACCGCTCTGAAGATCCTGATCGGGCGGGACCGGCCGGACATCGTCGAACACGCGGCCCTGACCTTCACGGCCAGTTTCCCGAGCGGTCACGCCTTCCTCTCGGCCGTCACCCTGCTCAGCATCGCCGGCTTCGTCGGTCTCGCGGCGCGGCGCGACGACATCACCCGCCTGTGCCTCGTGCTCGCCTGGGGGATGATCGTGATGATCGGCGTGAGCCGCATCTATCTCGGCGTCCACTGGCCGACCGACGTCATCGGCGGCTGGTGCCTCGGCATCGCCTGGTCGAGCCTGTCGGTCGCGCTGCTCGGCCGCTGGATGGCGCGGGCCGAAGGGCTCGAGCCGGCCTGGGCCGACCGCGCCCGTTGAAGGGCCTCGGCCGATGCCGGGCGAGGCACGAAGCCCTCGATGGCTCCGCTGCGGTTCCGCCGCCCGCGGATGGAACCAAGGTCCCAGGATGAAGCCATGTGTTTGCGCCGGTGCGGGAACATCGATGCCGGTTGCGGGTTTGAAGCGCGCCGCAGCCGATGCGGTTCAACATTCGGATCGCTCCATGCTTGCCTCGCGCCAGGTTCTCGTCGCCCTTGTCGTCGCCCTCGTGATCGGCCTCGCCGCCACCGGCTACGCCCTTTATCAGGAGAAGAGGCAGCCGGAGGGCGTCGAGATCTCGGTCGGCAAGAACGGGCTGTCGATCAAGGAGAGGTAGGGCGCTGGCCGCTCAGCTGTTGGCGAGGATCATGTTGCGAACGATCGGGTAGATCTGCCCGTCCCATTTACGGCCCGAGAAGACGCCGTAATGGCCGACGCCGGCCTGCATGTGGTGACGCTTGCGGAAGGGCTTCAGCGCCGAGCAGAGATCATGCGCCGCCGAGGTCTGTCCGAGCGCGCAGATGTCGTCGCGCTCGCCCTCGACGGTGAGCAGGGCCGTGCGCCGGATGGCGCGGCAATCGACCGGCTCGCCCCGATAGGTCAGGGTCCGGGCCGCCAGACGCGCCTCCTGGAAGATCCACTGCACGGTCTCGAGGTAGAACTCCGCCGGGAGATCGAGCACGGCGAAGTACTCGTCATAGAACGCCTTGATCTTCTGCGCCTCCTCGGTCTCGCCCGTGGCGAGGTGGAGGAACATGTCGATATGCGCGTTGACGTGGCGCTGCAGGTTCATCGCGACGAAGGCGCCGAGCTGGACGAAGCCGGGATAGACCTTCCGTCCGCCGCCGGGATAGCGGGACGGCACCGTCGCGATCAGGTTGCGCCCGAACCAGTCGATCGGTTTCTCCATGGCCAGCTTGTTGACCGCCGTCGGGTTGATGCGGGTGTCGACCGGCCCCGCCATCAGGGTCATGCTGCGCGGCTGGAACGGGCTGCCCGCCTGCGCCATCACGGCCGCCGCGGTCAACACCTGGACGCAGGGCTGGCAGACGGCGACGATATGCGTCTCGGAACCCAGCGTCTCGACGAAGCGGATCAGCGTGTCGACATAATCGTCATAGCCGAAGGGTCCGGCCGCCAGCGGCACATCGCGCGCATTGTGCCAGTCGGTGATGTAGACGTCGTGGTCGCGCAGCAGCGTCGCCACCGTGTTGCGCAGCAGGGTCGCGAAATGGCCGGACATCGGCGCGACCACCAGCACCTTCGCCTGCGGCGTCTCGCTGTCCTTGCGAAACCGCAGCAGGCTGCCGAAGGGCAGGCTCAGCACGATCTCCTCGGTCACCGGAACGTCGCGGTTGCCTTCGCGGACGCTGTCGATGTGGTAGGGCGGCCGCTCATGGGTGAGTCCGGCCCGCGTCACCATCTCATAGGCGGCGGCCGTTGCGCGCCAGTCCATCGGCTGGCCGCTCATCGCCCGGGCTCCGATCGCAGCCAGCGCCGACTGCGACAGCATCCGCGCCGGGTTCATCAGATCCGACTGGGCCTGGTAGGCGAGATAGAGCATCGGAATGCGCCTTCGGTGAACAGCCCGGCAGGCCGCCGCCGGTTTCACCCGGCGGCGGCCCGCGCTCCCGTTGATGTTGCACTGCAAAAGGTGATTTCCGCAAGATTGTTCTAATCCGCATTCCGGAGTGGAATGCCTCTTGCTAGATTCCGGGCTGCCGCAGAGGATGCCTGCCATGATCAGCGCGACACTCACCATCAGCAGCAAGAACTACTCGTCCTGGTCGCTGCGTGGTTGGCTGCTCTGCATGATGGCCGACCTCGAGGTGGAGGAGCACATGCTCTCCGCCGACGACCCCTCGACGCGGGCCGAACTGCTGCTGCTCTCGCCCTCCTTCCTGGTGCCCTGCCTGACGCATGACGGCATCAAGGTCTGGGATACGCTCGCCATCGCCGCCTATCTCGACGAGATCAGGCCCGCTGCCGGTCTCGTGCCGAAGGACGCCGCCGCCCGCGCGCATTGCCGCGCCATCTGCGGCGAGATGCATTCCGGCTTCGCCAATCTGCGCTCGGCCCTGCCGATGAACCTCAAGGCGCATTATCCCGGCTTCAAGGTCTGGGCCGGCGCCCAGGCCGATATCGACCGCGTCACCGAGATCTGGCGCGACTGCCTGCAGCGCTATGGCGGGCCCTATCTCTTCGGCAAGACGCTAACCATGGCGGATGCGATGTACGCCCCCGTCTGCCTGCGCTTCCTGACCTATGACGTCGCGCTCGATGCCGCCTGCCAGGCCTATTGCCGCACGATCTCGGCCTGGCCCGCCCTGCGGCGCTGGATCGAGGCCGCCAAGGCCGAGCCCGACGACGTCGAAGAACTCGACGCCGAGTTCTGAACGCGTCCCTCATGCATGGCGGGACAAGGCCGATGCCCCGGCCCGCATTGGCCATCGCGCCGCAAAGCGGCTAAACCCCGGCGAACACAAAACGCCGTGGGAGGCCTCTGATGACCGAGATGTTCAAGAACCTGATTGCCGGCGAATGGGCCGGCGGCACGAATGCTTCGCGCAACATCAACCCCTCCAACACCAACGACGTCGTCGGTGAATATGCGCAGGGCACGGTCGAACAGCTCAACGACGCGGTCGCTGCCGCCAAGGCCGCCTTTCCCGCCTGGAGCCGCTCCGGCCCGCAGGAGCGCTACGAGATCCTGAAGAAGGCCTCCGACGAGATCCTCGCCCGCAAGGAGGAACTCGGCCGCCTGCTCTCGCGCGAGGAGGGCAAGACCCTGGCCGAGGGCATCGGCGAGGCCGGCCGCGCCGGTCAGATCTTCGCCTTCTTCGCCGGCGAGTGCCTGCGCCTGACCGGCGAGGCGCTGCCCTCGGTGCGGCCGGGTGTCGGCGTCGAGATCACGCGCGAGCCGGTCGGCATCGTCGGCATGATCACGCCCTGGAACTTCCCGATCGCGATCCCCGCCTGGAAGATCGCGCCCGCGCTCGCCTATGGCAACTGCGTCGTCATCAAGCCCGCCGATCTGGTGCCGGGCTCAGCCTGGGCGCTGGTCGACATCCTCCAGCGCGCCGGCCTGCCCAAGGGCGTGCTCAACCTCGTCATGGGCCGCGGCTCGGTCGTCGGCCAGGCGCTGCTGCAGCACAAGGACGTCCACGCCATCTCCTTCACCGGCTCGGTTTCGACCGGCCGCAAGGTCGCCGAGGCCTGCATCGCCTCCTCGCCGATGAAGAAGGTCCAGCTCGAAATGGGCGGCAAGAACCCGCTCGTCGTGCTCGACGACGCCGACCTGAAGACCGCCGTCGAGGCCGCCGTCACCGGCGCCTTCTTCTCCACCGGCCAGCGCTGCACAGCGTCCTCGCGCCTGATCGTCCAGGCCGGCATCCATGACAAATTCGTCGAGGCCTGCATCGAGCGGCTGAAGGGCGTCGTCGTCGACGATGCGCTGAAGGCCGGCACCCATATCGGCCCGGTGGTCGACCAAAGCCAGCTCGAACAGGACCTGAAATACATCCAGATCGCCAAGGACGAGGGCGGCACGCTGGTCTGGGGCGGCGAACTGCTGAACCGCGAGACCCCCGGCTTCTACCTCCAGCCGGCTCTGTTCACGCAGACCACGAACAGCATGCGCATCTCGCGCGAGGAGGTCTTCGGCCCCGTCGCCAACATCATCCGCGTCAAGGACTATGAGGAGGCGCTGAGCGTTGCCAACGACACCGAGTTTGGCCTGTCCTCGGGCATCTGCACGACCTCGCTGAAGCATGCGACGCATTTCAGGCGCAATGCCGAGGCCGGCATGGTGATGGTCAACCTCGCCACCGCGGGCGTCGACTACCACGTGCCCTTCGGCGGTCGGAAGGGCTCGAGCTACGGCCCCCGCGAGCAGGGCGCCTACGCCAAGGAGTTCTACACCACGGTGAAGACGGCCTACACGCTGGCCTGAGCCGACATCGGCACGGACGGCCGTCAGGCCGTCCGTGCCATCGACCTTGCGTTACGGAATGGCTCGGTCTTTGCTTCCGGCATAGCTCAGCCGGAGAGACCCCGTCACGATGACCCTGCTTCATCCGAACCGCCGCATCGCGCTCGCCCTGATCGCGTCCGCCTCCCTGCCGACTCTCGGACGGGCTCAGGCTCCGAAGAAGGTCGCGGCGCTCTTTGCCGGGCGCATCGATGATCGCGGCTTCATGCAGGCGGGCCATACTGGGCTGAAGCTGGCGGAAGCGCGCCTCGGCGTCTCGATCGCCTTCAAACAGGGCGTCCAGCCGAAGCTGGAGGATCTGACCGGCGCCTTGCGCGAACTCGCCGCCGCCGGGCCCGATCTCGTCATCGCCCATGGCGGCCAGAACAACGCCGCCGCCAAGGCGGTGGCGGCCGAGTTTCCGGCGGTGCGTTTCGCCGTGACCCAGGGCAATGTGACGGGGACCAACCTCGCGAGCTATGAGGTGCTGCAGGAGCAGTCGGCCTTCCTTGCGGGCATGCTCGCCGCCCTGACGACCCGTACCGGCGTCGTCGGCCACATGTCCGGCATCCGCGTGACGCCTGGGCTGAAGGGCCGCGCCGCCTATGCCGCCGGCGTCGCCCATGCCGATCCGAAGGTGATCCTGCTCACCAATTTCTCCGGAAACCAGGACGACAATGCCCTATCGGAGAAAATCGCCCGCGCCATGATCGCCAAGGACGCGCAGGTGATCTTCACCATGCTGAATGCCGGGCGCGACGGCGTGACCGCCGCCTGCCGCGAGCGTGGCGTCAAGCAGATCGGCAATGTCGGCGACTGGACCGCGATCGCGCCCGACGTCTTCATCGCCTCTGCCTTCGCCGATTCCGGCCGCGCTTTGTTCGATGCGGTCAGCGACTTCACCGCCGGCAAATTCGCCGCCGGCGAGATCAAGCATCTCGGCTTGCAGGCGCCAGAGGCCGTGCGCCTCGTCATGGCCCCGTCGGTCCCGGTCGATATCCGCGGGCGAATTGAGGCGGCGGCCAGCGCCATCGTCGCCGGCTCGCTGAAGGTCCCCGTCGAATGGGCGGGCTCGGAGTTCCCGACGCCCGCCTGAGCCTCAATACGGCAGCCCGACATAGTTCTCCGCCAGCGCCGCCATCGCGTGCTGCGAGGAGACGAGGTAGTCGAGCTCCGCCTGCTGCATGCGCTGCTCGAACGGGCTCTGCTCCGGGAAGAGGTGCATCAGCGAGGTCAGCCACCAGGAGAAGCGCTCGGCCTTCCAGACGCGCTTCAGCGCTGTCTGCGAATAGGCGGCGATGCCGGCCTCCGAGCGGTCGAGGAAGAATTCGCGCAGCGCCTCGAACAGGTAATGCACGTCGCTGGCGGCGAGGTTGAGCCCCTTCGCGCCCGTCGGCGGCACGATATGGGCGGCGTCGCCCGCCAGGAACAGCCGGCCGAAGCGCATCGGCTCGGCCACGAAGGAGCGCAGCGGCGCGATCGACTTCTCGATCGAGGGGCCTGTCGTCAGGTTGGCGGCCGTTTCAGGGTCAAGCCGGCGGCGCAACTCGTCCCAGAAGCGCTGGTCCGACCAGGCATCGACGCGCTCGTCGGTTCCGCACTGGACATAATAGCGGCTGCGCGTCGCCGAGCGCATCGAACAGAGCGCAAAGCCCCGTTGGCTGCGGGCATAGATCAGCTCGTCGGAAACCGGCGACACGTCGGCGAGGATGCCGAGCCAGCCGAAGGGATAGACCCGCTCGAAGATGCGCAGCGCGCTGGCCGGGATGCTGGCACGCGAGACCCCGTGATAGCCGTCGCAGCCGACGATGACATCGCAGTCGATGCGCTGGGGGATGCCGTTTTCGAGATAGGTCACAGAGGGGCTGGCGCCGTCGAACCCGTGCAGGGTGACGTCGTCGGCCTCGTAGACGGTGACGCCGTTCTGCGCCAGGCGCTGCTCCATCAGGTCGCGCGTCACCTCCGTCTGCCCGTAGACGGTGACGTGCTTACCGCCCGTCAGCGCATCGAGCGCGATGCGGTGGCGCTGCTCCCCGAAGAGCAGGTCGAAGCCGTCATGCACCAGCCCCTCGGCATGCAGCCGCGCGCTCGCGCCGGCCTGGTCGAGCAGGCCGACCGTCCCCTGTTCGAGCACGCCGGCTCTGATTCGGGAGAGAACGTAATCGGGGCTCTTGCGTTCGAGGATGACGCTGTCGACGCCGGCCTGATGGAGAAGCTGGCCGAGCAGCAGCCCCGATGGGCCGGCTCCGATGATGGCGACCTGGGTTCGCAAGATATCCTCCCCGCGCCGGCCGGACCGGCGGCCACGCGGGCAACAAGTTGCCATGGCAACCAACAAAAGAAAAGTGGTTCAGGCCTGGGCCGCAGCGGGTCAGCCGACGGGGATGACGTCCACCGCCACGCCGATCTTCTGCGAGCCGGGCCCGATCACGACCCCGTCGAGCGGGGAGACGTCGGCATAGTCGCGGCCGAAGGCTGTGATGATGTGGTCGTCGGCGACGATCAGGTCGTTGGTCGGGTCGAGGCCGATCCAGCCCGTCTCCGGCCCGCACCAGAGCATCACCCAGGCATGGCTGGCGTCGGCGCCCTCGAGACGCTTCTCGCCGGGCGGCGGCACGGTGCGGATGTAGCCGCTGACATAGGCCGCCGGCAGGCCGAGCCCGCGCAGCCCGGCGATCATCACATGCGCGAAATCCTGGCAGACGCCGTGCCGCTGGCGAAAGGCGTCCTCCAGCGGCGTCGAGACCTCGGTCGCCTCCGGATCATAGGTGAAGTCGGCACGGATGCGGCCCATCAGCTCGGTCGCGGACTCCAGCACCGGCCGCAGCGCCGGAAAGCTGGCCCGCGCATAATCGGTCACGGCGGCGACCGGCGGCACCAGCCGGCTCGGATAGAGGTGATGCGCCGGTGAGTCCGGGGCCAGGCTGGCTGAGGCCAGCGCCAGCGCGCCGACATTCTCCCAGTTGCGGGTCAGGCCGGGGAAGGGGGGCGGCGTGCGCCTCACCTCGACGCGCGCCCGCATCTCGACCTTCAGCTCGCGATGCGGCTTCGAGATCGTCAGCGTCGTCATTCGGTTGCCGAAGAAGCAGATGCCATCGTCGCGCTCGGCCGGACGCGGGGTCACGCCGAGTTCGCTGCTGTGGACGCTCTGGCCGCCCTCGTCGCGCGGCTGCAGCCGCAGGATGCAGCGGGCGAAGGGGACCGAGCGGCTATAGGCGTAGGTCGTGATGTGGCGGACGTCGTAGATCACGCGATGCCTGTCAGGCGGGAGCCTTCCGGACCGCTGTTCTGGAGGAAGTAGCGGTCGGCGATGGCGTTGGAGACGCCCATCAGCAATTGCTCGAACAGCAGGATGCCGGTGCGGTCGAGGCGCGCGGCCTCCGCCGTCCGGCATTCGGCCGCGAGCTTGAGGATCAGGCGGCGCGGCGCTTCCAGCATCCCGTCCTCGGTCAGGGAGGGCAGATCCCGGATCTCGGTGTCGAGCCGGTCGATCTGGAAGGCGACGGAGCGGGGATTGTAGGGATCGAGCATCACCAGATCGAGCACCGGCTGCAGGCTGGCGCCGAGCAGATAGCGCGAGCGGTAGGTGATCTGCGAATCCGTCAGGTCGAGCAGCGCGTCGAGCGCGTCGCTGGGCGCGTTGGTCTCGGCGAAATGGCGGGCGAAGCGGCAGGTCGCGATGCCGCGCTCGAGCCGTCGCCCGATGTCGAGGAAGCGCCAACCGGGCCCGCGCACCATGTTCTCCTGGCTGAGCCCCGAGAAGGCGGCGAGCGACTTCAGCGCCCGGTCGGCGATCTCATAGGTCTCGCCCTCGCTCGGCTTTCGCCCCTCCGCCAGGGTGAGCTGGTCCTGCATGTCGCCGAACAGCCGCCAGGCATCGACCGAGAGCCGCTCGCGGATGACGGAGGCGGTGCGACGCGCCTCTCGCACCGTCGCGATCGCGGAGCCGTACTCGTCCAGTGCATGCAGGGCGGCAGAGGCCTGGCCGGCCGGGGTCTGGCTGCGCCCGCCGGGCGAGGCGCCCCAGGCCACCAGCAGATTGGCGAGGCGCTTCAGCGTCTCGTTGCGGCCCTGCGCCGGGTCGGTGTCGATCAGCCGGCCGAGCAGCGCGCGCTGTGGGGTTCCATCTCGCGCGTGCTGCGCTCGCGCGACATGCAGGACGCATTCAAGCTCAAGTTCAAGCGGTCGCTCGAAACCCGCTTCGGCCGCAGCATCGAGCAGATCGATCTGTACCCCATCCCCATCCTGGTGTGCGACCTGCCCGGCTATCAGATCGGCATCCACGCCGACGTGATGGCCAAGGCCATCACCGTGCAGTTCTATCTGCCGAAGGACGCGTCGCAGCGTCACATCGGCACGGTGTTCCACTACGGCCGCACCGGCCCCGAGGCGGAAAGGACCATCGCGATGGATTTCATGCCGGCCAGCGGCTACGCCTTCGCCGTGATGGAGCGCGAAAGCTGGCACAGCGCGCGCCGCACCACCGAAGCCGACGGCGAGCGCTGGACCCTCATGCTGACCTACTACGTGCAGGACACGCCCAAGGCCTGGTTCAAGCGCCGCTGGGACCGCTTCCGCACCTTCTTCGGTTTCGGCCCGAAGGGCTGACCAAGGGGCTGCCAAAAGGGCGCGCCCGCGCCTGCCCTCCTGAGACACCTGTAGCCTCTGCGCGCTGAGACGTTCGTCTCATCCTTCTGCGCGCCCGCCTGTTTCAGGAGTAACCCCTTGTCCCTTGGGGAACTTTACCCGCCTTGATCAAAAAGGATTTTTTTCCGTGCGGCGCTGCCGTGCCCGACCTGCGCAATTTTGGCATGGATGATGCAGTTCTCCTCACGCGCGTTGTCGCCGGATGCCGCTGTGCGCATCCGAAAAAAACGGAGGAGAACCCATGGTCGCGATGTTCGGCCTGAATGCCGCCGTGCAGGCCGAAGATCCGGAACCGCCGCTCGGCGTGAACGTGCTCGAAGCCACCTTCAAGTGGCGTCCGAACTACGTCAGCGACGACATGCTCATCCACGCCGACAAGGACGCCAACAACTGGCTGCACTACGGCAAGGACTACCAGGGCTGGCGCTATTCGCAGCTCGGCCAGGTGACGCGCGACAACGTGAAGAAGCTGGTGCCGAAGTGGAATCTGTCGTTCGGCGTCAATGACGCGCAGGTCAGCCAGACCACGGTGGTGAATGGCCGCATCTACGTCACCGCCAGCCAGAACAAGGTGTTCTCGCTCGATGGCTCGACCGGCCGCATGATCTGGAAGTACGAGCGCTCGCTGCCCGGGGACCTCGGCCCTCGCCTGTGCTGCGAAGCGGTGAATCGCGGTGTCGCGGTGTACAAGGACATGGTCTACATGGCCACGCTGGACACCCACATCGTCGCGCTGAACAACACCACCGGCCGCGTCGTGTGGGAAAAGAAGATGGGCGACTACACCACCGGCGAAATCTATACTTCGATGCCGCTGGTGGCCGACGGCAAGATCGTGGTCGGCAATTCGGGCGGTGATGTCGGCGGCAACGTCGGCAAGATCACCGCGCTCGATCCGGATACCGGTGAAATCGTCTGGCAGACGCTGACCCGGCCGAACAGCCCGAGCGATCCGCATGCCGCCACCTGGGCCAACGACTCGTGGCGCACCGGTGGCGCGTCGGCCTGGCTGACCGGCAACTACGAAGCCAAGACCAACACGATCTACTGGGGGGTCGGCAATCCGACGCCCGACTTCGATCCGTCCGTGCGCAAGGGCGACAACCTGTACAGCAATTCGACGCTGGCGATGGACGCGAAGACTGGCAAGATCAAGTTCCACTTCCAGTACACGCCGAACGACGCCTGGGATTACGACGGCAACAACGAAACCATCCTGGTCGACGACGAAAAGGGTCGCAAGGTGTGGCTGCACGGTGACCGCAACGGCCACCTGTACTCGATCGACCGCACCAGCGGCAAGTGCAACTGGGTGGTGCCGATCGCGCGCGTGAACTGGGTGACCGGCTTCAAGGACAACTGCCGCCCGATCGTCAATCCGGACAAGGTACCCGGCTACGACAAGATCGCCACCGACATCGCGCCGATTCTCGACGGCGGCAAGGAATGGCACCCGGCGGCCTACAGCCCGCAGACCAAGCTGCTCTACGTGCCGTACATCGACAGCTCGATGGACATCCAGGCCAAGAAGATGGAATGGAAGCGCGGCGAGTGGTTCCTGTCGTCCAAGGTGCTGAAAGCCAATCCCTATACCGGCGGCATCAAGGCGTTCA
>NCCO01000308.1 GCA_002279705.1 Allobosea sp. 12-68-7
CGAGCGCCTGAGCAGGAACTCATAGACGAATGTCTTGCCCGAGGGGATATGCGGCTGGTTCAGGCCGCCGACGCCGTCCATCCCGTTGGGCAAGCGCTGGCCGTGCCAGTGAATCGTCGTGTTCTCCGGCAGCTTGTTGGTGACGAAGATGCGGACCTTGTCGCCTTCGACGGCCTCGATTGTCGGGCCCGGCGACTGGCCGTTATAGCCCCAGAGGTAGGCGATCATTCCGGGAGCGATCTCGCGCTCCACCGGCTCGGCGACGAGGTGGAACTCCTTCCAGTCGCCGTTCATCCGCCAGGGCAGTGTCCAGCCGTTCAGCGTCGCCACCGGCTGGTAATCCGGGCCAGAGGTCGGCACCAGCGGGGCCTGCGTGGCGGCGCTTGCCATAGTCGGCGCCTCGGGCACCGAGGCGAAGGCGGTGCGGCCCGACACGGCCGCCGCGCCTGCGATCACAAGCCCTGAGGTTCCGATGAAACCCCTGCGTGAAAGATCCGTCATGGCGTCTTGCTCCTGATGGGTTCAATGGGCTGGCGCATCGCCGCCGCCGCCGCCGGCCGCTGCGACGACGGCGCCTCCGCTGCCCCCGCCCGAGCCGCCGCCGATGAGCGCGTGCTTGAAGTCGGTATGGGCGATCCAGACGTCGCGACGCGCGTTGATGGCCGCGAGGTTGGACAAGATGCGGCCGCGCGCATCGACGATGAGCTGGGTCACGTCGATCAGCATGCCGTTATATTGCAGCTGAGCCTCGTCCTGGATGATCTTGCGCAACGGCAGGACATTATTGAGGTACTGCCGGGCGATGTCATGACTCGCGCGGTAGCCGACATAGGCCTCGCGCGCCTCGGAGCGGACATTGACCGCCTTCTCCGCCAGGCGATTCGCCGCCTGCATGTAGGTCTGCTCTGCCAGAGCGACCTTGGACTGCCCGAAATCATAGATCGGAATCTCGATCTCAAGCTCGACAGTACGGGTGCGCGTGGCCTCACGCTCGACGTCGCCATCGGGCAGAACGGTCAGCTTCCGATCATAG
>NCCO01000211.1:0-5522 GCA_002279705.1 Allobosea sp. 12-68-7
CGTCATGCACCAGAACCTGTCCCGCAAAACCGCGCCCCGCCAGCGCCTCGAGCCCGAAGCGGACGGATTCCTGACGGGTGGCGCCGCCTGGCGTCGGCGGGTCGATGCGATCATCGGCAAGGCCGGAGACGGCGTCCTGGTAGCGCGCCTCGTCGCCGGCGCCGATCACCACCGCGAGGCGCGCGATCCCGGGCGTCGCCAGAAAAGGAGCCAGCGCGTGCCGAAGAACCGGGCGTCCGTCCAGGAGCCGGTATTGCTTGGGAGCATCGAAGCCGGCCCTCAGCCCACGACCACCCGCGACGACGAGCGCGGCGATGGCGGCTTGTGTGTCATCTCGTTCGGCAGCCACGGCTCTTGGTCCTGGAGGAACTTCGGTGATAGTCGCAGGCGGCACCGGCGCCAAGCCCCCAGGCTCGCGCCGCGGCTTGCGGGGGACGTTCATGATGCGGCGCACTATTTCCTGCGAGTCCCTTGCGCTCCTGCAGCAATGTCCAATAAATATGCAAGATGCAGGTTGCCTTTAATTCAGGCTCCGCCATGGCCGTTCCGCTTCCCGTGACGCTCGCGTCGCGCGCCTTGCTGGCGCCGATGTCGGGCGTGACGGACATCGTCATGCGCCGGATCGCGGCACGCCACGGCGCGGGGCTCGTCATCTCCGAAATGGTGGCCTCGGACGAGTTCGTCCGCGGCAGTGAAGAGGCGCGCATCCGGGCCGAGGGCGCCGGAATCTCGCCGCATGTCGTCCAGCTCGCCGGCTGCGACCCGCACTGGCTGGGTGAGGCGGCACGGCTGGCCGAGGCCAACGGCGCCGCGATCGTCGACATCAACATGGGCTGCCCGGCCAAGAAGGTCACCGGCGGCTGGGCCGGCTCGGCCCTGATGCGCGATCTCGACCAGGCCATCGCGCTGGTCGAGGCGGCAGTCGCCGCCGTGAAGGTGCCGGTGACGGTGAAGATGCGCCTCGGCTGGGACGATTCCTCGCGCAATGCGCCGGAATTGGCGCGCCGCGCGGTCGCGGCGGGCGCCCGGCTGATCACGGTCCATGGCCGCACGCGCCAGCAGTTCTACAAGGGCGTCGCCGACTGGGCGGCGATCCGCGCCGTGCGGGCGGCCGGCGACTTTCCGCTCGTCGCGAACGGCGACATCCGCCATGCCGACGACGCCCGGCTGTGCCTGGCCCAGTCGGGGGCCGATCTCGTCATGGTCGGGCGCGCGGCACTCGGGCGCCCCTGGCTCGTCGGGGCCATCGGGGCCGCGCTGGACGGGCTCGCCCCGGCCGAGCTGTCGCTCGCCCAGAAACATGCCGTGGCGCGGGAACATTATGAGGGGCTGCTGACCCTGATGGGCAAGGCCCATGGCGTGCGCCACGCCCGCAAGCATCTGGCGGCCTATGCCGACGAGGCCGTCGCCAGCGGCGGCACGGCCGATGGGGAGCAGCGCCGCATCCTGTTGACGACCGACGAGCCGGACCGCGCCATCACCATGCTGGCCCGGCTCTTTTCTCCCGATTGCAGCCGCGTTGCGGCCTGAACCGAAGGTGTCGCGTATGACGATGGCGTTCGCCGAGAGCGGCGGAAAGGGCAGGGACGGTTTCCTGCTCGATCCGATCGAGATGCAGGCGCTCAATGTGCTGCCCATGCCCGTGGTGGTGATCGGCGAGCGCAACGGCATCCTCTACGCCAACACCGCCGCCGAGGATTTCTTCCAGTCCAGCGCGGTGGTGCTGAAGCGCCAACGCCTCGATGATCTCATCGCCTTCGGCTCGCCCGTCCTGGCTCTCGTCGAGGAGGTTCAGCGCCGCGGGTCGAGCGTCAGCGAGTACCGGCTCGATCTCGGGTCGCCCCGGCTCGGAGCCGATCGGATCGTCGATGTTTTTGCCTCGCCTTTGCCCAGTCAGGGCGAAGCGGTCGTTCTGATGCTTCAAGAACGAACAATTGCTGAAAAAATGGACAGACAGCTGACGCATCGGGGAGCAGCCCGCTCCATCACGGCGCTCGGTGCGATGCTGGCCCACGAGATCAAGAACCCACTCTCGGGCATCCGAGGCGCCGCGCAGTTGCTGGAAGCGACCGTTCCCGACGAGGAGCGCATCCTGACCCAGCTGATCTGCGACGAGACCGACCGGATCGTGAAGCTCGTCGAGCGCGTCGAGCTCTTCGGCGACGAACGCCCGACCGAGCGCGATCCGGTCAACGTCCATGACGTGCTCGATCATGTGAAGCGCCTCGCCCAATCCGGCTTCGCGCGCCACATCCGCTTCAACGAGATCTACGATCCGTCCTTGCCGCCGGTCTCGGGAAACCGCGATCAACTCGTCCAGGTGCTGCTGAACCTGATGAAGAATGCGGCAGAAGCCATTGGAACACAGGCGATCGACGGCGAGATCAGCCTGACCACGGCCTACCGGCCCGGCATCCGCATGCAGGTCGCGGGATCGTCGGGCCGCATCGCGCTGCCGCTCGAAATCGGCATCCGCGACAACGGTCCCGGCGTGCCGCCCGATCTGCTGCCGCACCTGTTCGATCCCTTCGTCACCACCAAAGCCCAGGGCAGTGGCCTTGGACTTGCACTTGTCGCCAAAGTGATCGGGGATCACGGCGGGATCGTCGAATGCGAGTCCGTCCCCCGCCGCACCACGTTTCGAATTTTGCTGCCTCTGCACCAGTTCCGGGCGCGGCAGGCGGATTGAGGCCTACAGGACCACAGTGAATGCCCACCGGTAACATTCTCGTCGCGGACGACGACGCCGCGATCCGCACCGTCCTCAATCAGGCCCTGGCGCGGGCGGGTTACGAGGTCAGGACCACCGGCCAGGCGGCGACGCTGTGGACCTGGGCCGCCCAGGGTCTGGGCGACCTCATCATCACCGACGTGGTGATGCCGGACGGCAATGCCTTCGACCTGCTGCCACGCATCAAGCGCGTGCGGCCGGAACTGCCGATCATCGTGATGAGCGCGCAGAACACCTTCATGACCGCGATCAAGGCCTCCGAGCGCGGCGCCTATTCGACCTGAAGGAACTCGTCGCCATCGTCGGCCGCGCCCTGTCGCGCCCGCGCGGCGAGGGGGCCCGGGCGAATGCGGCCGAGCCCGACGACATCCCGCTGATCGGCCGCTCTCCGGCCATGCAGGACGTCTACCGCGCGCTCGCCCGGCTGATGCCGATCGACCTGACCGTGATGATCAATGGCGAATCCGGCACGGGCAAGGAACTCGTCGCCCGCGCCCTGCACGATTACGGCAAGCGCAAGAACGGCCCCTTCGTCGCGATCAACATGGCCGCGATCCCGAAGGACCTGATCGAATCCGAGCTCTTCGGCCACGAGAAGGGCGCCTTCACCGGCGCGCTGACCCGCTCCTCGGGCCGCTTCGAGCAGGCCGAGGGTGGCACGCTCTTCCTCGACGAGATCGGCGACATGCCGATGGAGGCGCAGACGCGCCTGCTGCGCGTTCTGCAGCAGGGCGAATACACCACCGTCGGCGGCCGCACCCCGATCAAGACCAATGTCCGCATCGTCGCGGCGACCAACAAGGACCTGCGGATCTCGATTGCCCAGGGTCTGTTCCGCGAGGACCTGTTCTTCCGCCTCAATGTGGTGCCGATCCGCCTGCCGCCCCTGCGCGAGCGCGTCGAGGATATTTCCGACCTCGCGCGTCACTTCTTCTCGCTGGTCGAGAAGGAGGGTCTGCCGCGCAAGCAGATCGATTCGGAAGCGATGGACGTCATGCGGCGCTATCGCTGGCCGGGCAATGTCCGCGAACTGGAGAACCTCGTGCGCCGCCTCGCGGCGCTCTATCCCCAGGAAACCATCACCGCCCCGATCATCGAGGCGGAGCTGCAGCCGGCGACGGCGACGGCGAGCTTCTCCGGCAGCCCCGCGCAGGAGCGGGCCGAGACCCTGTCGGGTTCGGTCGAGCGCCATCTCAACCAGTATTTCGGTGGCTTCGGCGACAATATCCCGCCGCCGGGCCTCTATCACCGCATTCTGCGCGAGGTCGAGCCGCCCCTGATCGCCGCAGCGCTCGCGGCGACCCGCGGCAACCAGATCCGTGCGGCCGAACTGCTCGGGCTCAACCGCAACACCCTGCGCAAGAAGATCCGCGAGCTCGACATGCAGGTGGTGCGCTCACCCCGGTGAGACGGACGGCGGCGCGGCTCCGCCTTTCATATGTCATATTTTGACAACACCGTTGCGGCGGCGCATCAGTTCGGCGCTGCGGCCGGGCGCGTCCTGTGCGCCGGGCGCCAAGGAGTTGTCTGCGATCGTGTCTGCATCCCCGAGTGACCTGAGGATCGTGCCGCGCGCCGAGGACACGCCGCGACGCGTGTCCGGCTGGCTGGGAGCGACCGTCGTCGTCTTCGCGCTGGTGTCTGCGCTGGTCACCTTCCTCGTGCTGTCCGGTGTCACGCCGGTGGTCCCTGTCCATCAGGTCGTCGTCGGCGTCTTCGTCCTCAACGCGCTGCTGATCCTGCTGCTTCTCGTCGTCGTCGCCTTCGAGACCGCGGTCCTGATCCGTGCGCGCCGGGCTGGTGCCGCGGCGGCGGGGCTGCATGTCCGGATCGTCGGCCTGTTCAGCATCATTGCGGCGCTGCCCGCGATCCTCGTCGCCATCATCGCCACGGTGACGATCGAGCGCGGTCTCGAACCGTGGTTTTCGGACCGCATGCGCGACGCGATCTTTCGCTCCGTCGACGTCGCCGATGCCTATGCCGGCTCGCAATGCCAGTCGCTCGGCCGCGAGATCCGGCTGCTCTCCGACGATCTCTCCCGGGCCAGGGCCGCCTATGATGTCGACCGCAAGTGGTTCGACAGCTTCCTGACGGCGCGGGCGACGGCGCTCGGCGTTCCCGTCGTCGCGATCATGCAGTCTCCCGACAAGGTTCTGGCGCGCGCCAACATCGACGTGCTGCGCGATGCGCCCAAGCCCGATCAGGCGGCCTTCGACGACGCCATGGCCTCGCCCGAGCCGATCTGCGTGGTACCCCCAACCGGCCGGGTCTTCGGCGCGCTGATGAAGCTGCCGGCCTATGACAACGCCTTCCTCCACATTGCGCGGCAGGTCGATCCGCTCGCGGTCGAGTTCCCGGCCATCGCGCGGTCCGCGGCGACCGAGTATCTTTCGATCGACGCGCGGCGGAGGGGCGTCCAGATCGCCTTCGCCTCGATGTACGGGCTGATCGCCGTCATCCTCCTGCTCTCGGCGATCTGGCTCGGCCTGAGCTTCGCCAATGCGCTGGTCGCGCCGATCCGCCGGATGATCCACGCCACCGACCAGGTTTCCAGCGGCAATTTCTACGTTCAGGTTCCGATCCGCCGTTCCGAGGGCGATCTCGCCCATCTCGGCGAGACCTTCAACAAGATGACCGCGGAACTCCGCCGCCAGCGCGACGGGCTGGTCACCGCCAGCGAGGTCATCGACCGCAGGCGCCGCTTCACCGAGACCGTGCTGTCGGGCGTCTCATCCGGCGTGCTCAGCCTCGATGGCGATGGCCACATCACCATCATCAACCGCTCGGCCGA
>NCCO01000211.1:5580-10899 GCA_002279705.1 Allobosea sp. 12-68-7
TTAGGACGCGACCGCATGGTCAATGTCCGCGCCGCCCGCGAGGGCGAGGGGGCCGGCGCCGGCCTCGTGGTGACGCTCGACGACATCACCGATCTGGTCTCGGCGCAGCGCACCGCCGCCTGGGCGGACGTGGCGCGCCGCATCGCCCATGAGATCAAGAATCCGCTCACGCCGATCCAGCTCTCGGCCGAGCGCATCCGGCGGAAGTTCGGCCGCGTGATCGTGGAAGACAAGGAGATCTTCGAGCAGTGCACGGCGACGATCGTCCGTCAGGTCGAGGATATCCGCCGCATGGTCGACGAATTTTCCTCCTTCGCCCGCATGCCCAAGCCCTCGCTGGCCCGCGACGACATCGCCGAGACGGTCCGCCAGATCGTCTTTCTGATGCGCGTCGGCAATCCCGAGCTGACGATCACCGAGAGCCTGCCCGAGGGGCCGGCGATCGCGCGCTTCGATCGCCGCCTGCTCTCCCAGGCCCTGACCAATGTGATCAAGAACGCCACCGAGGCGATCGAGGCCGTGCCGATGGACGAGCGCGGCCCCGGACGGATCGATGTCGTCTTCGAGCGGCGCGAGGATGGCCGCATCGTCATCGACGTGATCGACAACGGCAAGGGGCTGCCGGCCGACCAGCGCCAGAAGCTGCTCGAGCCCTATATGACGACCCGCGAGGGCGGCACCGGGCTGGGCCTCGCGATCGTCGGCAAGATCCTCGAGGACCATGGCGGTGGCATCGACCTGCTCGATCGTCCGGATGCGGGCGAGGGCGGGCGCGGGGCCCGCGTCCGGCTCTGGTTCCCGGAGGCCGGGCCGGCGGAGGAGAACCCGGAAGGCGGCCGCGGCGACCCAGTTCGCGATGCGGCGGCGGGACGGCAACAACATGATGGGGCACGCCTATGAGCGCTGACATTCTGGTCGTCGACGACGAGGCCGACATCCGCGAGCTGGTCGCCGGCCTGCTCGAGGACGAGGGCTATCGGACGCGCAAGGCGAGCTCCGCCGACGAGGCGCTCGCGGCGATCGCAGCGCGCCGTCCCAATCTCGTCTTTCTCGACATCTGGCTCCAGGGCAGCCGCCTCGACGGGTTGCAGGTGCTGGAGCTGGTCAAGCAGGCTCATCCCGACCTCGCGGTGGTGATGATCTCGGGCCATGGCAACATCGAGACCGCCGTCTCGGCCATCAAGAGCGGCGCCTACGACTTCATCGAGAAGCCGTTCAAGGCCGACCGGCTGGTCCTCGTCGCCGAGCGGGCGCTGGAGGCGTCGCGGCTGCGGCGCGAGGTGCGCGAACTGAAGAAGGGTTCGGTCCAGGCCAGCCGCATCGTCGGCAAGTCGACCGTCGTCAACCAGCTGCGCCAGACGATCGAGCGCGTCGCCCCGACCAATGCGCGCGTCCTCATCACCGGTGAGCCCGGCTGCGGCAAGGAACTGGCCGCCCGCACCCTGCACGAGGCCTCGACGCGCGCCACCGGCCCCTTCGTGGTGATCAACGCGGCCACCATCACCCCCGAGACGATGGAAGAGGAGCTCTTCGGCGTCGAGGCCGGGGACGGCCGTTCCCGCCGCGTCGGCGCGCTGGAGGAGGCCCATGGCGGCTCGCTCTACATCGACGAGATCGGCGACATGCCGCGCGAGACCCAGAACCGCATCCTGCGGGTGCTGGTCGACCAGAACTTCCAGCGTGTCGGCGGCGCGACGCGGGTCCATGTCGATGTCCGCGTCATCTCGTCCACCAGCCGCGACCTCGCCCAGCTGATTTCGGGCGGGCAGTTCCGCGAGGACCTCTATCACCGGCTCTCGGTCGTGCCCGTCAAAGTGCCGGCGCTGTCCGAGCGCCGCGAGGACGTGCCGGAGCTGATCGAGTTCTTCATGGAGCAGATCTCGATCGCGTCCGGCCTGCCCAAGCGCCGGATCGGGCAGGACGCCATGGCGGTCCTGCAGTCGCATGAATGGCCGGGCAACATTCGCGAGCTCCGAAACAATGTCGAGCGGCTGATGATCCTGACCAAGGGCGATCCCACCGCCGACATCACCGTCGACATGCTGCCGGCCGAGGTCGGCGCCATGGTGCCGACGACGCCGTCCGGCTCCGGCGGCGAGCGCCTGATGAGCCTGCCGCTGCGCGACGCGCGCGAGATCTTCGAGCGCGAATACCTGATCGCGCAGATCGCGCGCTTCTCCGGGAACATCTCCCGGACCGCCGAATTCATCGGCATGGAGCGCTCGGCCCTGCATCGGAAGCTGAAATCGCTCGGCGTGGGCTGACGCCGGCAGGTATGGCTTGCATGCGCGCTTGCGCGCGGCGCAGGCTTTTTGCCGCATTGCGAAGCCATGTTGCACTTGCGTTGTCGGCGGAGTCGGCGATCTAATGCGGGATCGGTGTCCTGAAGCAGCGCGCGGTCCCGCGCCGCCAACGGGACGAATTGGATCGCGGGCTTGAACCCGATGAGCGATCCCAACAACAGGGGCTACCCATGGCCGCAGAGCGGGCTCAAAACCTTCAGGACACGTTCCTCAACTACGTTCGCAAACAGAAAATTCCGCTGACGATCTTTCTCGTCAACGGCGTCAAGCTGCAGGGCGTCGTCACCTGGTTCGACAATTTCTGCGTGCTGCTGCGCCGCGACGGGCATTCGCAGCTCGTCTACAAGCACGCCATCTCGACGATCATGCCCGGCCAGCCGGTGCAGTTGTTCGAGCCCGAGGAACAGGACAAGGCCTGACCCCGATGGGCGCCCGCAGCGATGCGGACGAGGCGCGGGCGGCCACCAAGCCGCTCGACGCCATCGAGCGCGAGATCGCGGCCAACACCCGCGCCTATGTCGTCGGCCCCTATCAGCAGCGTCGCGGTGCCGGGGACGCCAACCAGCGCTCCTTTGCCGCGCGCCTCGACGAGGCCGTCGGTCTGGCGGCGGCGATCGACCTGACCGTCGTCGAGCCGATCCAGGTCATGCTGACCGCGCTGCGACCGGCGACCTATCTCGGCAAGGGCAAGGTCGAGGAGATCGCCGAGCGCATCAAGCTCGAGGAGATCGGCCTCGTCGTGATGGACTGCGCCCTGTCGCCGGTGCAGCAGCGCAATCTCGAAAAGGCCTTCGGCTGCAAGGTCATCGACCGCACCGGCCTGATCCTGGAAATCTTCGGCCGTCGGGCGCGCACCAAGGAAGGCGCGCTGCAGGTCGAGCTCGCCCATCTCAACTACCAGAAGAGCCGGCTGGTGCGGTCCTGGACCCATCTCGAGCGGCAGCGCGGCGGCTTCGGCTTTCTCGGCGGCCCCGGCGAAACCCAGATCGAGGCCGACCGGCGCATCATCCAGGAGCGCATGACCAAGATCGAGCGCGATCTGGAGGCGGTCAAGCGCACGCGCGGCCTGCATCGCGCCAGCCGCAAGCGCGTGCCCTATCCGGTCGTCGCGCTGGTCGGCTACACCAATGCCGGCAAGTCGACGCTGTTCAACCGGCTGACCTCCGCCGAGGTGCTGGCGCAGGACATGCTCTTCGCCACGCTCGACCCGACCGCGCGCGCGCTCAAGCTGCCGCATGGCGCGAGGATCATGCTGTCGGACACGGTGGGCTTCATCTCGGACCTGCCGACCCAGCTCGTCGCCGCCTTCCGCGCCACGCTGGAGGACGCGATCGAGGCCGATGTGCTGCTTCATGTCCGCGACGTCGCGCATGAGGACACCACCGCCCAGGCCGCCGACGTCCAGGCGATCCTGCGCGATCTCGGCATCGACCCCGATGACGGCCAGCGTGTCGTCGAGGTCTGGAACAAGTCCGATCTGCTGGCGCCGGAGGAGCGCGAGCGCCAGCTCGGCCTCACCGGTCTGAAGCCCGAGGTCTCGCGTCCGGTCCTGGTCTCGGCCCTGACCGGCGACGGCGTCGGACGGCTGACCGACGCGATCGAGAGCCGAATCGCCCGCAGCCGCCCGATCTATCGCCTGGCCTTGCCCCCCGGGGACGGCCAGTCGCTGGCCTGGCTGCACGCCAATGGCGAGATCCTCGAACGCCGCGACGCCGAGGACGGCACGCTCGACCTGACGGTCCGGCTGCCGCCCGAGCGGGAAGGGGCCTTCGGCGCCCGCTTTCCCGAGGCGCAGCGGGTGAGCTAGGCGGGCCGACGCCGGCGCAGAGGCGATCGCGTGTTTCTCGCCGGGCTGACGGAGCGCGCCCGAGGCTGCGCCCGGCTCGCCTGTTCATCGCGTCTTAACGCGGGGCCGATACCCCTTGGAGCCTGTCTTCTGCGCCAGCCTCCGCGGTTTCTCATGCGTCATTCCGGCCTTCACACCTCCGCGCAAGAGATTGCTGCCGAAGCCTTTTCCGACGATGCGCCGGAGCTGCCCACGGGGCAGGGCGGCCCGGTCTACGTCCGCTCGCCCGGCAATCCGCTGGCGTTGGTGAAGCCCGCCGAGGTTCTCGCTGCGCCGCCCCCGCCCAAGCCCCCGCAGGTCCGGTTCTGGCGCACGCCGGATCGTCTGATCGGCAGCGTCTGGGCGCGCGGCGCCGGGGCCGAAGCTCCGCTGCCTGACTGGGAATCCGATGCCGAGGCGATCGAAGCCGAGCCGCTCCTCGACAGGCCCGGCCATCCGGCCGTCGATGAGGCCGTCTCGGAAGAGCTTCCTGAGCCGGCTCCGCTGACTCCCTTCGACCTGATCTCGGATCACGCCTTCTGGGAGGTCGTCGCCGCCGATGTCGGGGAGGACGAGACGAGCCGGGCGGCCGCCGTGCCACGTCCCGTGAGGCCGTCCGCGCCCGTCGTCGCGAGGCCGCCGGTCCGGAGCGCGGACCGCAAGGCTGAGCCGCAGCATGCAACGCCTGTCCGGGCGGTCGCGATGCGCCCGGCTGCGCAGGCGATGGTCACAGCCGTCGCGCCGGCGCCACTTCCCGCGCAGGCCCCGATCGTCGAAGCGGTCTCGGCCGGGCCGGCGCGCGGTGTCGTCGTGACCCGCCGCGCGCGGGCCGAGATGGCGGTGCCGGAGCCCGTCGCCGTCCCGGTGGCTGCGCCGGTGCCGGAGCGTGCGGAGATCCGCTTCGCGCCGCCGGCGCCCTTCGAGCTGCCCGACATCGCCATTCTCGGCGAGCCGCCGGCGGTCGAAGCCGCAATCCCCACCGAAATCCTGCAGCAGAATGCCGGCGCGCTCGAAGGCGTTCTGGAAGACTTCAATGTGCGGGGCGAAATCGTCCAGGCCTGCCCCGGCCCGGTTGTGACGCTCTACGAGCTGGAGCCCGCGCCCGGCACGAAGTCCTCCCGCGTGATTTCGCTGGCCGACGACATCGCGCGCTCGATGAGCGCGATTTCGGCGCGTGTGGCGGTGATTCCC
>NCCO01000015.1 GCA_002279705.1 Allobosea sp. 12-68-7
ATCTTCGTCATCCTCGTCTGTCGTGCGGCGCCGCATGGCGGGCTGCCGCGGATCCCGGCCGGACCGGCTCCTATGGAGCAACGCCGACGCTCCGTTTCCGGCGTCGGCGCTGGTCGGCGTTCATCGTTGTCTCATCAGCAGCCGGATTGCGACGCGCCAATGACGCGCCGCATCCCGTCTGGCAGGCTCAGGCGTCGGCGAGCTCGCGCGCCTGGGCGACCCAGCCCTCGCGCTCGATGCGGCCCCCGAGCTTCAGGTCCTGGTCGATCTTGGTCAGATCGGCCGGCGACATCGCGGCGAACTGCCAGAAGTGGAACAGCCCGCCGTCGTTGAGCTTCTGCACCAGCTCGGGACCCATGCCCGAGAGCTTCATCAGGTCGTCGGGCGCGCCGCGCGGGGCGGTCAGCAGCTCGAAGGGCACGCCCGCATCGGCGGCAGCCGGCTCGGCGAGAGCCTCCTCGATGATCATCGGGGCCTCGGCAGCGCCGAGATCGACGCCATGGTCGCCCGAGGCGCGCGAGATACCGTCGATCGCCGAGCGGGCGACGAGGTCGCAATAGAGCTGGATGGCGCGGCCGGCATCGTCATTGGCCGGGACCGGGAAGGTGATGCCGTCCGGATCCGAGTTCGAATCGATGATGGCGGCGACCGGGATGCCGAGGCGCTGGGCCTCCTTGATCGCGAGCGCTTCCTTGTTGGTGTCGATCACGAAGATCATGTCGGGCGTGCCGCCCATGTCCTTGATGCCGCCGAGCGCCTTCTCGAGCTTGTCGCGCTCGCGGGCGAGCATCAGGCGCTCCTTCTTGGTCAGGCCGCTGCCGCCGCCGGCGAGCAGCTCGTCGACCTTGCGCAGGCGCTGGATCGAGGCCGAGATGGTCTTCCAGTTGGTCAGCATGCCGCCGAGCCAGCGGGAGTTGACATAGTACTGGGCCGAGCGCTTGGCGGCGTCGGCGATGGCGTCCTGCGCCTGGCGCTTGGTGCCGACGAAGAGCACGCGGCCGCCACGGGCGACGGTGTCCGACACAGCCTGCAGGGCGCGCGACAGCATCGGCACCGACTGCGACAGGTCGAGAATGTGGATGTTGTTGCGCGTGCCGAAGATATAGGGCGACATCTTCGGGTTCCAGCGGTGAGCCTGGTGGCCGAAATGGGCCCCGGCTTCGAGGAGCTGGCGCATGGAAAAATCAGGCAGAGCCATGGTCTGTAACGTCCTTCCGGTTGAGCCTCTGGGGTGCGAATGAACGAGGCATGAGCTGCCAAGTCACCGGATCGCCTCGAAGCCGAGGCGGTGCTCCCCATGTGGGATGGGCTGCGCCATACAGGGGAAGCGCCGCGAATGCAAGGCTGCGGCGCCGGCAAATGGCGCCTGCGCCACCAGACCGGCGCGCCCGTGAATGATGCAAGACCGCTCCGATCCGTTGCGCTAGAGAAGTCGGAGCCCGACCGGACACCCGCCCGTGCTTATCGACCTGCGAACGATCTATGCCGTGGCCGCCGCCACCTCGCTCATCCTCGGCCTGCTGCAGCTCAGCGCGTTTGCGACCGGGCGCTTCGGGCGCTGGCCGCTGTGGTGGGGCCTGAGCAGCCTGCTGATCGGCACCGGCGTCGTCCTCGTCGTGCTGCGCGGGAGCGTGTCCGACGCAATCTCGATCGGCCTCGCCAACACCCTGACCTGGGCCGGCTACCTGCTGGTTCTCGTCAGCGTGCGCAGCTTCGCGGGGCTGCGGACGAAGCCCTGGCACTATGCGGTCGGGCTCGCCGCTCCGATGATCCTGCTGATCCTGTGGATCGAGCCGAGCGGCTTTTCCCAGCGCGTAGCCCTGGTCGCGTTGCTGATGGGATGCTGCGATGCCGCGGTGGCCCGCGAGGGCTTCCGCCTCGCCCGGACCAGCGGCCTGCGATCGGCCTGGATCCTCGTCGCGCTCTTCCTGCCGACCAGCGTCTTCTTCCTCGTCCGGGCGGTCCTCGCGCTGAACGGCCATCTGGGCGACGAGCTCTTTCCGCCTCACCCTGTGCCGATGCACTGGGCCGCGGCGGGCGCCGCGGCGCTCGTCCTCGCCCGCGGCAATGCCCTGCTGCTGCTGGCGGCGGAGCGCAGCAGCAGCCAGCTCGCCGCCCTCGCCGAGAGCGATCCCCTGACGGGGGCGATGAATCGCAGCGGTCTCGACCGCGCGGTCGCCGCCCTGTCCGGCCACACCGGCCGGCCGCAGCGGGCAGCGCTGTTGCTGATCGACATCGACCACTTCAAGACGCTGAACGACACCCATGGCCATGCCGCCGGCGACGAGATCCTGCGGCTCTTCGCCGACACGGCCCGAAGCCAGCTGCGCCAGGGCGACATCGTCGCGCGCCATGGCGGCGACGAATTCGTGGTGATGCTGCCGGGTCTCGGCCTGCAGGAGGGCATGCGCGTCGCCGAGCGGCTGCGGCAGGCCTTCGCCAGTGCGCTCGCAGCGAGGCCGGGGCTGCCGAGTGCGCCGACGCTCAGCATCGGCGTCGCCGCGGGCGACACCGCTTCGCAGCCGTTCGACCAGCTGCTGCAGGATGCCGACGGCGCGCTCTACCGCTCGAAGCGCCTGGGCCGCGACCGCGTGCAGACGCGTCAGGAAGCCCCCGTGAGCTGAGCCGAGGCGCGTTGTCCGCGGGTGGCGCCGCCTCAGCGGCCGGCGGCGCGCGTCAGTCGTGTCATGCCCCTGCGGGCCGCGAACATCCGGCCATAGACGTCGCCGGCGAGATCCGGCCGGTAGCAGCGCTGTTCGAGCAGGGGATCCCAGATGTGCTCGACCGTATCGATCAGATCGAAATCGGCACGCAGCCGGGCTTCGAGCTGGAGGCGGTTCTTGCGGTTCTGGTACTCGAGCAGGACGAGCGAGGTCTTCGACAGGTCGAGGCTGTCGAGCACGTCGCCCTCCCCGCCCTCGATATCGATCTTGACGATGTCCGCGGAGGGCAGGCTGGCGGGGTCGATCACCGCCACCTCGTAGCACTCGACCATCGCCCCGTCGACGAAGGTATCGCCGGCATAGGAGGCGAGCCCGGATTCGCCGTCGCCGGCGAAGCGGCTGACGAAGCTCGCCGTCGTGGCGCTGCCGGGAAAGACGGCGGCGTTGACCGCGACGATGTCGCGGCGCCGAGCCGTATTGCGCTGGAGCAGCTCGAAGGTGCCCGGATGCGGCTCATAGGAGGTCACCAGGCTGCCCGGCCAACGCGCCGTCGCCCAGAGCGCGAAGGACCCGACATTGGCGCCGATGTCGAGAATGTCGAGCCCGACACCGTCATAGCCGGTCTCGTATTCGCCCTCGAGCACATCCTTGATGGCCCAGTGCATCGCCTCGGGCACGAAGAGGCTCATCGGAATCTGCGCGACGTAGTGCTTCACGGCTGCCCCCGGCATCGGCGCCACGCACCACCGTTCTGGCAGGCTTTGGCGTCGGTCCGCCAGAATGCATTGCCGGCTGGCCCGCACAAGCCCAGCCCGTGCAATTCAGCGCAGTTCGACGCTGACCACGCCCGGCGCCGCCCTGACGGCGTTGGCGATCTGCTGGTTTACCGGATAACGGCCCGGAAGCTCGATCTCGACCTCCTGGGCACCGTCGTTGAGGATCATCACCAGAGCGATCTTGCCGTCGGCCTTGAGCCCGTCACCACGGGGTCTGACGCGCTCGGCGATCGAGGCGAGCGCCTTGTCGTCGCGCAGATAGACCAGCAGATCCTGCTTCTGCCGGGCGGCGAGCTCGTCGAGCACCTCGACATCCTCGATACGCGGGCGGACATCCTCGCCGTCGAGCACGGCCGACAGGCGCAAGACCAGCGCCCTGCCCGGCTCCAGCAGGTCGCGATAGCGCTGCAGCGCCTCCGAGAACAGGATCGCCTCGAACTGCCCGCTCGGGTCCGACAGGTTGACGATGCCCATCTTCGAGCCGGATTTGGTCCGCCGCTCGGAACGGTCGATCACGGAGACCGCGACCTTGGCGACGCCGGTGCCGTTGGCGCGCACGGTCTGGGCGAAATCGGCGAAGCGCTGCACCCGCAGCCGCTTCAGGACATGCTCGTAATCATCGAGCGGATGGCCCGACAGGAAGAAGCCGACCGCGTCGTGCTCGCGCTTGAGGCGCTCGGCCGGGGCCCAGGGTTCGACCGGCGGAATGCGGAAGGCCTCCTGGACCATGCCGCCGCCGAAGAGCTCGGACTGGCCGCCGAGCGCCGCCTCGCGGGTCCGGTTGGAGAGCGCGAGCATGCCATCGATGGCCGCCATGGCGCGGGCCCGCTCGGGCTCGAGCGCGTCGAGTGCGCCGGCCGCGATCAGGGCCTCGACCGTGCGGCGGTTGACGAGCTTGGTGTCGATGCGCCGGGCGAAGTCGGCGAGGTCGCGGAAGGGACCGCCGGTGGCGCGCGCGGCGACGACGGATTCCACCGCGACACGGCCGACACCCTTGATCGCGCCGAGCGCGTAGTGGATCGCGCCTTCATGCACGTCGAACTCGACGCCGGAGCGGTTGATCGCCGGCGGCAGCACCTTGATGCCCAGCCGCTCGGCATCGCGGCGGAATTCCGAGAGCTTGTCGGTGTTGCCCATGTCCAGCGTCATCGACGCCGCCAGGAACTCGACCGGGTAATTGGCCTTCAGATAGGCGGTCTGGAAGGCGACCACGGCGTAAGCCGCCGCATGGCTCTTGTTGAAGCCGTAGTCGGCGAACTTCGCCAGCAGGTCGAAGATCTCGGAGGCCGTCTCCGGCTTGATGCCGTTGGCGATCGCACCCTTCACGAAGCGGTCGCGCTGAGCGTCCATCTCCGCCTTGATCTTCTTGCCCATGGCGCGACGCAGCAGGTCGGCTTCGCCGAGCGAGTAGCCCGAGAGCGCCTGGGCGACCTGCATCACCTGCTCCTGATAGACGATGATGCCATGCGTCTCGGAGAGATAGGGCGCCATGCCGGGATGGAGATAGCGCGGCTCCTCCTGACCCAGCTTGCGGCGGCAATAGGTCGGGATGTTGTCCATCGGGCCCGGCCGATAGAGCGCGACCAGCGCGATCAGATCCTCGATGCGGTCGGCCTTCATCTCGACGAGCGCCTTGCGCATGCCCGCCGATTCCACCTGGAACACGCCGACCGTCTCGCCGCGGGCCAGCATGGCGTAGGTCGGCGGATCGTCAAAGGGCAGGCTCGCCAGGTCGATGGCGATGCCGCGCTGGGCGATCAGCTTCACCGCCGTGGTCAGGGTGGTCAGCGTCTTCAGGCCGAGGAAGTCGAACTTCACCAGGCCGGCCTGCTCGACCCATTTCATGTTGAACTGGGTGACGCGCATGCCCGTGCGCGGATCGACCGAGAGCGCCACGAGCTGTTCGAGCGGGCGGTCGCCGATGACGACGCCGGCGGCGTGGGTCGAGGCGTGGCGGTGCAGCCCCTCGAGCTTCTGGCCGATCTCAAGCAGGCGGGCGACGATCGGCTCCTCCTGCGCCGCCTGCTGCAGCTTGGGCTCGCCCTCGATAGCGTCCTTCAGCGAGATCGGCTTGGCCGGGTTCTGGGGTACGAGCTTGGTCAGCCGGTCGACCTGGCCATAGGGCATCTCGAGCACACGGCCGACGTCGCGCAGCACACCGCGGGCGAGCAGCGTGCCGAAGGTGATGATCTGCGCGACCCGCTCCTCGCCATAGCGATGCTTGACGTAGTCGATGACCTCTTCGCGCCGGTTCTGGCAGAAGTCGATGTCGAAATCCGGCATCGAGACGCGGTCGGGGTTGAGGAAGCGCTCGAACAGCAGACCGAAGCGCAGCGGATCGACGTCGGTGATCGTCAGCGCATAGGCGACGAGCGAACCCGCGCCCGAACCACGGCCCGGACCGACGGGGATGTCATGATCCTTGGCCCATTTGATGAAGTCCGCGACGATCAGGAAATAGCCCGGGAACTTCATCCGGGTGATGATCGACAGCTCGAAATCGAGCCGCTTCTCGTAATCCTCGACGCCGTAGCCGTCGGCCGGCCCATGCTTGGCGAGGCGGGCGGCGAGGCCGGCCTTGGCCTGGAGCTGCAGTTCCTCGGCCTCGTCGTGGCCCTCCTCGCCGAAGCGCGGCAGGATGGGCTTGCGCAGGCCGACGCGCCAGGTGCAGCGCATCGCGATCTCGACGGTGGCCGACAGCGCTTCGGGCAGATCGGCGAAGCGCCGCTTCATCTCGGCGCGGCTGGTGAAGTAATGCTCGGGCGTGACGCGGCGGCGTTCGCCATCCGAGACCAGCCGGCCGGCGGCCACCGCCAGCAGCGCATCATGGGCGTCGTAATCAGCGGGCTTGGCGAAGAAGGGCTCGTTGGTCGCGACGATCGGCAGGTCCGCCTCGTAGGCGAGCTGCAGCAAATGCGCCTCGACCGCCGCATCGCCGTCTCCACCATGCCGCTGGATCTCGACATAGAGCCGGTCGCCGAAGATGGCCGAGAGCGTCGCCAGCCGGGCACGGGCCTGGGGCAACTGATTGTTGCGCAGCGCGACGTCGAGCGGCCCGCCCCGCCCGCCGGTCAGCGCGATCAGACCCTCATGATGGGCGGCGAGCGCATCGAGATTGGAGACCGGCTGGCCGCTGCCGCCGCTGGCCAGCGCGGCCTGCGTGACGAGCGTCATCAGATTGCCGTAGCCGGCTTCGTTCATCGCCAGCAGGACGAGATGGGGGGGGATTTGCGGCAGCGCCCTACCCCGGCCGGCCTCGGTCTCGTCGCCACAGTCGAGCGAGAGCTGGACGCCCGCGATCGGCTGCACGCCGACGCCGGTCATCTTCTCGGCAAATTCGAGCGCCCCGAAGAGGTTGTTGGTGTCGGTCAGCGCCAGCGCGGGCTGGCCGTCCGCCGCCGCCATCTTGGCGAGGGTGCCGACCATCAGGGCGCCCTCGAGCAGCGAATAGCTCGAATGGACATGGAGATGGACGAAGCCGACTTCCGAGAGAACGCGGCTGTCGTCGGGTTCGCGTGCCATCATCCGCCTGCAGGGTTGTTTCGGGCGACTCGCCTGTCGCCCTCGTCCCCTTATGCGGCGGCGGCGGGTGCGGCGCCATGGTCCCGATCGTCGCCGTTGTGGATCGTCAGATGCCCGGCGCGCAGAACAGGGCGGCCCAGACCCAGACCATGCCGAGGAACAACCCGAGCGATGCGATCTCGGCGATTCCGGCTGCGACTTTCCGCGCGACGATCATGATCAAGCCCTCATGTTTTCGATATGTTCGTTTTAGTTCATTGTTTGTTCCCGTCAATCTCCATGCGTTATCCGCAGCACGCGCATGCTTGAGGCGGTTAACAGAATCTGAATCGACCTCGACGAAGGACGGCGCCCCGTCAGAGCGGCACGACATGCCCGTCGCGGATCGTGACCTGCCGGTCCATCCGGTGCGCCAGATCGAGATTGTGGGTCGCGATCAGCGCCGCCAGCCCCGAGGCACGGGCCAGGGCGACCAGCGTCTGGAAGACGTGGAGCGAGGTGTGCGGGTCGAGATTGCCGGTGGGCTCGTCGGCGAGGAGCAGGCGCGGCGTGTTGGCGACGGCGCGACCGATCGCGACCCGCTGCTGCTCGCCGCCGGAGAGCTCGCCCGGCAGATGGTCGAGCCGTTCGCCGAGCCCCATGAAGGTCAGGAGTTCGGCAGCCCGCTCCTCCGCCAGGGCCTTGTCGAGCCCGCGGATGCGCTGCGGCAGGACGACATTCTCCAGCGCCGAGAACTCGGGCAGCAAATGATGCGCCTGGTAGACGAAGCCGATCTCGGTGCGGCGCAGGCGGGTGCGTCCCTTGTCGTCGAGCTTGGTGGTCGGCAGGCCCCCGACGAAGACCTCGCCCCCGTCGGGCCGCTCGAGCAGGCCGGCGACATGCAGCAGGGTCGACTTGCCGGTGCCGCTCGGTGCAACCAGCGCGACGAGTTCGCCGGGCCAGAGCGCGAAATCCGCCTTGCGGAGGATCTCGAGCGGCGCGTCGGCTTGGGGGTAATAGCGCTCGACCTGGGAGAGGAACAGCGCCGGGGTTTCTCGGGGCGTGGTGTCGACCATGCGCTTCAGCCCATCCTCAGCGCCTGGACGGGGTCGAGCCTCGCGGCCTTCCAGGCCGGATAGAGCGTGGCCAGCAGCGACAGGACGAGCGCCATCAGCACCACGCTCGTCACCTCGCCCCAGTCGATCACGGAGGGAATATCGCTCAGGAAGCGAACCGTCGGGTCCCAGAGATTGGCGCCGGTGATCCAGTTCAGCGCGGCCATGATCGCCTTGATGTTCTTGGCGAAGACGACGCCGAGCGCGAGCCCGGCCAGCGTGCCGAAGACGCCAATCGCCGCTCCCGTGATCAGGAAAACGCGCATGACGGTGCCCCGCGTCGCCCCCATGGTGCGCATGATGGCGATGTCGGCGGTCTTGTCCTTCACCAGCATGATCAGACCGGAAACGATGTTCAGCGCCGCGACGAGCACGATCAGCGTCAGGATGATGAACATCACGTTCCGCTCGACCTCGAGCGCATTGAAGAAGCTGCGGTTGCGCTGGCGCCAGTCGGACAGGACGAGCGGGCGCGGCGCATCGGCCTCGATCGCGTCGCGCACCCCCTGCGTGCGGTCGGGATTGTCGACGAAGATCTCGATGACGTTCACGTCGCCATCGCGGTTGAAATAGGCCTGCGCCTCGCCGAGCGGCATGAAGACGAAGGAGGCGTCGAACTCGGTCATGCCGATCTCGAAGACCGCCTGGATCGGATAGGCTTTGATGCGCGGCGCCGTCCCGAACGGCGTCGAGGCCCCCTTGGGCGAGATGATGTTGATGGAATCACCGACCTGCAGGCCGAGCGAATCCGCCAGCCGCTTGCCGACGGCGACGCCGCCCGCCTGATCGAACCCGTCGAGCGTGCCACGACGGACATTGCCGCCGATGAAGGGAATGGCCTTGATGTCGGCCTCGCGGATGCCCCGGACGAGCACGCCACCATTGCCCGTCTGGGACGAGGCGAGCGCCTGCCCCTCGACCAGGGGAATCGCCAGCCGGATCCCGGGAATCGACCGCAGGCGCTGCGAGACCATGTCGTAGTCGTCGAGCGGGCGGTCGATCGGCGTCGCGAAGATGTGGCCGTTCACGCCGACGATCTTCTCCAGCAACTCCTTGCGGAAGCCGTTCATCACCGACATCACGATGATCAGCGTGGCGACGCCGAGCAGGATGCCGAGGAACGAGAAGCCGGCGATGACGGAGACGAAGCCCTCTCGCCGCCGCGTGCGCAGATAACGCCCCGCCAGCAGCCATTCGAAGCCGGCGAAGGGCCGCGTCCCGCTCGGTGCCTCGCCCTGACGATCACTGTCCGTGGCGACGCTCACGCCGCCTTGCCCTTGAACCGGTCGAGCGCGGCCTCGAGCGAGACCAGTTCGCGCTCGCCGCCGGCGCGGCGCTTGATCTCGACCTTGCCCTCGGCCAGCCCCTTGGGACCGACGATGATCTGCCAGGGCACGCCGATCAGGTCGGCGGTGGCGAACTTGCCGCCGGGGCGCGCATCGGTGTCGTCATAGAGCGCGTCATAGCCCTTCGAGAGCAGGTGCCGGTAGAGGCGCTCGCTGGCGCCGTCCGTCTCGGCGTCGCCGGCCTTGAGGTTGAGGACCGCCACGTCGAAGGGGGCGATCTCCTCAGGCCAGACGATGCCGGCCTCGTCATGGCCGGCCTCGATCAGCGCGGCGACGAGCCGGCTCGGACCGATGCCGTAGGAGCCGCCATGCAGAAGCACCTGCTGGCCGTCCGGCCCGGTGACGCTCGCTCCCATCGGCTCGGAATACTTCGTGCCGAAATAGAAGATGTGGCCGACCTCGATGCCGCGCGCCGAGACCTGCTTCTCCGCGGGAAGCGCGTCGAAGGCCGGCTTGTCGTGCATTTCCTCGGTCGCCGCGTAGAGGCTCGTCCATTTGTCGACGATGCCCTTCAGCCCCTCGACGCTGTCGAAATCGGTGTCGGCCGGCGGCGTCGCGAAGTCGAGATAGTCCTTGTGGCAGAAGACCTCGCTCTCGCCGGTGGAGGCGAGCACGATGAATTCATGGCTGAGATCGCCGCCGATCGGCCCGGTGTCGGCGCGCATCGGGATCGCCTTCAGGCCGAGCCGCGCGAAGGTGCGCAGATAGGCCGTGAACATGCGGTTGTAGGCGTGGCGGGCCGCGTCCTTGTCGAGATCGAAGGAATAGGCGTCCTTCATCAGGAACTCGCGGCCGCGCATCACGCCGAAGCGGGGGCGGACCTCGTCACGGAACTTCCACTGGATGTGATAGAGATTGAGCGGCAAGTCCTTGTAAGACTTGACATAAGCCCGCACGATCTCGGTGACCATCTCCTCGTTGGTCGGGCCGTAGAGCATGTCGCGTTCATGCCGGTCCTTGATGCGCAGCATCTCCTTGCCATAGGCGTCGTAGCGCCCGCTCTCGCGCCAGAGATCGGCCGATTGAATGGTCGGCATCAGGATCTCGACAGCGCCCGAGCGGTTCTGCTCCTCGCGGACCACGGCGCTGATCTTGTTGAGAACGCGCAGGCCCAGCGGCAACCAGGAGTAGATGCCGGCCGATTGCTGGCGGATCATGCCGGCGCGCAACATCAGCCGGTGCGAGACGATCTCGGCCTCCTTGGGCGTGTCGCGCAGGATCGGCAGGAAATAGCGGGAGAGACGCATCGGAGACACTCGATCGGGGGCGATGGGCGCGGACGGCACACCGATTCACTTCGCCCAGACACCATCGCTCTGCACAAAATGCAAACCAAAATCTGCTGCGGCGGACAGCCGGCGCAGCGCGGCGTCAGCGCTGCGCGAAACGCTCCTTCAGCGCCGCGAGCACCGGCGCCGGGACGAAGGGCGAGACATCGCCGCCGATGGCCGCGATCTGGCGGACCAGCGTGGCCGTGATGTGGCGCACGCGGCCCGAGGCCGGCAGGAACACCGTCTGAATGTCGGGCGCCATCGTCGCGTTCATCCCGGCCATCTGCATTTCGTAGTCGAAGTCGGTGCCGTCGCGCAGGCCCCTGACGATGATTGTGGCGCCCGCGCGCCGCGCCGCATCGACGGCGAGATCGTCGAAGGTCACGACCTCCAGCGACGCCCCGGCCGCCGCGGCGAGCGGCCCGGCGACCTCCCGCAGGAGCGCGGCGCGCTGGCCGGCGTCCAGCAGCGGCGCCTTGCCGGGATGGACACCGATCGCGAGGACGAGGCGCTCGCACAGGCGCGCCGCGCCGGCGATCACGTCGGCATGGCCATTGGTCACGGGGTCGAAGGAGCCGGTGTAGAAGGCGGTTCTGGGGAGGGCGCGCGTCATCGCACAAGGGTTAGTCGCTGCGCCCTCGCCCGACAAGCGGCCGAGCACCGGACGCCAGCCCTCAGGCGGCCCTGACCTGGACGATGAACCCGGCCACGCGCGACTTGAGCTGCTGGGCGAGGTCGGTCAGTTCGGCCGAGGCACGCGACACGGCGGCGGCGGCCTCGGAGGTCTGCTGCGAGGCCGCCGACACCAGGCTGGTCGCCTCGCCGATGCGCGAGAACTCGTTGGTCGCGAGGCCGACATCCTCGACGATCGCATGGGTGACGCCGTGGTGGTGGCGCATCGTCTCGGCGGCGCGCCGCACCACATCGCTCAACCCGCCGATCATGTCCTGGATGCCGCCGATCGATTCGACCGTCGCCGCCGTCGCCTGGTTCATCGTGGCGATCTGACGGGAGATGTCGTCGATGGCGCGAGCCGTCTGGCCCGACAGACCCTTCACCTCGGAAGCGACGACGGCGAAGCCGCGACCGGCCTCGCCGGCGCGAGCCGCCTCGATGGTGGCGTTGAGCGCGAGGAGATTGGTCTGCGCCGCGATGTCGGAAATCAGGCCGATGACATCCGAAACACGCGCCGCACCAGCGGCGAGCTGTTCGACGACGCTGCCCATCGCCTCGGCATGATCCCTCGCCGTACGCGCCGACCGATCGGACGACTGGACGTCGTGGTCGAGCCGGTCGATCGCCTGGCGCAGCTCCTTCGCGGCGCCCTCGATCGAGCGGATGCTGGCGACGGCGCGCGAGGTGGCGCCATGGACGGTGACGGCGTTCTCCTGCGTCCGGTTGGCCCCGCCCGAGAGCTCCTGAGCCGTGACGCTGAGCTGCTCGGCGGCCGCCGACACCGACGAGGTGACGCCGAGTACCGACCGCTCGAGATCGCTCGCCAGATCGGCGAGCAGGATGGAGCGCTGCTGGGCCGACTCGCGCTCCCGCTCCTCGCGCTCCTCCAGCCGCCGGCTCTCGTCGCGCAGCATGTTCTGGCGAATTGTGGCCACCGCTGCGGCGATGGCGCCGATCTCGTCGCGCCGCCTTTCGCCGGGAATGCGCAGATCGGTCCGGCCGGCGGCGATCCCGGCCAGCGCCTCGGCGAGGCCGGCGATCGGCCGCGTCACCGAGAGCCCCACCAGCAGCGCCAGGAGCAGCAAGGGCCCGATCACGACCAGCGCACCCAGAATGAGGGCCCGGTCGAGCTTGTCCATCACGGCAAAGGCACTGCGATCGGTCTTGGTCAGCCATAGCAGCCAGGTCCCACCGGCGACCGAGACTTCGCGCCCGACGGCGACGAGCCGCTCGCCATCGCGGCTGGTCAGCCGCAACATGCCCTCGCTCGACAACCGGCTGCGATCCAGCGTCTCGCGCGGGCTGCGCCCCGCCAGCCGCGCCGACGGATCGGAACGCAGGAAACCGTCGGAACCGACGACATGGGTCGTGATGTCGAGCGAGGAGCCCGCGACCGACGCCAGCGCCGCCTCAATGAAGGCCGGGCCGACCGAGAGCACGACGGTACCGACGGGCTGGTGGGAGGCCGGATTGTAGAAGCGCTGGGCGACGAAGGCCCGGGGTTCCCCGCCCACCACGTCATAGGGCGCAAAATCCACCGCCGCCGACTGGTCGGCCCCGACGACGGCCGCGGCGGCCACCGCCTTCGCCAGGCCGGTTTCCGCCAGATCCGACTCGCTCAGGAGACGCCCGAACTCCCCACCTTTGGTGACGCTGTAGACGACGCGGCCATTGGGGGCGACGAGGTAGATGTCGGCATAGTCGAACTGCCGGAGCGCGGCGAGATAGGTGCCGTGAAACTCGAGATGGCGCTGCATGAAACCGTGGCGCTGGCCGAGACCGGCGCGGGCCATGCGCTCCGCGACGTCGCGCGCGCCGCCCTGCTGGAAATAGTCGATGATGGCGGCGCGCTGCTCGGGAAGCTCCATCCAGCCGCGGATTTCGTCGAGGGACGACACCTGATGGGCGCTGTGTGCCTGCACCGAGAGCTCGGCGATCAAGCGGTTCCAGCGGCGCTCGAGCGCCCTGGCACGCCCCTCCGCCAGCACGGTCAGCCGTTCACGCACGGCCTCATCGGCCCAGATCGAGACGGCACGGTATCCGGAGAGACCGACCGCGATCACGGCTAGGCAAGCCAGCAGGAACATGGCCGCAGGAAGTCTCACTCGCAGGCTCGACAAAGTCCGGGGCCTCGTATTCCGCAGCGGAAGCGCGCACCCCGGACAAGAACAGATCGCGGTTAACGTTGATTGAAGGCCGGGCCCTCAGGACATCGGCACGATCGCCAGAAGGGCCATGGCGCTGCCGATCGTGACCGACAGCAACACCAGCAGGGCGGCGGAAACCGAACTCCGGCGCCGGCCGAAACCACTCAGATCGAAATGCATGTCGGCTTCTCCGCGAATCGGTCGACTGTCCCTTCCTCTTGGTGATCAGACCGCCGGGCCGGCGGATGGCGAGATCATGGCGGAAGCATGACAGCCTGTTTCCCGTCGTTTTCGTGATTGCCTTCACCGGGTCTTCGCGCCAGAACCCCGCGATGCTCACCATCAACGACATCACCTATCGTCTCGGCGAGCGATTGTTGCTCGATCATGCCAGCGCCGCGCTGCCCGACGGATCGCGCGTCGGGCTCGTCGGCCGCAACGGCACCGGCAAGACCACCCTGTTCCGGATGATCACGGGCGATCTCTCGCCCGAGGGCGGCAGCATCAGCCTGCCCAAGGGCCGGCGCATCGGCGGCGTCGCGCAGGAGGCGCCGGGCGGGCCGGACTCGCTGATCGAGGTGGTGCTCGCCGCCGATACGGAGCGGGCCGCCCTGCTGGCCGAATCCGAGACCGCAACCGATCCCCACCGCATCGCCGAGATCGGCACGCGCCTGGCCGATATCGACGCGCATTCGGCCCCGGCACGGGCTGCCACCGTGCTCTACGGGCTGGGCTTCGACGAGGCGGCGCAGCAGCGCCCCTGCTCCGACTTCTCCGGTGGCTGGAGGATGCGGGTGGCGCTCGCCGCCGTGCTGTTCTCCGAGCCCGACCTGCTGCTGCTCGACGAGCCGACCAACTATCTCGACCTCGAGGGCACACTCTGGCTCTACGACTATCTCGAGCGCTATCCGCACACCGTGCTGGTCGTCAGCCATGACCGCGAGTTGCTCGACACCTGCGTCGATCACATCCTGCATCTCGACCAGGGCAAGCTGACGATCTACCGCGGCGGCTACAGCTCCTTCGCCAAGCAGCGCGCCGAAAAGCAGATGCAGCTCGCCAAGGCGAAGGAGAAGCAGGACGCAGAGCGCAAGCACCTGCAATCCTTCGTCGACCGCTTCAAGGCGAAGGCGACCAAGGCGCGCCAGGCGCAGTCCCGCGTCAAGCGGCTGGAGAAGATGGAGACGATCGCGACCATCGTCGACCGCGACGTCCAGCCCTTCAGCCTGCCGGGCCCGGAGCGGCCACTGGCGCCCCCGATGATCGTGCTCGACGACGCCAGCGCCGGCTATGGCGAGCGCAAGGTGCTTTCCAAGCTCAACCTGACCCTGCTGCCGGACGACCGCATCGCCCTGCTCGGCTCGAACGGCAACGGCAAGTCGACCTTCTGCAAACTGATCGGCGGGCGGCTCGCCCCGCTGTCGGGCACGATGCGCAAATCATCCAAGCTCGAGACGGCCTATTTCGCCCAGCACCAGCTCGACGAATTGCGCATGGAGGACACGCCGGTCGGCCATCTGCGCGACCTGATGCCGGATGCGCCGGAGGCGAAGGTCCGCTCCAAGGCGGCACAGATCGGCTTTCCGGCATCGAAGGCGGACACGCCGGTGAAGAACCTCTCGGGTGGCGAGAAGGCGCGGCTGATGCTGGGGCTGGCGGCCTTCGCGGGGCCGCATCTGCTGATCCTCGACGAGCCGACCAACCATCTCGACATCGACAGCCGTACCGCGCTGGTCAACGCCATCAACGACTATCCCGGCGCAGTGATCCTGGTCAGCCACGACCGCTTCCTGATCGAATCCTGCGCCGACCGGCTCTGGATCGTCGGCGACGGCACGGTGAAGAATTTCGACGGCGACATGGAGGATTACCGCGCGCTCGTGCTCGGCGGCGCCAAGGCGGCGCGGCGCGAGAAGGCGGCCGAGGCCGCCGGCACCAAGCCGAAGACCGAGGAGCGCAAGGAGGCGGCGACGAAGCGCATGGCGCAGGGGCCGCTGCGCCAGAAGCTCAACCTGACCGAGGCCAAGATCGCCAAGCTCACCGGGTTGATCGAGAAGGTCGACGGCGTGCTCGGCAATGGCGCGGCCTTCGCCCGCGATCCGGAGAAGGCGCTGACGCTATCGCGCCAGCGCGCCGACCTCGCCGCGGCGCTGGAGGCGGCGGAGGAGGAATGGCTGGAGCTGAGCGCGGAGCTGGAGAGCGCCTGAGCGCGCCCTATCGCAGCTTGGCGATCCCGATGCCGTCGAGCTTGGCGCGATCCTTGATCGATTCCTCGCTGCGCGTCAGCGCCTTGGCGATCGCCTTCAGCGCCATGCCCTTCCTGGCGAGCGTCTTCAGCTTGTCGAGTTCCTCGCCGGTCCAGGGCTGGCGGTGACGTTCGAAGCGCTCGGCCATGATGGGCTGCTCCTGCGCGCTGCAATGATGGGGCGAAGGCGCGGCCCGGGGCGCGCAGCATTCGACCTTGTCGCATTCTATGCCGCGGCGGCGAAGTGTTTTCGGCCCTCGCCCGGTAAGCGCTGTCGGGTCCGCGCGCGGCGTCAACCGGCCTGGGCCGCTGCCATCACGGCGCTGCGCCCTGCCGCGCCCGCGGCAACAGGCTCAGGCGGATCCTGACCTGATGGTAGATGATGATCGACAGCCCCACCACCAGCGGCACCGCCCAGAGGATCGGGTTGAGCGCGATCTCCGGCATGAGCCGCACCGCGCCAAAGGCGAAGAACGCCGTGTATACCGAGATTCCCGCCCCGACGAGCCCCTTGAGATGCTCCTTCAGCCAGTCCTTGGGCCCGGGGTTGGCCGTCAGCATGAAGGCGAGGTTGGTCGCCACCGTGGCAAAGCCGACCACCGACATGCCGATCATCAGAGGCTGCCCGATCAGCCAGCCTTCGACGGCACAGGCGAGCGCCGCCACGAACAGCACCGGCTGCAGGATGAGATTGGCGCCACGCCGGTTGGCGGCATGGTCGCGCTTGTTGCGGACGCATTGCAGGCCGTACCAGGCGAGATTGACGGTCAGGATGGCGAGATACAGCATCATGACCCCGAAGATGCCGCGCACGAACACGGCATCCTTCAGATGCGGATGGGTGCCCAGCGGGTCCGCCAGCGTGCACAGGCTGATTCCGATCGCGAACGAGCCGGTCCACAACAGGCAGGTGGTGAAGACCCTGCCCCATTTGCGGTGCACCGGCGCGCCCTTGCGCCCCACGACCGGCGGCCAGAAACTGACCAGCCCCACCGCCCCGAAGACGATGTGACCGATGATGAAGGCGTGAAACAGCCACCACAACATCGCGGACCAACTGACATTTCGAGTGTCCAGAATTATTGACAGATTGCCGCAGGCCGCCCTACTCTTCAAGGGCTGTGACCGAGAGCCGCGCCACCCATCTGACGACGGCCTGCCCGCATCTCGAGGGCGCTTCACCATGCCCGGCGGCCGGCGAGAGCGCTGCTCCGGCGCGGCCGACCAGCGCGCCTGACTACGAGCCGCCGCGTCCGCGGCCGCTGGGTCCGTTGAGCGCGCTGCTGCGGGCCGCCTGGCGCGGCGATGGCGACCTGCTCAGCCTGCTGCCGAAGGAAGCCTATCAGGTCGATGTCAGCCCGCTCGGCTATTCGCGCCGCTCGATCCTGATCGTCAACGCGCCCGAATTGACACGCACGGTGCTGACCAATCCGACCGAGATCTACCCCAAGAACGATCTGATGGTGGGCGCCCTGAGGCCGCTGGTCGGCGACAGCATCTTCATCTCCGATGGCGCGCCCTGGCGGCGGCAGCGGCGGATGATCGACCCGGCCTTCTCCCATATCCGCCTGACCCGCGCCTTCGGCGCGATGACGGCTGCGCTCGACGATTGCGAGGCGCGGCTCGCAAAGGCGGCCCGCAGCGGCGAAAGCTTCTCGATCGATCTCGCGATGAGCCAGCTCACGGCCGACATCATCTGCCGCACCGTCTTCTCGACGTCGCTCGACACGGACGTGGCGCGGGACGTCTTCACCTCCTTCGCGCATTTCGAGCGCCGGGTCGCCCATGTCGAGATCCGGCGGCTGATCTTCGACAGGGCGTTTAAGGACATCCCGCAGAAGGCCGACGTGCTGGAAAGCTGCCGCCTCATCCGCGCCCATATGGGCACGCTGCTCGAATCGCATCTCGCCGCGGGGGCCAGCTTCGACGACATCTGCTCGGCGGTGATCGCGGCGCGGGATGCGGAGACGGGCGCGGCCTTCACCCGCGAGGAGCTGATCGACCAGCTCGGCGTGTTTTTCCTCGCCGGCCATGAGACGACGGCGAGTGCCCTGACCTGGGCCCTGTTCATCGCCGCCGAACGCCCGGAGGTGGCGCAGCGCATCCGCGCCGAGGTCGAGGCTGTGGCGGGGACGGGGGAGATCGGCTTCGAGGCGGTGAAGCGGCTCACCTACACCCGCAATGTCTTCAAGGAGTCGATGCGGCTCTATCCGCCGATCACCTTCATCCCGCGTGTCGCGGCCGAGGCCACGACGATCGGGCGCTACAAGGTCAAGCGCGGCGCGATGATCATGATCGCGCCCTGGACCATCCACCGCCATGAGAAGCTCTGGCGCGATCCGCACCGGTTCGACCCCGATCGGTTCCTGCCGGAGCGCGAACATGAAATGGTGCCGGGTGCCTATCTGCCATTCGGATTCGGGCCGCGCATCTGCGTCGGTGCGGCCTTCGCGACTCTTGAAGCGACCCTGATCCTGGCGCGGCTGTTCCGCCGGTTCGACGTCCACCCGCTGGAGCCCGGCAAGGTCGAGCCGGTCGCGCGGCTGACGACGCGCCCGAATCACGAGATCATGGCCCAAGCCCGCCTGCGCGCGGGCTAGCCGGCCTCCGATGCCGAGCCTGCTCCTCACCATCGGACGGCTGCCCAAGGCGCTGGATTTCGCCCGCTCGTTCCATGCCGCGGGCTGGCGCGTGGTGGTCGCGGAGCCTTTCGGCCGCCATCTCACCGGCGCGTCGAACAGCGTCGCCAGGAGCCTGACCACGCCCCCGCCCTCGGCCTCCAAGGCCGCCTATCTCGATGCGCTGCTGAGGATCATCCGGGAGGAGCGCATCGACCTCGTGCTGCCTCTCTCGGAGGAAACGATGCATGTCGCCCATCTGCAGGGGCGGCTGCCGGCCGGTGTGCGCCTGTTCGCGCCGCCCCCCGAGATCCTGCTGCCGCTGCACGACAAGGCGCGCTTCCCCGTGCTGGCCCAGGCCCATGGGCTGCCCGTTCCCGCAACCGCCCCGCTCGGAACGCCCGAGGCGGCACGCATCGCCGCCGACGGCCCCTTCGTGCTCAAGCCGGTGCTGTCCTGTTCCGGGCGCGGGGTCTCCCTGCACGAGGCGGGCGCCGCGGTGCCAGGCCCGGGCGGGAGCGCCATGGTCGTGCAGCGCCGCCTGCCGGGCGCCCATGTCAGCAGCTTCACGTTGGCGCATCAGGGGCGGGTCCAGGTGACGGTGCTCTACCGCGGCACGGTGATGGCCGGCACCGTGGCGGTGGCGTTCGAACGCATCGCACGGCCCGACATTGCGGCGCTAATCGAGGGCTTCGTCGCGCGCCTGGGGCACAGCGGCTTCATCTCCTTCGACTTCATCGACAATGCCGAGGGCCAGCCGCATGCCATCGAATGCAATCCACGGGTGACCAGCGGCGTCCACTTCGTCGAAACCGCCGACCTCGCTCCCGCCATCCTCGCGCCGTTCGCACAGCCGCTGGGCCTGCGCCGACACGGCAGGATGCAACAGCTCTATCCGACCCTGACCGAAACCCAGGGCTCGATCCTGACGCCGAGGCGCTATCTCCACAATGTCCGCCAGTTGTTCACCTCGCGCGACGTGACCTGGGACAGGAGGGACCCGATGCCACTGATCTCGATGCCCGTGACCGCGTTCGGCATCATCCGCATGGCGTTGGCCCAGCGGCGCACCTTCGGCCAGGTCTCGACCGACGACATCAGCTGGTTCGACGGGGAGCGCGTCGACGTGCAGGCCTAGCGCGGTATCGGGGCCCATGGCATGGCATCAGGCCTCTGTCATTTCAGGGCGTTGAGAGCCCGAAGTTCGGCCTCGTCGACCACAGCCGCGCGGATCGGTGCACCCTGCCCGTCATCGAGCCAGCGCTGCGGCAGCTCGAACAGCACGCGCTTCTCGTCGGCCTCGAGCCCCCCTCCCGATCGGGCTTGCTCGCTCACCCCTGCCCCGGCTTCACGATCCGGCTGAGCCTGTTGTCGGTGAACATGTAGATCTCGCGGCCGCCGGGCTCGGAATAGAGAACCTGGACCTCGCGCTGGCCCTTGCCGCTGTCGCCGATCAGGACATCGGTCGGCCTCGTGCCCTTCAGCTTCACCAGCTCGCATTCGGTGATGCCCTCGGCGATCGCCGGCGGCAGCGGGCGGACCGAGGCCCCGGCGCTGCATTCGCCGTCGGGTGTCAGCGTCGCCTCCAGCGTCGAGACACTCGCCGTGAGGCTGCTCGTCGTCGTGGTCGTCACCGGGCCGGAGCGGCCCTCGCGGGTGTCCGAGGTGAAGGTGAAGCCGCCCATATCGACGGAGCAGCCACCCAGCGCGGCGGCACAGAGCAGCAATACGGACAATCTCACGCTTTCTTCTCCCAGCGGCCGGTCTCGTCCTGCTGCCAATAGCTGGCGGCGTGGCCGGAGGACCTGGCCTTCTTCCAATCCTCGCGCGCTGCGGTCAGCGCGTCGGGATCGTCACCATCGAATATCAGGACGATCCGCTCGTAGCCGTCCAATGCGTCGGGAATGCGGACGCCCTCGGCGCAGATGCGCACCTGCGCGGCGTTCGGGTTGTGCGCCTGGGTCGTCAGCACGACCGGATTGGCGGCGGCATCGGCCTCCATCGCCGTGACATGGGGCAGGAAGCTGTCGTCGGTATAGGCCCAGAGGTGGTCGTCGACGGCGCCCAGACGCTCCTGGCTCGACACCTCCACCACCACCTTCTGGCCGCGCGACAGGGCACGGTCGAGAATCGTCGGCAGCACCTGTTCGAGCGGGCGCGACTGGAGGTGGAAGAACAGGATCTCGGCCATCAAGAGCCTTTGCGCGACAGCGGGTTGAGCGGCGATGCTGCCAAATGGTTTCAGGCCTCGTAATGCTCCGACACCAGCCGGTCGAGCAGGCGCACGCCCCAACCCGGCCCCCAGGAGCGGTTGATCTCGCTGTCCTTGGCACCCATGCCGGTGCCGGCGATGTCGAGGTGGGCCCAGGGCGTGTCGTTGACATGGCGCTGCAGGAACTGGGCGGCGGTGATCGAGCCGCCATGGCGGCCGGCGGCGTTCTTCATGTCGGCGAATTTGGAATCGATCATCTTGTCGTAGGCCTTGCCGAGCGGCATGCGCCAGACCGTCTCGCCGGTGGCTTTGCCAGCCGCTGAGAGCCGGTCCGACAGTTCGTCGCTGTTGGTGAAGAGCCCGGCATGCTCCTGCGCCAGCGCGACGAGGATCGCGCCCGTCAGCGTCGCCAGGTTGATCATGAAGCGGGGCTTGAAGCGCTCCTGCGTGTACCAGAGCACATCCGCCAGGACGAGGCGGCCTTCGGCATCGGTGTTGATGATCTCGATGGTCTGGCCCGACAACGAGGTGACAATGTCGCCGGGGCGCTGGGCGTTGCCGTCAGGCATGTTCTCGACGAGGCCGATGATGCCGATGGCGTTGACCTTGGCCTTGCGGGCGGCGAGCGCATGCATCAGCCCGACGACGCAGGCCGCGCCCGCCATGTCGCCCTTCATGTCTTCCATCCCGGCGCCGGGCTTCAGCGAGATGCCGCCGGTGTCGAAGGTCACGCCCTTGCCGACGAAGGCGACCGGCTGGACGCCGGCCTTGGCGCCGTTCCAGCGCATGATCGCGACGCGGCTCTCGCGCCGCGAGCCCTGGCCGACACCGAGCAGCGCGCGCATGCCGATCTTCTTCAGCTGCTTCTCGTCGAGGATCTCGATCTCCATGCCGAGCTTGGCGAGCTTGGCGGCGCGGTCGGCGAACTCCTCGGGGTGGAGCACGTTCGGCGGCTCGTTGACGAGGTTGCGCGCGATCTCGACACCGGCGGCGACCGCCTCGGCCGCCTTCAGCGCCTTCTTCGCCACCGCCGGATCGGGCAGGCGCAGCGTCACCGCGATCGGCTCGGCTTCCTCGGGCTTGCGGCTCTTGGTCTTGTACTGGTCGAACACATAGGCGCGCAGGCGCAGGCCGAGCGCGATGTCGGCGATCTGGCCCGACTCCAGCGCTCCCTCCGGCAGCGCCAGGATGACGTCGGCGCTGCGGCCATGGCCGAGCATGCCGGCCATCGCGCCGCCCAGCTTGACGAAATCGAGCTCGCCGCGCTCGGCCTCCGGCCCCACGCCGATCGCGATGAGACGCTCATAGCCGGCTCCCTCGGGGGCGAGCAGCGTCAGCCCGGAGAAGGCCTTGCCCTTGAAGCGCTCCACGGCCGCCGCCCGCGCCAGCCAATCGCCGGCGCCCCGGCCCAGCCACTCCTGGGCGAGCGCGGCGGGAGCCAGCGTGTCCGACAGCAGGATCACGAGGTCCTGCCCCCCGATCGCTTGCAGGGCTTTGATCTCGAGTTTCAGGCGTTGCGACATGGATGGCTCACGATGTTGCGAGACGAGCGAAACGATGCGGCCGCAAACGATTCCCGTTTGCGCCATGATTGCGCCTATACCATACGGTGTTCTCCGCCAACCACCAGCGCCGGGGCTGCGCCCCTTGCCGCCCCATCGGAAAAGCCAAGCGTGCTGCTTCAGCGTCTCGACCGCTACATCCTGAAGATGGCGACGATCGCGGCCATCGTGCTGCTGATCGGTCTGACCAGCGTGATCTGGGTCACCCAAGCCCTGCGCGAGGTCGATCTCATCACCGGCAAGGGCCAGACGGTCGTGATCTTCTTCACCGTCACCCTGCTGTCGCTGCCCGCTCTGATCGCCGGCATCGCGCCGGTCGCGCTGTTCATGGCGACGCTCTACACGCTGAACCGGCTCAACAGCGATTCCGAGCTCATCGTCATGAACGCGGCCGGCGTCGCGCCGCATCGCATCACCCGCCCCTTCATCGTTTTGACGATCGCGGTCTCGCTGCTCGTCGGCTGGATGACGCTCTCGGTGATGCCGACAGGCTTCCGGATGCTGCGCGACCTGATCACGCTGATCCGCGCCGATTTCGTTGCCAACGTCGTCAAGGAAGGGCAGTTCGTGTCGCTCGATTCCGGCGTCACGTTTCACTATCGCGAGCGCTCGGGCGACGCGCTGGTCGGCATCTTCATGCAGGACCGGCGTGACCCCAACCAGCCCTCGATCTACATCGCCGAGCGCGGCCGCACGGTCGATGTCGACGGCAACAGCTTCCTGATGCTGGAGAAGGGCACGATCCAGCGCGAGACCAAGAACACGGATAACAGCTCGATCATCTCCTTCGAGCGCTATGCGCTCAACCTCTCCGCCCTGTCCGGCGACACGACGGGTGGAGCCGGCGAAGGCGATGGCGACAAGGCCGTCTACAAGCCCCGCGAGCGCTCGACCTGGCAGCTCCTCAACCAGGATCCGAACGAGACCTACTACAAGTTCCAGGCCGGCCGGTTCCGCGCCGAGCTGCACAACCGCCTCTCGGCGCCGCTCTATCCGATGGCGTTCATGCTGATCGCCTTTGCCTGCATCGGCGAGGCGCGCACGACGCGACAGGGCCGTGCCTTCGCCATCCAGTCCGCCATCCTGATCGTCGCGGCCACGCGCATCGGCGCCTACATGGCCTGGACGGCGAGCGTCCGCTCGCCCCTGGCGGCGGCGATGCTCTACATCCTGCCCGTGGCGGCGATCGTCCTGTCGACCGCGGTCATCCTCTACGGCCAGACGGTGAGGCCGCTGCTCGCCCGCGCGGCGGCGCCGCTGCTGCTGCCGTTCTCGGCGCTCTCGGCCCGTTTCAGGCGCGCCTGATGCTGCTCGTCACGACCTTCGGGCGCTACCTCACCAGGCAGTTCACGCGCTCCATCCTGGGCGTGTTCGGGACGTTCTTCTTCCTGATCGGCACCCTCGACTTCGTCGAACTGATGCGGCGCGCCGGCGACTCACCGGCCGCCACGACGCCGCTCATCGTCCAGCTCGCGCTGTTCCGGGTGCCGAGCGTGGCCGAGCAGATCTTCCCCTTCGCCGTCCTCTTTGGCGGCATGTTCGCCCTGCTGACGCTGAGCCGGAAGCTCGAGCTCGTCGTCGCCCGCTCGGTCGGCGTCTCGGCCTGGCAGTTCCTGCAGCCGGCGGCGGTCGTCGCGGGCACGATCGGACTGGTGTCGATCCTGGTCTACAATCCCATCGCCGCCGAGCTGAAGCGCAAGGCCACCGCGCTGGAGACGCGGCTCTTCGTCCGTGGCGCGCAGATCAGCAACGCGCCCGAAATCTGGCTGCGCCAGCGCAGCGTCGACGGACAGGCCATCATCCGGGCGGCCGGTTCGCTGCCGGACGGCAACGGCCTGGCCCATGTGGCGATCTTCAGCTTCTCGCCCGGCGGTGGATTCAGCGAGCGCATCGATGCCCGCGAGGCCGTGCTGCGCGGCGGCTATTGGGAGCTGTCGGACGCGCGTGTGGTCTCCGCCATGGAAGAGCCACAGAGCTACACGACCTATTTGTTCGCGACGACGCTGGAGCCCGAGCAGGTGCGGCAGAGCTTTACCCCGCCCGAAGCCGTCGGGTTCTGGTCGATGCCCGCCGTCATCGAACGGACCCAGCGCGCCGGCCTCGATACCACCCGCTACGAGCTGCGCTATCAAT
>NCCO01000309.1 GCA_002279705.1 Allobosea sp. 12-68-7
CTATGATCGGAAGCTGACCGTTCTGCCCGATGGCGACGTCGAGCGTGAGGCCACGCGCACCCGTACTGTCGAGCTTGAGATCGAGATTCCGATCTATGACTTCGGGCAGTCCAAGGTCGCTCTGGCAGAGCAGACTTATATGCAGGCGGCGAATCGCCTGGCGGAGAAGGCGGTCAATGTCCGCTCAGAGGCCCGCGAGGCCTATGTCAGCTATCGAGGCGCGCATGACATCGCCCGACAGTACCTCAACAACGTGCTGCCGCTTCGCAAGATCATTCAGGACGAGGCTCAACTGCAGTATAACGGCATGCTGATCGACGTGACCCAGCTCATCGTTGATGCGCGCGGCCGCATTCTTTCCAACCTCGCCGCGATCAACGCGCGCCGCGACGTCTGGATCGCCCATACCGACTTCAAGCACGCGCTCATCGGCGGCGGCTCGGGCGGGGGCGGCGGAGGCGCCGTCGTCGCAGCGGCCGGCGGCGGCGGCGATGCGCCAGCCCATTGAACCCATCAGGAGCAAGACGCCATGACGGATCTTTCACGCAGGGGTTTCATCGGAAGCTCAGGGCTTGTGATCGCAGGCGCGGCCGCCGTGTCGGGCCGCACCGCCTTCGCCTCGGTGCCCGAGGCGCCGACTATGGCAAGCGCCGCCACGCAGGCCCCGCTCGTGCCGACCTCTGGCCCGGATTACCAGCCGGTGGCGACGCTGAACGGCTGGACCCTGCCCGGGCGCATGAATGGCGACTGGAAGGAGTTTCACCTCGTCGCCGAGCCGGTCGAGCGCGAGATCGCGCCGGGCATGATCGCCTATCTCTGGGGCTACAACGGCCAATCGCCGGGCCCAACAATCGAAGCGGTCGAAGGCGACAAGGTCCGCATCTTCGTTACCAACAAGCTGCCCGAGAATACGACGATCCATTGGCACGGGCAGCGCTTGCCCAACGGGATGGACGGCGTCGGCGGCCTGAACCAGCCGCATATCCCCTCGGGCAAGACATTCGTCTATGAGTTCCTGCTCAGGCGCTCG
>NCCO01000212.1:0-5292 GCA_002279705.1 Allobosea sp. 12-68-7
CCGTCGACTGCGACGCCGCCATCGTCCCGCGCATCCCCTCGGATACGCGTCAAGACCCGAAAACCCCGCGGCGCAAGCCGGCCGGGGCTTTCGGTGCGTCGGGGCGGTTCCTTGGGGAACAGCCGCGCGAGCCAGCCGGCTGCGATCCTGTCGTTATCGAAACAGCGGCGCCTCTCCGGCACCAAGCCCGGGCGGCGCCTCGACAGGGAGGATCATGTCATGGCCAGGCCCGTCTGCGATCCGCGCGAACCGAAGCTGCTGCGCGGCGACAAGCATGCCGCCGTCAGGATTGTTCAGGACGCGCTCAACCGGCGCGGTTCGCGGCTCGCCGTCGACGGCGATTTCGGCGGTCACACCGAGCGCGTCGTGAAGAAGTTTCAGCACGACATGGAGCGCGTCCAGGGCGCCACCGCCGGTGTCGTCGGGCTGAGCACACTGAACGCCCTGGGCATCACCCGGCCGGTGCGCGACATGCTGGTCAAGGCGCCGCCCAAGCATGTCGAGGGGAACGACTGGCACGGCAAGCTCGGCTTCTCCCGCGTCAGTCTGGGCGGGATGTCGGTCGATCCCAACACGCGCCGCCCGGTGCCAGCGATCGGCACCGGCTGGGTGCTGAGCGGCCATGAGAGCCTCGTCGGCGGACGCATCACCAACAGCGACCAGGTCTGGCATTTCCATGATGCCGAGGATCCCGACCGCACCACGATCAGGAACAATGAATGCGCGCTGCTGGCGCAGGCCTTCGGCTGCGGCGGCACCCGCTATTGGCGCCGGGGGCCGCATGTGAGGTCACTGGCCCATCTTCCCCGCGGCACGGTGATCGCGACCCTGCGTGACGGCGTCTACTGGAACGACCATTCCGGCCGCTCTCATGTTGGCATCTTCGATGGGTTCCTGCCCAAAAAGAAAGGCTTTAGGATGTATGACCAGTCCAACGGCGCCAACATCGCGCTGCGGGATTATGCGTTCTACGATAGCTATGACCCTGACGAGGTGGTCGAGAAGAAGACCAAATCCAACCATGGCGACCTGACGATCCCAGTCTATGACGATGCCCACCGGTTGCTGGGCTACACGGTGATCGAGCACGACTACTACAAGAGTCACAAGTTCAAGCGTATCGGGATCGGTGACGAGTACTACGTCATGTACAGCACCACCGAGCCGAACCTGGTCATGCTCTGAACGGCGGCCTCGCCGTCGGCCGCTGGCCCGTCGAAGGGGACGGCCAGCGATCGGAGGGTTTGATCGAGCGCAAGGACGGCGTCGCCGGTTTTTCGTCAGTCTGCCGGCTACTTGGGAATGCCTCCAAGGCGACGTCGTCCCGAAAGCTGACTGCCATGATGCTCAAGCCGTACTGGCTGCGGTTCCACCGCTGGATCACGCTCGTCTTCGCCCTGCCGCTGATCGCACTGATCCTGAGCGGTCTCGTGCTCTCGCTCGAGCCGCTGGCCCAGCGCACGCGGCCGGCGGCGCCGGTGACCGAGGCCTCGGTGCTGGCGGCGCTGCAAAGGTTCGATCCGCAGGGCCAGGCGACCGGGCTGACGATCCGCACCTATGACCAGCTGATGACGCTGAACGGCGTCGGGCCGGACGGCTCGGTCGATGTCAGCCTGCGCACCGGCGAGGAGATCGACGAGCCGGGCTGGGCCGAGTGGTTCGGCACGGCGCGGCAGTTGCATGAGCGGCTGCTGCTCGATCTCGGCTGGCTCGTCACGGCTTCGACGACCGCCATGCTGGCGCTGGCGCTGCTGGGCGTGCTGATGGGCTGGCCGCGCTTCCGCAACACGCTGGGCGGCTGGCACAATGTCGCCGCCTGGCTGGTCCTGCCGCTGATCGTATTGTCGCCGCTGACCGGGCTCGCCATCGCCTTCGGCATCAGTTTCACCCCGGCGACGCCAGCCGGGGCGCGGCCGGCGCGGCTGCCGCTGGCGGAGGCGATCCCACTCGTCGCCCGCGCGCATGACCTCGCCGCCCTGACCTCGCTGCGGGTGCGCGGCGGGCGGCTACTGGCGCGGGTCTATGTCAGCAACCGGCTGACCGGCGTGGTGGTGACGCGCGAGGGGCTCGAGACGCCGCCGATGAACTGGCCGCGCGCGCTGCACGAGGGCAACTGGCATGCGCTCTGGGGCAGCGGGCTCAACCTGGCGCTCTCGCTGGTGCTGGCCGGGCTCTGGGGCACCGGGCTGGTGATCTGGGCGAGGCGCCGCTTCCGCAAGCGCAACCCGCGGCCGCGGCTGGCGGCGGCCTGAGGGGCGGGGCGTCCCGTCATTGCGAGCGCAGCGAAGCAATCCAGATCATGGAGAGCGAGCGGGGGCCTGGATTGCTTCGTCGCTGCCGCTCCTCGCAATGACGGCCGAGTCGGCACTTGCCGCGCCGGCGGGGCTGCCGTAACCCGGTAGGCCCCCGCGCCTGCCCGAAGACCCTCGCCGCCATGACCGCCTCGATCGCCCAACGCTATGCCGCCCTGGTCGACACCGGGGCGATCGAGCGCGATCCGGCGCAGGTCGCCGTGGTCAGGCGGCTGCAGGCCCTGGCCGAGGCGCTGGCCGCGCAGCGCCTGGCGCAGAAGAGCAGTGCGCTGGGCTGGCTGTTCGGCAAGAAGGCGGCGGCCAAGGATGCGCCCAAGGGCCTCTATATCTGGGGCTCGGTCGGCCGCGGCAAGACCATGCTGATGGATCTGTTCTACGAGTCGGTGCCGATGCCGCTGCGGCGCCGGGTGCATTTCCACGAATTCCTGGCCGATGTTCACGGCCGCATCCACGCCTATCGCCAGAAGCTCAGGGCCGGCGAGGTCAAGGATCCCGACCCGATCGGCCCGGTCGCGGCCGATCTGGCGAAGGAGGCGCGGCTGCTCTGCTTCGACGAGTTCACCGTCACCGACATCGCCGATGCGATGATCCTGGGGCGGCTGTTCACGGCGCTGTTCGCGGCCGGGGTGGTGGTGGTCGCGACTTCGAATGTCGAGCCGTCGCGGCTCTATGAGGGCGGGCTGAACCGGGCGTTGTTCCTGCCCTTCGTCGCGCTGCTGGCCGAGAAGGTCGAGGTTCTCAAGCTCGAGGCGCGCACCGATTTCCGGATGGAGAAGCTCGGCGGCGCGCCGGTCTACCGCGTGCCGGCCGATGCGGCGGCGGACGCCGCGCTGGACGATGCCTTCCGCAAGCTTTCCGGCGCGGCGAAGGGGCAGCGCCTCGTCATCGACGTGAAGGGCCACGAGCTTGTCGTGCCGCAGGCGGCGGCCGGCGTGGCGCGGGCGGGTTTCGCGGACCTCTGCAGCAAGGCCTATGGCGCCTCGGACTACATCGCGCTGGCGCAGCGCTTCCACACGCTGGTGCTCGACGACATTCCGGTGCTCGCCGACGAGCAGCGCAACGAGACCAAGCGCTTCATCATCCTGATCGACACGCTCTACGAGCATCATGTGAAGCTCGTCGCTTCGGCCCAGGCCGAGCCGCATGAGCTCTACCGCGCCAAGACCGGCCGCGAGGCCTTCGAGTTCGACCGCACCGTGTCGCGGCTGATCGAGATGCGCTCCGACGATTATCTCGGCCTGCCGCATGGAAGGGCCGATTCGGCGGCCTCGGGCGACAGCGGCGGGCTGGTGGAGACGTGAGGTGAAACGGTTGCCTTCATTCCTCCGCCGTCATCCCGGACAAGCGGCGAAGCCGCGCCGATCCGGGATCCATTCCGGAGCCTTTCCGATGAACGCTCCGGAATGGATCCCGGGTCTCCGCGGAGTTTATCCTTGGGCCGATCACAGATCGGACCCGAGGGCTGCGCCCGGGATGACGGCGCGTTTCGGTCAAAGGGCCCGATAGCGCCATGACCCTGCGCGAGCCGAGCGAGACCCGCATCCTCACGGTCGCCAGCGAGCATCTGCGCCGGTTCGGGCTGAAGCGCTTCACGGTCGTCGCGGTCGCCGAAGAGGCGGGCATGACCCATGCCAATGTCTACCGCTACTTCCCCTCGCGGGCGGCGTTGGTCGATGCCGTCGTCGATGTCTGGCTGAAGGCGACCGAGCGGCGGCTCGCCGATATCGCCGACGGGCCCGACCCCGCCGACGACAAGCTCGAACGGCTGATCCTGGCGCTGGCCAAGGCCAACCGCGACCTCCTGACCGAGGAACCGCATCTCTTCGCGGCGCTGTCGCAGGCGGTGGCGAAGCGCCATGCGATCAGCCGGCGCAACCGGGCCCGTGTGCGGGCGCTGTTCGAGCGGGTGATCGACGAGGGCATCGCGTCGGGCACCTTCGAGCCGCGCGACCGCGACCGGGCGATCGCCTTCGTCATCGACGCGACGCACCGCTTCATCCATCCGGCGGCGCTGGAGCTGGAATCGGACGTGCCGCAGGCCTCCGTCGACATCCGCCTGTCGACCCTGATCCGCGTCTCGCTGCGGGTCCTGATCAGCGGGATCGTCTGACAAAACCCTGTGACGAATTACATCTCATGTAAATTGTCATTACGAGCGTTCCGTGTCATTTTGAGGCGGTTGATCGGGCGTTTTCCACTAAGTGATTGATAAATCGAGGGCGGGCTCTGCCCATGCCGGGCGGCGGCGGCCTGTGCCGGACTGTCCCGCTCGATCGCGCGAGGGTTGCGGCAAAAGGGCCTCTTGGGTCAAAGGAACGCACGGTTTCGCCGGGACTCCGGCTTTTCGCAGCGTCAGGACAAAGGACTAGGCCATGGCCCGCAAGAAGATCGCCCTCATCGGCGCCGGCCAGATCGGCGGCACGCTCGCCCATCTCGCCGGCTTGAAGGAACTCGGCGACATCGTGCTGTTCGACATCGCCGACGGCATCCCGCAGGGCAAGGGCCTCGACATCGCCGAGTCGTCCCCGGTCGACGGCTTCGACGCCGCCTATAAGGGCACCTCGTCCTATGAGGACATCAAGGGCGCCGACGTGATCATCGTCACCGCCGGCGTGCCGCGCAAGCCCGGCATGAGCCGCGACGACCTGATCGGCATCAACCTCAAGGTGATGAAGGCCGTCGGCGAGGGCATCAAGACCTATGCCCCCAAGGCCTTCGTGATCTGCATCACCAACCCGCTCGACGCGATGGTCTGGGCGCTGCAGAAGTTCTCTGGCGTGAAGCCCAACATGATCTGCGGCATGGCCGGCGTGCTCGACTCCGCCCGCTTCCGCCACTTCCTCGCCGACGAGTTCCAGGTCTCGGTCAAGGACGTCCAGGCCTTCGTGCTCGGCGGCCATGGCGACGACATGGTGCCGCTGGTGCGCTATTCCGGCGTCGCCGGCATCCCGCTGCCCGACCTCGTCAAGATGAAGTGGAC
>NCCO01000212.1:5389-8078 GCA_002279705.1 Allobosea sp. 12-68-7
CTCAAGGACCAGAAGCGCGTCCTGCCGGCCGCTGCCGCGCTGCGCGGCCAGTACGGCGTCAAGGACATGTTCGTCGGCGTGCCGGTGGTGATCGGCGCCAAGGGTGTCGAGCGGGTCGTCAAGATCCGCCTCAACGCCGCCGAGAAGGAGATGCTGGCGAAGTCGGTCGCCTCGGTGCAGGGCCTGATCGACGCGTGCAAGGCCATCGATTCGTCACTGGCGTGATCCAGGATGGGCGGGTCCGGTGGTGCGCTCATCACCCAGCGCGCGGACCCGCCCGCCCCGCCATCCCCCATAAGCTTCCAGGGAAACCGAGCACATGAACATCCACGAATACCAGGGCAAGGCCGTCCTCAAGGAGTTCGGCGCGCCGGTCTCCGCCGGCTTCCCCGCCCTGACGGTGGCGGAGGCGGTCGAGGCCGCCAAGAAGCTGCCGGGACCGCTCTATGTCGTGAAGTCGCAGATCCATGCGGGCGGCCGCGGCAAGGGCAAGTTCAAGGAGCTCGGCCCCGACGCCAAGGGCGGCGTGCGTCTCGCCAAGTCGGTCGAGGAGGTCGAGTCCCACGCCAAGGAGATGCTCGGCAACACGCTGGTGACCGCGCAGACGGGCGAGGCCGGCAAGCAGGTCAACCGCCTCTACATCGAGGACGGCTCGGACATCGAGAAGGAGTTCTACCTCTCGGCGCTGGTCGACCGCTCGACCTCGCGCGTCGCCTTCGTGATCTCGACGGAAGGCGGCATGGACATCGAGGCGGTCGCCCATGACACGCCCGAGAAGATCGAGACCATCACGGTCGATCCCGCCACCGGCATCATGCCCCATCACGGCCGCGCCATGGCGCGCATCCTCGGCCTCTCCGGCGACCTCGCCAAGCAGGCCGGCACGGTGCTGGGCCAGATCTACACCGCGTTCGTGGCCAAGGACATGGACATGCTGGAGATCAACCCGCTGATCGTGACCAAGCAGGGCCAGATCAAGTGCCTGGACGCCAAGATCTCGTTCGATTCCAACTCGCTCTACCGTCACCCCGAGATCGTCGCGCTGCGCGACACGACGGAAGAGGACGAGAAGGAGATCGAGGCCTCCAAGTATGACCTCGCCTATATCGCGCTCGACGGCACGATCGGCTGCATGGTCAACGGCGCCGGCCTCGCCATGGCGACGCTCGACATCATCCAGCTCTACGGCGAGAGCCCTGCGAACTTCCTCGACGTCGGCGGCGGCGCCTCGGAAGAGAAGGTGACGGCGGCGTTCAAGATCATCACCGCCGACCCGAAGGTGAAGGGCATCCTGGTCAACATCTTCGGCGGCATCATGAAGTGCGACGTCATCGCGCGCGGCGTCATCGCCGCGGTGAAGGCGGTGGGCCTGCAGGTCCCGCTGGTGGTGCGCCTCGAAGGCACCAACGTCCAGGAAGGCAAGGACATCATCTCGTCCTCGGGCCTCAACGTCATTCCCGCCGACGATCTCGACGACGCCGCGCAGAAGATCGTCGCCGCGATCAAGAAGGGCTGATCGGTGTTCGAGAACTGGCAGGCGGGGGACTTTATCGAATGGGGGGCTTTCGCCGCCCTGTTCTTGTTCCTCGGCTCGTGCATCGTGATCGGCAGAAAGCGCTGGGGTTTCATCCAGACGATAAACCAGCGCTCTCTTAGCTTCGCCGAAGAAGCCGTTCAGGATCGCAAGAAGATTCTCGCCGTTCTCGAAGAGATCAAAGTGCTTTTGCAGGACAGGAAAACCTGATGTCCATCCTTATCGACAAGAATACCAAGGTCATCTGCCAGGGCTTCACCGGCAAGAACGGGACCTTCCACTCCGAGCAGGCGATCGCCTATGGCACGCAGATGGTCGGCGGAACCTCGCCGGGGAAGGGCGGTTCGCTTCATCTCGGCCTGCCGGTCTTCGACAGCGTCCACGAGGCCAAGGCCAAGACCGGCGCGACCGCCTCGGTCGTCTATGTGCCGCCTCCGGGCGCGGCGGACGCGATCTGCGAGGCGATCGACGCCGAGATCCCGCTGATCATCTGCATCACCGAGGGCATTCCGGTGCTCGACATGGTCAAGGTCAAGCGCTCGCTGGTCGGCTCCAAGTCGCGGCTGATCGGGCCCAACTGCCCCGGCGTCGTCACCGCCGGCGAGAGCAAGATCGGCATCATGCCGGCCAACATCTTCAAGCCCGGCTCTGTCGGCATCGTCTCGCGCTCGGGCACGCTGACCTATGAGGCGGTGTTCCAGACCACCCGCGAGGGCCTGGGCCAGACCACCGCGGTCGGCATCGGCGGCGACCCGGTCAAGGGCACCGAGTTCATCGACATGCTCGAGATGTTCCTGGCCGACGACAACACCCAGTCGATCGTGATGATCGGCGAGATCGGCGGCTCGGCCGAGGAAGACGCGGCGCAGTTCATCAAGGACGAGGCCAAGCGCGGCCGCTCCAAGCCGATGGTCGGCTTCATCGCCGGCCGCACGGCGCCTCCCGGCCGCCGCATGGGCCATGCCGGCGCGATCATCTCGGGCGGCAAGGGCGGCGCCGAGGACAAGATCGCGGCGATGGAAGCCGCCGGCATCCGGGTCTCGCCCTCGCCGGCGCGCCTTGGAAAGACCTTGGTCGAGGTGTTGAAGGGCTGAGGGTTTCGCGCGTCATGGTCGGGCCTGACCCGACCATCTCGTGACCCGTGAAACGCCCAAG
>NCCO01000213.1:0-2587 GCA_002279705.1 Allobosea sp. 12-68-7
CGAACTCTGAACCTCTTGCTCTTCCATGCCGACCTCCTCTCCCAGAGGGGTCAGTTCCTCATGGCGTCAGGGGGGCAGTTTGTCGTGTCGCCTGACAGCCGGGGCCGAAGAGATCGTGCTGCTCAACCCGCTGCCCTATTCCAGAAAGGTCGAGCTCGGCCTGATGCGGATGAAGGTCGACGGGACTTCCGAGGTCTACCAGCAAGCCGCGCGCGCCGCGCTGCGCCGGTTCGGGAACCTCGCCAGCATCAAATTCAGTTTTCGGGCGCCGATCGGCGGCGCCACCACGGGCAAGGCCGGTCGCGCCTCCCGTGTCCCCGCGCTCGTGATCAGGATGCGATAGGACCATGGAACTAGCAGCGATTCAGCGACTGGACATTGTCGCGACCAGCACGGGCGTCGCGCAGGCCACTGCAGGGCTCGACGCGCTCGGCCGGGCTCATCAGGGCGTCGCCGTTGCCAGCGAGAGCACGGAACGCGCCACGCTCAGCCTGGAGCGCCGGGTCGAGTCCATCTCCCGGAAGTTCGATTTGCAGTATCGCGCGGAGCAAGAACTGGCGAAGGTCGAGCGCGATCTGAGCGCAGCCCGCGCGCAGGGGCTCATCGGTCTGGACCGGCAGTCTCAGCTTATGGACCTCGCCCGGCAGCGAGCGCTCGGCCTCGCCGCGGCGAATACGAACGTCGCCGGCACGGTCGACAAGTTCGGCGCATCCGTGAAGCAGTCGAGCGGCCAGGTCGGCGGGATCGCGGCGCAATTCCAAGACGTCGCCGTGCAGCTTGCCGGTGGGCAGAGCCCCTTCCTGATCGCTCTGCAGCAAGGCACGCAGCTATCCGGCCAGCTTGAGCAGACAGGCGGCGGCGTGAAGAGCCTGGGCGCGGCTTTCCTGTCGCTGGTCTCGCCGATGAGCCTCGCCACGATCGGCGGCATCGCGGCGTTCGGTCTGCTGACGCAGTATCTCACCTCCGCCGGCGCCAAGGTCGAGACGCTCGACGACAAGCTCGAAGCGCACGCCGGCATCATCAAGCAGATCCGGGACGCCTATGGAGAGGCGACGCTTGGGCTGGAGACCTTCGCCCGGGAGAGCAACCGCGTCCTCGAAGTCCAGTTGCGCGCGGCAACCACGAAGCTGCGCGCCGATCTCAACGCCCTAGCGTCGGAACTGGCGAACAGCGCGACCAAGGTGCAGCCGCAGATCTCCATGGAGTTCGGCCTGCCGCCCGATCTCGCGCCGGTCGTGGCGGAGGCCACCAGCAAGTATGCGGCGTTCTCGGATGCCCTGGTCACGCTGCGGAACAACGCCGCGGCCGGCGAGCCGCAGATTCGCCAGTTCCGAGACGCGGTCGCGGCGATCGGCGCGGCTTCCGAGGATCCCAAGGTCCGCAGGCTCGCCGACGAACTGCTGAGCCTGTCGGCGGAGGCCTTCAAGGCCGAGACGGCGGTGAACGCCAGCGCCCGCGCTATCGGCACGCTCAACAGTCAGGCGTCGGCCGGCATTGGCGACATCGCGGCCTATGGGAAGGCACTGAGCGCCCTGTCGCAGATCGGGCTCCCGAACCTCACGGATCGGCAGAAGGCGCTCCAGTCCTACACGGAAGCCGTCGGCAAGGCAGGCGGGTTCGAAGAGCGCACTGCGGCCGCTCGCGAGTATGAGAAGGCGATCAAGCGCGTCGGCGAGCGGGAGGCCGAGGAAGCGGCCAAGGCGAAGAGCCGGGGCGGCAGCGGCGGCGCGGCGCGGGAGTCGGTCTCGGCCTATGAGAGCCTGATTCAGCGCACGAAGGACCGGATCGAGGAGCTTCAGCTTGAAGCGCAGTATGCCGACAAGACGGCCGCCGCCGTCGTGAAGCTGAAGCTCGCCCATGACCTTGAGCGCGCCGCCAAGAAGAGCGGCGTCGAGGTGACGGCCGAGATGCGGGCCGAGTGGGAGAAGTACGGCGACGCGATGGCCGCTGCGGTCAAGCGGAACGAGGAAGCCAAGCGGTCGCAGGACCAGTTGAAGCAGGCGTTCGACAACACCGCGGGCGCCTACAAGAGCTTCGCGGAGCAGCTTCTGACCGGCTCGGACGGCATCACCGGCGCGCTCAAATCGCTGGGCCGAAACTTCCTGTCGCAATCGCTCGATGCGCTGATCAAGGGCGGCGGCACGATCGGCGACGTGTCGGATGTCGAAGCCTCTCCCCTTGCCTCTCTCTTCGGCCTCGCGCCGGCAACCACGGATCAGGACAATGTCAGCGATCAACGTCATAACCACACCGAAGGCGGTGCACGTCATCACGGACGGGGCCTGCTATCGCGCCGACGGAACGCTGCACGGGGTGGCGCAGAAGGCGCATCCTATCGCGCACCTGCGGATGATCGTCGCCGCGCGCGGGCCTAGCATCCTGACGCCGCTGATCGCGGAATCGCTGCAGCACGCCTTCACCACCTTCGACGACGCAGTCGAGGGCATGGCGGCCGTGGTCGAGGATGCGGTCGAGGTCTACGGGACGACGCTCGCCATGTGCTCGATCGGGACCGACTTCGACTTGCTCGTCGCGGGCTGGTCGGAGGCGCGGGACTGCGGCGAGGTCTATTACCTCTCCTCGATCG
>NCCO01000213.1:2604-7878 GCA_002279705.1 Allobosea sp. 12-68-7
GTGCCAGCCTGGACCGTGTCGAAGTGCGGACCCGTGGTGATCTCGCCTAACGACGACGCCATGACGGCGCGGCTGCAGCGCCATGGTGCTGCGCTCGATCTCAACCGCCGCGATCCCCTCGATGTCGCGCTGCTGATCATGAAAGAGCAGCGGAAGGTGAAGGGCCTGCAGGGCGGTGACGAGGAGGTGCACGGCGTCGGCGCCTTCGCGCAGGCGACGACGGTGACGCGGGACGGCATCTCCAGCCGCATCCTGCGCCGCTGGGCTGATCCCATCGGCGTGCCGCTCCAGCCCGTGCCGGCGACACATGACGAGGACGGCGCCGCGCTGCTCCCCTGGTACGGGGAGATCGCCGCGGCCGCTCCTGCGCCGTCTCATGCCCGGCCGATGATCTCCCGCGAGCAGCGCCGGCGGATGGAACAGGCCAAGCGGAGGGCTTCCTGATGGCAGACTTCGCGGGCGCCAAGCGCGCGATGAAGCAGCGGCTCCGGGACAACTGGACCGCGACGCCGATCGCATTCGAGAACGAGGCGGCTCCCGTCATGGACGATGGGAGCGGCAACCTCACGCCATGGATCGAGTTCCGGGTGATCGCCGACACGGCCAATCAGTGGTCGATCGGCTCGCCAGGGTCGAACGTCATGATCGACGAGGGCGTGATCGAGATCACCGTCTTCGTCCCGGCCGGCACTGGCGACGACGCGGCCACGACGCACGCGACCGCGCTGGGCGAGATCTGGCGCAACGCCGAGTTCTATCGGGAGGACGAAGGCTCCTGCGTTCGCACGCTGATCCCCGTCGTCGGCAGGGGCAGCACGGCCACCAGCGAGAATCCCGAAGGCGTCTGGTGGGCGATCCCGGTGACCACGCCTTATCGGTTCTATCATCTGGCCTGATCAGTGGCCGCCAGCGGGCCGGATCGCTCATTCCGCTGACGGCCTGCCCGCTTGCCGGGGGGCGATGACGCGGGCTTGACCAATGTGCCGCAGAGCATCCGGCCGCTCAACGCGACAAACCGCCGTCTCGATCCCGATGGAGTTCCTGCGGGCGACCTGATCCGCCACGACAAGGGCGCGGTGCGTCTTTGGACGAAGGCGGTGAAGCGGGCGGGCGGGAATCTGCGCATCTCGGAGCAGCCGAGAGGAGAGAACGGCAGGGTCGGGCCGAAAGCCCGTTCTGTTGATAATATACACAGAACGGCCGGGGCCCGCCCCTCCGGCACCTCCCCAGAAGCCGCCATCCGCAGGCTGGAGGCGGAGGCGGCCAAAGAGAAACCCCGCCAGATTGCTCCAGCGGGGTTCTGACACCATCAAGGGTTTGCGATCACCCTGGCGATGGTGGCCACCCAAGGGTGGACTTAATTGCCGGTGCGACCGGCGACACCTCTGATATGGGATGGCCGTCGGTTACGGTCAAGTTAAAGTCCAATGCCAGCGCGCACGCAGGCCTTGACGTCTTCGAAGACATCCGCCGGCAACACCCGCACATCATAGACGCGCTGGCCTGCTTCATGACGGTCGAAGAGAAGCCGCAGGCGATGGAAAGCGACCGTAAGAACGACATCGCCTTTCAACCACATGCGAGGGTTGGAATACGGTTCCGGCAGAGGAGGATCGACAACGATCTCCATGTGACACGGCAGCACGCGGCGGGGCGCGCTCGTGCTCAGCGGCACGATGGTGCAGAGCATCTGACGGCCCGGTATCGGCGGCGACAGAACGATGCAGGGGCGCCGCTTGACCATCTCTGGTTCGCGGAACCCCTGACTAAGGTCTACCCTAACAATCGTGCCGGGTGCGGGATGGGAGATGACGGTCAAAGGATCTGTCCGAATCGGAATGAGCCGCCATTAGACCGCGAACCCACAGTGCAGCATCAACCAAATCCACCATTCACCGTTGTCCACAGGGTGGGATTACTCGGGGGCGCCGGTCTGCTCACTCTTGGGCTGCGGCGCGCGCGACCACGAGAGCGGTCACCGCCTCGAACTCGTCGCCGGGCGAGTCAGCCAGCATCTCGAAGTCGAGCACCACGCGGCGCAGAAGGGCGCGATCGTCTGGCTTGGTCACCGTCGCCAGCCGGGTCCGGGCTTCGAACTCCAGTGCGCCGACATCCTGCGAGATCCGCTCCAAGTGGTCGTAAAGCGGCTCGCCCTCGCTGCATGGCATCATGTCGGCATGATCGGCCAGGGCGCGAAGGTGGAAGTAGCTTCGGTGCAGCGCCATGGCGCTCAGACCGGCAAAGGGCGATGGCAGAGGCAAGGCGGTAGCGGCTGCCGCAATGGCTTGCAACGTCATGGTGATCTCCTTGCGTTGTGTTCTTTGCACCGTTATGGTGACAAATGAACAATATCAGGGACAGGTTATGGTGACAAGTGCACAAATCAGAGCCGCGCGGGGCTTGCTCAATTGGACCGTGCGCGACCTCGCATTGAAGGCTGGCGTCCACCGCAACACCGTGACGCGAGCCGAGACAGACGCCACAGGGCCGGGCCATGCGCTCGTCGCCATCGTGAGCGCTCTCGTCGCCGGCGGCGTCTCGTTCGACCTCGCCGATGGAAACGGCGTCGGTGTCCGGTTGAGAGATTGATCAGGCTGCATCGCGCGCGGCCTTCGCATCCCTGAGCAGGCGCCGGATGCGCCGGCCGGCCCTGCCCTCGTCGCCAGGGAACTCGGCTATGGCTCGCTTCATCTTCGCGAGCTCGTCGCCGATCACTGCAGCGGCCTCCTCAACCGTCAGCCCGGCCTCTCGGCTCGCCCGCTCAATGTGATCGGTGATGACCCTCTCGCCGCGCGCCAGATCGGACTTGGAAAGCTCTCCGGCCCGGCCAGTTGGCTTGCTCGGATGGGCGTCGATGAAGTCGATCACCTCCCCGATCGTCGCCAAGATGACGGGCTCGGATGGCGGGCTTTCGTTCTCAGATTCTCCCCTAGTGCTAACCTTGTTAGCGTGAGCAGAATCTTGTGGTGTATGTTGAGGGAGTAAGGTGTCCGCTTTCGCGGACGCAGAGGGTACGCCAAACCGGACGCCGACATCATTTTTTGCGTCCGCGAAACCGGACACAGCCACATTCGGTGTCCGCTTTTCCGGACGCGAATTCTCCACCGCATCACCCTTTCTGCGTCCGCTTTTCCGGACACCATTTCGCCGGGACCGATCCATCTCGGCGAGCAGCCGCGCCTCGATCTTGTCGTCGGTGAGCGACGCCAGGTGATCCAACAGCACGTTGTCGGACATGGGCAGGCGATAGACGGTTGCCTTCCCCGGGCGGCCGGGGTCGAACTCGATCAGCCGTTTCTTGGCCAGCGCAGCCCGGGCCTCCGAAAGCGACTGGCGCCGGTTCACGCCGCACGTCACGCACATCACCTCGTCGCGGCAGAAGAACTCTCCGGTCTCCTCGTTCATGCCCTGCGTCACTGCGGTGAAGAGCTTGAACTGCGTCCCGTTGACATCGGCCATCGCCCGGACGGCGCGCTCCATCTCGCGCATCCGTCCGGTGAAGGTCGACCATGGGAGATCGTCGGCGTCCACTAGGCGGTCCCTCCCGCCTGGCCGAACGCCTCGTCAAGTTCGTCTAGCAACGCAATTGCGGCGGCCTCGTAAGCCCGCGAGGCGGCCCGAATGCGCCAGCGGTTTTCGAAAAGCGGCAGGTTCGCGATCAGCCGATGCATACCCCATTGGCTAAGACACAGCGTCTCGACGAAACGATCATCGAGGCCATGCTCTTGCAAGTAACAGCTGGCCCACTTCCGCCCCGCCCAATCACCAAAGAGCGCAGGGATGTCCTCGATGGGCCAACGTCTTTCGGCGGAACCGCCAAGCAACAACCGCACGGCTTCAGCGTACAACTCACCGAGATCGGCCATCTCAGTGCGCACAAACATCTCAGCGTGAGGGTTTTTCATCAGCACGCCCTCGCCATAAGGATGCCCTTCGGCGTGAGCTTCAGCACCCACCGCCGCGGGTCACGATCGATGGTGGCGATCTCACACAGCCCCGCCTCGAGCAGGGCGTCGCGGACATGTCGGGTGGTCTGCTCTCCGATCCCCGCGGCCGCGGCGAACTGGTCATGTGAGAGGACGGCGTCGGGCCCGGCCTTGGCCAGATGGACAACCACCTGGCGCATGGCCTTCTCAGTGTGCGCCTTGCCGCGAGCGAACTGTTGCTTGTGCCGGCGCGTCGCCGGCTTGCTGATGGCGATGCTCATGACCGCCCTCACGCCGCGCGCTGCGACTTGGGCGGCTTGGCCCGGCTCACCATCGGCGGGAGGCTGGCCTGATACCGGGCGGCTTCCTCAGCGGTGATGACAGTCTTCGCGCCGTTCTTGAGCGCCCTGATCTTGCCGGATGCGATCAGGTTGTAAGTATGCGAGAGGCTATGGCCATTGATCTCGCTGAACTGCTTGGGCGAGAGAAGCTTGGTCGGCTCGTTGGACACTGACAATCTCCATGGGTTGCTTGTGGCGACCCATGGAAACAGCGCTAAAGTCCCGCGCTCGAATACCCTGACAATCCCCCCTTAACCCCCTTGGGGGGATTTCCGGGGAATCGCTCGCAGGCCTGGTTTTTGCCAGACCTCCGCCACTTCACGAGGGACAAGAGTGAACGCCAACCGCTTCAGCTCCTTGAACTTTTCGAACGTCACGCCGAGTTCGTTCGCCTTGTCTAGAAGCTGTCCGCCGTCCTCCGATATCTTGATCGTTTTGGTGTTCGGCGAGGCTTTCATTTGCTCAACGAACCAATCAAGGAACTGTCCGTGTGAGGGGCCCAGCCCATCGGGGCGCCGGGTCGGCGTGGCATCGTCAACCCCAAGATGAATATCGAAATACCACTTCCCAGATGGCAGTTGAGCATAGGCTTCAGATGCCTCGCGCAGGCCCTTCGTCGCCTCCCAGACGTAGGGGGGCATCATCTGAAGGTCGGCGTCCTGCTCGTGCTTCCGGGCGAAAACCTTGATGTTCTGGCGGCTGATCATTTCATAGAGAGCTTGAAGCGCTGCAAATCGTGCACTTCCTACGGCCTTTCCGACTTGCAGATACCGCGCTGAACTGAGTCGCTCCGGCGATGGAGGGGGACCGCGCTTTACACATGCGTCAACCACGTCGATCACAGCTTGCCCAGCATGGATCTCGATGAAATCCTCACTTATAACGTAGTAGTGCGGATCGATTTCATGGACGTAATAATCCAGCCAATCGACGAACTCTTGCCTTACAGCAGGAATTGCATCGATTGCTTGGCTGAGCCTTACCCACCCTTCCTGAGGCATGTGATA
>NCCO01000214.1 GCA_002279705.1 Allobosea sp. 12-68-7
CGCCCCTTCCGTGTGGAAGGCGTGGATGGTGCGGCCCTTGAAGGCGGCGATGGTGTCCTCGACGAAGCCGCTCTCGTTGAGCGTGTCGGTGTGGATCATGCTCTTCTTGGAGATGCCGCCGCGGGTGTTTTCGACCGCGACCATCTCCTTCTCCGTGCCGAGCCGGTTGCGCAGGCCGTTGGCCATCGCCGCCTGCGAGACGAAGACCAGCGAGGTCGAGGTCACGGCCTTGCCGAAGGCGCCGAACATCGGGCGGTAATGCACCGGCTGCGGCGTCGGGATCGAGGCGTTGGGATCGCCCATCGGGGCGGCGGCGATCATGCCGCCCTTGATGATCAGGTCCGGCTTGGTCGCGAAGAAGGCCGGCGACCAGACCACGAGATCGGCGAGCTTGCCGATCGCGATCGAGCCGATATGGCGCGAGATGCCGTGGGCGATGGCCGGGTTGATCGTGTATTTCGCGACATAGCGTTTGGCGCGGAAATTGTCGGCGCCGGTGCCGACATCTTGCGCCAGCGTGCCGCGCTGGACCTTCATCTTGTGCGCGGTCTGCCAGGTGCGGGTGATGACCTCACCGACGCGGCCCATGGCCTGGCTGTCGGAGGACATCATCGAGAGCGCACCGAGATCGTGCAGGATGTCTTCCGCCGCGATCGTCTCCTTGCGGATGCGGCTCTCGGCGAAGGCGAGATCCTCCGGGATCGAGGGCGACAGGTGATGGCAGACCATCAGCATGTCGAGATGCTCGTCGAGCGTGTTGACGGTGAAGGGCCGCGTCGGATTGGTCGAGGAGGGCAGGACGTTGGGAAGCCCTGCGACCTTCATGATGTCGGGCGCATGGCCGCCGCCCGCCCCTTCCGTGTGGAAGGCGTGGATGGTGCGGCCCTTGAAGGCGGCGATGGTGTCCTCGACGAAGCCGCTCTCGTTGAGCGTGTCGGTGTGGATCATCCTGCACGTCGTAGTCGTCGGCGACCGAAAGGCAGTTGTCGATCGCGGCGGGCGTCGTGCCCCAATCCTCGTGCAGCTTCATCGCGCAGGCGCCAGCCTCGACCATCTCGATCAGGGCGCCGGGCAGCGCGGCGTTGCCCTTGCCGGCGAAGGCGAGGTTCATCGGGAAGGCGTCGGCGGCCTTGATCATCTGGCCGAGATGCCAGGGGCCGGGCGTGCAGGTCGTCGCCAGCGTGCCATGGGCCGGGCCGGTGCCACCGCCGAGCATGGTGGTGAGCCCGCTCATCAGCGCATCCTCGATCTGCTGCGGGCAGATGTAGTGGATATGGCTGTCGAAGCCGCCGGCGGTGACGATCTTGCCCTCGCCCGCGATGACCTCGGTGCCGGGGCCGACGATGATCGTCTCGGTGGGGTCGAAATTGCCGAAGCCGCTCTGGATGTCGGGGTTGCCGGCCTTGCCGATGGCGCAGATGCGCCCGGCGCGGATGCCGATGTCGGCCTTCACGATGCCCCAGTGGTCGAGGATCAGCGCGTTGGTGATGACGGTGTCGACGGCCCCGTCGGCATTGCGGACCTGGCTCTGGCCCATGCCGTCACGGATGACCTTGCCGCCGCCGAACTTCACCTCCTCGCCATAGGTGGTGAAATCCTTCTCGACCTTGATGACGAGATCGGTGTCGCCGAGGCGCACCGTGTCGCCGGTGGTGGGGCCGAACATCGCGGCATAGGCGTTGCGGGGAAAGTTGAAGGGCATGGGCTTGGGCCTCAACGCGGGACGGGCGAAAACAACTGCGTCATCTCGGCGGCGTCGCTATCGAAGGTCAACGTCGTCGTACAGCCAGATGCAAGATTCGCGACACCGATCAGGCAATCGGGAAACTGCGCCTTGCTGGCCTCGAATGCGCCGATCGCCTGCTCGACGAGCGTCGGCTGAGGCACGACGAAATCCGGCGCCTCAAGAATATTCCGCAAGCGCACCGCGATCTCCGCCCGTGAGCGTTTATATCGTCGCTCGAGGGTCCAGGCGAATTCGCTCAGAACGATGTGATTGACGAACAGCGGCTGTGCGGCGGCCTCGTCGAGCAGCCTCTCGACGGCTGCTGTCTGCCGCTCATCCGTGAGATCGACGGTTCGCACCAGGATATTGGTGTCGATGCCGCGCATTACCGACCCGAGCGCACACGCTCTTCCTGCTCGTTCATGGCCTCCGTCACCGAATCGTCGATGTCGGCCTGCGTAAGCGGGCGGCCCAAGGTCAGCGGCGGCAGGAGTTCCCGCAATTCGCGGATGCTCCGGCGCCGCTTCGGCACGACCTTGAGCTCCATGTCGTCCGTCAATTCGAAGCGCAACTGATCGCCGGAGCGCAGGTTGAGCGCCTGTCGGATCTCGGCCGGCAGCGTGAACTGCCCTTTCGACGTGAGAGTCGCATCAATCGTGATCGACATCACCAGCCTCCGCGATCGCCTTACCTTGACGCAATGTAAGGCGACTTCAGAAGTAAGGCAAGAATGCCTCACAATTTCCCCATCACCTCCTGACGGAAACCGTAGACCTCGCGCTTGCCGGCGAGGGCCACGAGGCGGACCTCGCGGGTCTGGCCCGGCTCGAAGCGCACGGCGGTGCCGGCCGGGATGTCGAGTCGGAAGCCCCTCGCCTTGTCGCGCTCGAAGGACAGCGCCGGATTGGCCTCGAAGAAATGATAATGCGAGCCGATCTGGATCGGCCGGTCGCCGGTGTTGGAGACGGTGAGGCACAGGCTCTCGCGGCCCTCGTTCATGACGAGATCGCCCGGCAGCGTCGTGACCTCGCCGGGCTTCATCGCGTCGGAGGCGCCGCGGATCGGCTCGTGGACGGTGACGAGCTTGGTCCCGTCCGGGAAAGTCGCCTCGATCTGGACGTCGTGGATGAGGGCAGCGATGCCGTCCATGACCTGGTCGGCCCGCACCACATGGGCACCGGCCTGCATCAGATCGGCGACGGATCGGCCGTCGCGCGCACCCTCGACGACGAAGTCGGTGATCAGCGCGACGGCCTCGGGATAGTTCAGCTTGACGCCGCGCTCGAGCCTGCGTCGCGCGACCATGGCGGCCATGGCGACGAGCAGCTTGTCCTTTTCGCGCGGCGTCAGATTCATGTCTTGTCCTTCTCTTCGTCCTCGTCGGCGTCGTCCGAATCCTCGTCCTCGCCGTCCTCGTCTTCCGACTCGTCTTCGTCGTCTTCGTCCTCGACGCCGAAATCGGCATATTCATAGGCGAAGACGATCTCGCCCGTCGCGGGGTCGAAGGCGCTGGAGGTCGATTCCTCGAAGGCCTCGATCAGCATCTCGGCGTCATCGGGCCCGTCGACATCGAAGCGACGAACCGCCTCCTCACCCTCGCCGCTCAGCGCCAGCTCGATCGCCCAGCCCCGGGCGCCGGTGTCGTAGATGCATTTCAGACCCTGGATCGCCAGCATGATGCTCTCCTCAAGTTGACCAGGTGCGCGGCAGCGCACGGCCGGTCAGATGCCCGAGCAGCGTGACGAGCACGCGACGCAGGGTCCCGGCATTGGGAGAGAGAAGGCGGACGACCAGAAGCTCCGAGACCAGGCCGGCGCCGAGCTCGACCGCGCCGGCCTGAGCCTCCTCGGCGAGCGCGCGGACCTGCTCCAGCCTGTCGGCGAGATCGCCACCGGCGACGAGGATCGTTGCAGCCGCACGGGCGCCCGCGCCGATCGCGGAGCGCCTCAGCGTCTCGGCGATCGCGCCCTCGAGCCGGACATCCTCGGCGAAGACGAGCGTCCCGTCGCGGCGGATGCGCCAACGGTCGCGCAAGGCGCCGCGCTGCAGGCTCTCGCCCATGGCGCTACGGCCGAAGAACACGCTCTCGCAGGCGACGAGCCTTGCATCGGCCGCGAGATCGACGGCGAGGCGGCGGTTCAGGCGCGCGCCGGAGAACAGGATGCTCTCCTGCGGCACCCAGGCCAGCGAGGCTCCGGCCGCGACGGTCAGGCGGGTCTCGATCAGAGTGTCGGCGCCCTGGCTGCGGTAGATCTTCTCGGCGGCCTGGGTGGTGACGATCGCCTCGCTGCCGGGGCCGAGATCGACCGTCACGCTCATCGCGTCGCCGCCGGCCATGCCGCCGCCGGTGTTGATCAGCACGGCCTCGCTGGTCGCATCGAAGGTGGTGGGAAAGCGGGCGCGGTAGCCGCCGGATTCCGAGAGGTCGAGCCGCAGCGTCCGCTCACCGACGCGGCCGAAGCGCAGCGCCACCCCGCCCGCGGCGCGGACATAGGCGGGAAGCAGCGGGTCAGTGGCGGCCGGAACGGGCGGCGCGTACATGGAGGGTCCCGAACGGGGGGCGGAGTCGAACGATGCTGCAATCTTCCGCGCGCGCCGTTTTCCGGCAAGAGCCTCGCCCGCCGCGACTGCCCAAATGATGGGCAATCGCGGCGGGCGTGCTCCTCAGCCCCGCTGCGCCAGAAAGGCCTCGATCTCCTGGCGTCGCGGCGCGCCCGACCGGCCGCCGAAGCGGGTGCATTTGATCGCCGCGGCCGCCGAGGCGAAACGGATCGCCGCGCGCTCGCCCTGCCCCTCCGCCAGTGCGAGCGCGAAAGCGCCGTGCCAGACGTCGCCGGCGCCCAGCGTATCGACGGCCTCGACCGCGAAGGCGGGCAGATGGGCGACGGTCCCGTCCTCGACGAAGAGCACACCGTCCTCGCCGAGCGTGACCGCCAGCCAGGTCGGTCCCTCGCGCGCGATCCGGGCGAGACCGGCGCGCGGGTCCTCCTCGCCGGAGAGTTCGGCCAGGGCCTGCGCACTGAAGGCGACATGGCTCGCGGTCGCCACCAGATCGGGATGGGGCGGCTTGCGGTCGCCGTCGAGCACACCGGGCACGCCGGCTGCGCGTGCGAGACGCAGAGCCGCGAGCGCACCCTCGCCCCAGCGCGTGTCGGCGAGCACGGCCCGCGCCCCGTCCGGCAAGACGGCCGGGAGCCAGTCGGTCTCCTCCGGCATCGCCGGATCGGAATAGGAGATCACCATGCGCTCGCCCTGCGCATCGACGAGGATGGCCGAGACCGGCGAGCGCAGGCCGGGCATGCGGCGGGCAAAGCCGGTCTCCACGCCCTCGCGCACGAGGTCGGCGACGATTTCATCGCCCGGCAGATCGTCGGCGAGGCGCGTCGCCAGCCAGCAGCGACCGCCGAGCCGGGCGATCGCGACCGCGGCATTGCCGGAACAGCCACCGCCGACGACGGCGAGGCCCTTCGAGCGGTATTTTTCGCCGCGGGTGGGAAGCGTCTCGACGCTGTAGACATAGTCCAGCGTCGAGATGCCCAGGCAGAAGACGCCGGTCATGGACGTGTCGGCGCAGCTTCGGGGCCAAAACGGACCCCGTCGATATCGGTATGGACGAAGTCGTTGCCCTTGTAAGCGAGCTTTAGTCCCGAGGCGCGTGCGGCCGCATAGGCGAAGCAATCGCCCATGTTGAGGCGGGCGGGATGGCCGGTCAGCAGATGATAGCGGGCCGCGCATGTATGAGCCGCGCGGCCGGTCTCCGCGTCGATAGCCTGCACTTGAGCCCCGGTAATCGTCAGGAACTCCATCGTCGCAGAGTAGGCCTCATCGATCGAGATCCTGCGAAGCTTGGCAATCCGACAGGACGCCTCGAACACCGCGAGCGGCGAGGAGGCGAGTTTCTCGCTTTCGACGATGGCGACGCGTATCGCAGGCGCCTCGACCTCACGAAGAACTCCTTATGCGTCATGCCGTCATCCATGACGGGATGGTCGGCAAAACGCTCCTGGATGCGCGCGAACGCCGCATCAACGCGCCTGCGTCGTTCTTCCCGTCGCGCGAGTTCGCGCTCTACGGCTAGCCCGATCGCTGCCTGCAACGTGATCCCGTCCCGCTCTGCCAATTCGCGGACCATGCGATCGATCTTCGCGTCTCGAACGAGAATGCCCATGATAGCCTCCCTGATATCAACTGAAGATATCAAGGAGATCCGCCTGCTTCAACTCAGTTCCGCAGCCTTCACCAGACCCCGGTGTTCGGCATGCTCGCCCAGGGCTCCGCCGGGGCCTTCGGATCGCCCTTCTGGAGCAGTTCGATCGAGATGTCGTCGGGCGAGCGAACGAAGGCCATGTTGCCGTCGCGCGGCGGGCGGTTGATGGTGACGCCGGCCTTCATCAGCTTGTCGCAGGTGGCGTAGATGTCGTCGACCTCATAGGCGAGATGGCCGAAATTGCGCCCGCCCGTGTAGGTCTCGGGATCCCAGTTATAGGTCAGTTCCAGCGTCGGCCGGCCGCGGCTGCCCTGCTGGCGCACGGTTTCGACCTCGTCGGGCGCAGCCAGGAAGACCAGGGTGAAGCGGCCCTTCTCGTTCTCGATCCGGCGGGTTTCGACCAGGCCGAACCTGTTCACGTAGAAATCCAGCGAGGCATCGAGATCGGTCACGCGGACCATGGTGTGGAGATAGCGCATCGTTTTCGTCCGTTTCCTGTTCGGCCCGACGGTGGCGGCGGGCGCATCCTGACGGCGTTCACCGGATGGTGTCGGGTTGATCCTACCGTTGAATCGGGCGAAAGCATCGCCGCTCGTGAACACAGTTCCAAGACGCAGCCGGCAGGACAGGCCATGAGCTCAACGCAAGACGGCCTGGAGGGCACGCCCGTCCGCGCCACCCCCGCCCAGATGGCGCAGATCAAGCAGCGCGCCGCGATCCTCTCGGTGATGGCGACGCTGCTGCTCACCGGCGCCAAGATCGTCGGCGCGATCCTGTCGGGCTCGCTCGCGCTGCTGACGGACGCGCTGCAGGGCCTGATCGATGTGGGCTCGACGCTGTTCACCTGGTTTGCCGTGCGCGTCTCCGACAAGCCGGCCGATGACGAGCACCATTACGGCCATGGCAAGGTCGAGGCGCTGGCGGCGCTGGTCGAGACCGCGATCCTGTTCACGCTGGCGGGCGCAATCCTCTGGGAAGCCGGCAACCGGCTCTGGACGGGGCTGGTCGAGACCGTCTCGGTCACGCCCATCGTGATCGGCATCATGCTGCTGTCGATGGTGGTGGATGCGATCCGCTGGCGCTCGCTGACGCGCGTCGCGAAGGAGACCGGGAGCGAGGCGCTCGCTGCCGAAGCGACGCATTTCTCGACGGATTTCGTTGGCTCCGCCCTCGTGCTCGCCGGCCTGGTCGGCGTCTGGTACGGGTTCGCCCGGGCCGACACGATCGCCGCCTTCGCGATCGCGGCCTTCACCGCGCTGTCGGCCTACCGGCTGGGGCGGCGGACCATCGACACCCTGCTCGACGCGGCGCCCAAGGGGGTGAGCGAGCGCCTGCGCGAGGGCGCCGAGAGCGTGCCCGGCGTGGTCGGCGTCAACTGGCTCAAGGTCCGCCCGACGGGCGGGCGCATCCATGGCGAGATCGGCATCACCGTCTCGCGCACGCTGCCGCTGGAGCGGGTGGCGGCGATCCGCGAGGCGCTCACGGCGGAGTTCGGGCGGATCGAGCCCGGCGCCGCGATCGCGGTCACGACCGACCCGGTGCAGGTCGACGACGAGACCGCGCTGGAGCGCGTGCTGCTGATCGCGCTCAAGCTCAAGATCCCGGTGCACCACGTCTCGGTGCACACGATCGGGCAGCGGCTCTCGGTCAGCCTCGACATGGAGGTCGAGGCCAGGCTGCCGCTCGGCCAGGCGCACGAGATCGCGACGCGGCTGGAGGCGGCGATCCGGGACGAATTCGGCGGCGAGACCGAGGTCGAAACCCATATCGAGCCGATGGAGACGGGTGCGCCGGCCGGCCATGACGCGGCCTGGGAGACGGTCGAGGACATCGGCAAGGCTCTGGCCAGCGAAACCGCGACGCTGAAGGGGCCGATCCACGACATCCACAATGTCAGGGTGCGCCAGACGTTGAACGGCCTGGTGGTGAACTACCATTGCCGCGTCGATCCCGCCCTCGACGTCGCCTCCGTCCATGCCGCCGTCGACCAGATCGAGCGGGCGGTCAGGATCGCGCGGCCGCAGGTCTGCCGGCTGGTCAGCCATGCCGAACCGACGATCGCAGGGCCGGCAAGCTAGGGGCAGGCCCGCTCAGGCAGGCTCCCGGCCGAGCGACGCGGCGGACCCTTTCGGCCGTCGGGTCGCCGGGCTACAGACCATGGCAACGATCCGGCGCGCCGGATGATCCACAACGCCGCTTTTCAGAGTTCCGCATGCGCTCCGACGACACACCGCCGATCCGTCTCGAGGACTACCGCCCGTCCGACTGGCTGATCGACACGGTCGATCTCGACATCAGCCTGCACCCGACGAAGACGCGCATCCGCTCCCAGCTCGCCCTGCGCCCCAACCCGGCCGGCCGGCCCGGTGCGCCGCTCGTCCTCGACGGCGACGAGCTGAAGCTCGTGGCGATCAGGCTCGACGGGCTGCTGATCGACGATGGCGCCTACAGCGTCACCCCGCAGCAGCTGACGCTGCACGCCCCGCCGACGCGGCGCTTCACGCTGATGATCGACACCGAGGTCGACCCCTCCGCCAACACCAAGCTGATGGGGCTCTATCTCTCCTCTTATGTCTACTGCACCCAGTGCGAGGCCGACGGTTTCAGGCGGATCAGCTATTTCCTCGATCGCCCCGACGTGATGGCGGTCTACACCGTGCGGCTGGAAGCCAGGAAGCTGATCGCACCGGTGCTTCTGTCGAACGGCAACCGCGTGGCGGCTGGCGAGTTGCCCGGCGGGGAGCGCCATTTCGCGGTCTGGCACGATCCTCACCCCAAGCCCGCCTATCTCTTCGCCCTGGTCGGCGGCGCGCTCGACCATGTCCGGCAGAGCTATGTGACGGCCGAGGGTCGCAGCGTCGAGCTCGCCGTCTATGTCGAGCCCGGCAAGGCCGACCGCGCCGGCTGGGCGATGGACTGCCTCGTGCGCTGCATGCGCTGGGACGAGCGCGTCTTCGGCCGCCATTACGATCTCGACGTGTTCAACATCGTCGCCGTGTCGGACTTCAACATGGGCGCGATGGAGAACAAGGGCCTCAACATCTTCAACGACAAATACGTCCTCGCCGACCCGCAGACCGCGACCGACGGCGACTATGCCTCGATCGAGGCGATCATCGCGCATGAGTATTTCCACAACTGGACCGGCAACCGCATCACCTGCCGGGACTGGTTCCAGCTCTGCCTGAAGGAAGGCCTCACCGTCTTCCGCGACCAGGAGTTCTCAGCCGACGAGCGCTCGCGGCCGGTGAAGCGCATCGCCGATGTGCGGACGCTGCGCACGACGCAGTTCTCCGAGGATGCCGGGCCGCTGGCGCACCCCGTCCGACCGCGCGCCTACAAGGAAATCAACAACTTCTACACGCCGACGGTCTATGAGAAGGGCGCGGAGGTGATCCGCATGCTGAAGCTGCTGGTGGGCGAGGCCGCCTTCCGCGCCGGCATGGACCTCTATTTCGGACGCTGCGACGGCACGGCGGCGACGGTCGAAGATTTCCTCGCCTGCTTCGCGGAGACCTCGGGCCACGACCTGACGCATTTCGCGCGCTGGTACGAGCAGGCGGGCACCCCGACGATCGTCGCGTCGGGCCGCTACCACGCGGCCGCGCGCAGCTACACGCTCGACCTGGCCCAGAAGACGGCGCCGACGCCCGGCCAGCCGGAGAAGCAGCCCGTCGTCCTGCCGGTCGCGCTCGGGCTCGTGGGCAGCCATGGCGACCTGCCGCTCGCGACCACGTCGAAGGCCTATGCCGGCAACGGGATCGTCGTCTTCGACCAGCCGTCGCTGTCGGTGACCTTCACCGACGTCGACGAGCCGCCGATCCCCTCGCTGCTGCGCGGCTTCTCCGCCCCGGTGCGGCTCGAACTCGATCTCGACGAGGCCGCGCTGCTGCGCCTGTTCTCGGCCGACAGTGACCCGTTCAACCGCTGGCAGGCCTGGCAGACGGTGGCGATGCGCGCCCTCGTCGAGGCCGGGCGCGACCCCGGCCGCCTCGACGCTCTCGTCACCACCGGACAGGCCCTGGCCACGGGGCTGCGTGACTTCCTCGCGACGCAGGCACCCAGCGACCCCGCCTTCGCGGCGCAGGTCCTCCGGCTGCCGGCCCTGGGCGACGTCGCACGCGAGATCGGGCGCGATGTCGATCCGGATGCCATCCAGGCGGCGCATCGCCGCCTCTCGACCGAAATCGGGCGCCGGCTCGGGCCGGATCTGCTGGAGCTGCGCGAGCGGCTGGCCTCGGCGGCGCGCTACCGCCCCGACGCGGCCTCGGCCGGCCGGCGGGCGCTGCGCAACGAACTGCTCGGGCTCATCGCGCTGTCCGCCCCCGACAGTGGTGCGCAACTGGCCGAGGTCCAGTTCGCGGCCGGTGACAACCTGACCGACCGGCTGGCGGCGCTGGCCGCGATGACGCTGATCCCAGGCGAGGCGCGCGAGGCCCTGATCGCGCGCTTCGCCACGAGCTATGCGGCCGAACCGCTCGTCCTCGACAAATGGCTGATGGCCCAGGCGCTGATCCCCGAAGGCGGCACGCTGGACCGCGTGCGCTCACTGATGCAGCACCCGGCCTTCGCGCTGACGAACCCGAACCGCGTGCGCGCGCTGATCGGCGGCTTCGCGGCCAACCTGACCCAGTTCAACCGCACCGACGGCGAGGGCTATGCCTTCCTGGCCGAGATCGTGATCGCGCTCGACCGCACGAATCCGCAGGTCGCCTCCCGGTTGCTCGCCTCGTTCAAGAGCTGGCGGATGCTGGAGCCAGGGCGCAAGGCGCTGGCGGAGGCGGAACTCCGCATCGTCGCCAACACGCCCAATCTCTCCCGCGACGTCGCAGACATCGCCGAACGGACGCTGGCCTGAAGAGGTTAACGGCGACCTCTCGAACAGGTTAACGTTTCATTACGCGCACAAGATTCAATCACTCCAGCGATGCAACCTAAAGGAGAATTCGACAGCCCGG
>NCCO01000310.1 GCA_002279705.1 Allobosea sp. 12-68-7
CCAAGAACGACAAGGTCCGGATCCGCTTCGGCAACCTGACCATGACCAATCATCCGGTCCACATGCATGGCTACGAGTTCAAGGTCTCCTGCACGGACGGCGGTTGGGTCGATCCCGCCGCCGCCTGGGACGAGGTCTCGATCGATTGCGCCGTCGGCCAGATGCGCGCCTTCGACTTCGTCGCCGACGAGCCAGGCGACTGGGCAATCCACTGCCACAAGTCGCACCATACGATGAACGCCATGGGCCACTCGGTGAAGACCTATATCGGCGTCACCAAGAAGGATCTTGTCAGCCGCATCCGCAAGGCTGCGCCCGGCTACATGCCGATGGGCTCGAACGGGATGGGCGAAATGGGCTCTATGGAGATGGAACTGCCCAAGAATACCCTGCCGATGATGACGGGCTATTCGCAGTTCGGTCCCGTCGAGATGGGCGGCATGTTCTCGGTGGTGAAGGTGCGCGAGGGCCTGGCAAAAACCGATTACGCCGACCCCGGACATTACAAGCACCCGGAGGGCACGGTCGCTTACGAGTACAAGGGACAGAAGCTCGCCGAGGCACCGCGCGTCGAGGGGCCGAAGCCTAATCCTGAACTAGCCACATGGCAGGTGAAAGACCCGCGCAAGCCGCGCCTCGGTCCCGATGGCAAGCCGTTACCCGGCGCCAAGGCGGGCGGGGCGCATTCCAACCACTAAACGATCCATCGAACTCCGGAGAAACCGATGATAAAATTGGCGTCATTGAAACTCGCAGGCTTAGCGCTCGCATTGTCGGCCGGTGCTGCGCTTGCTGGACCAGGAGCGGCCGGCCATCACGACGGCGAGGTCGCCTATGGCAAGCCTGGTGACCCCAAGAAGCCGGCCCGCCTTGTCCAGATCTCGATGGGCGAACGTGACGGGAAGATGCAGTTCATACCCGACAGGATCGAGATCCGACGCGGTGAGCAGGTCAAGTTCCAGCTTCGCAACAATGGCGAGCTCGATCACGAACTCGTCCTCGCGACGCTGGAGGAG
>NCCO01000016.1 GCA_002279705.1 Allobosea sp. 12-68-7
CGACGGTGGCGATGGCGCGCGCGCCGCCCGCATGATGGGCGAGCACATAGCCCCATGGTCCCATCCAGGCGATATCGGCCTGCTCGTTTGCGAGAGCGACCGAGATGCCGGCCCAGTCATTGGTGACGACGAGGTCGTAGGGCCGCCCGAGGCGCCCGGCCAGATGCCGGAAGAACGGCTCAAACGCCTTGCGCGTATCGCTCGGCGACGGCTGGAACGGACCGACGGCGAAGCGCAGGCGGCTGTCCTGCGCCAGTGAGATCGCGGGCGCGGCGATGGCGGCCGCACCGGCCAGAATCAAGGAGCGGCGGTTCAACATCGATCATCCTCATCGGGCGCCGGACCTGACCGGGCCCTGGAGGGCTGTCTGCGGCGGGCCTGGCGGGCACAGAGGCGTTACGGGCGCGGGGCCTGTAACGTTACGCGGCGGTGGAGCGAATACCGGGTCGCAACGGACAGGGATGACATGACGCGCGATCGGACATGGCTGCTCTTCGGCGGCCCCTATGGGAACCTGCAGGCCACGCAGGCCCTGCTGGCGGAGGCCGGACGGCTGGACATCTCCCCGGACAGGATGCTCTGCACGGGCGATCTCGTGGCCTATTGCGGCAATCCGGTCGAAACGATCGATCTGATCCGCGACAGCGGCATGGCCGTCGTCGGTGGCAATTGCGACGAGCAGCTGGGCGCGAGCGCCAGCGACTGCGGCTGCGGGTTCGAGCCTGACAGCGCCTGCGCCAGATTGTCGGCCGCCTGGTATGCCTTCGCCGACAGTGTCGTCAGGCCCGACCAGCGTCGATGGCTGGCCTCATTGCCGGGGCGCCTCGATCTGAAGATCGGCGGCCGGACCCTTGCGGCGATCCACGGCTCGGCCCACTCGATCAACAGCTTCATATTTGCAGGCAGCCCCGACGGCGAGAAGCGCCGCAGCCTCGATGCCCTCGGCGGCGATGGCGCCATCGGCGGCCATTCGGGGCTGCCGTTCACCCAGTTTCTCGGGGGACAACTCTGGCATAACCCGGGCGTCATCGGGATGCCGGCCAATGACGGCACGCCGCGTGTCTGGTTCAGCATCGTCCGGGAGACAGAGGCTGGGCTCGCCATCGAGCACCGGCCGCTGTCCTATGACCATGAAGGCGCACAGGCCGCCATGCGCGGCGCCGGCCTTCCGGACAGCTACCGCAAGGCGCTCGCGACCGGGCTCTGGCCCAGTCTCGGCGTCCTGCCCGAGCGCGAACGCGCCGAGACGGGGCGGCCGATCACGGAGACGTCGACGCTCTGGCCGGCGCGCCAGCCCGCCCGGGCGCTCCAGGCGGTCTGACCGGTTTCAGGACGCCCGCAGGCTCTGCAGCAGGGTGAGTCTCAGATGCATGAAGGTGGTCCGGAACCAGCCCTTGTCGCGATACTTCCGGGCGCTGGTCGTGATCGTCGCGCCGACCGGCTGAATCGCTAAGCCTGCGCGCCGCGCGTCGCGGACCAGCTGGTGGTCCTCGCCATGGGCCGCGGTCTCGTCATAACCGCCCAGTGACCGGAACGTCGCGGCAGGGAGGCACAGCGCCTGATCGCCGAAAGGCAAGCCGATCACCCGCGAACGGAAGCTGACTCCGCCTTCCGTGAGACGCATCAGGGCGCCGCCGTCAAAGCGCAGGTCGAAATAGCGCACCGCGGCGCGCTGCTCCTGCAGCCGCAGCAGCAGTTGCGGCACGGCGTCGGCGCCCAGCGTCGTGTCGGCATGCACGAACCAGAGATGGCGACCTCGGGCGACCGAGGCCGCATGGTTCATGCTGGAGGCGCGGGTTCCGCCGCGTGCGAGAACGATCTCGAAGGTTTTGGGAAGGGTGGCCAGCAGCGCTTCCGGAACGGCCTCATGCTCGGCCAACGGAATGATCACCGAGACAAGCGCGCCGTCTGGGCTCGTTTCGGGCGGACGGACATCCAGCGTCACGGCATCGCGCATGATAGACCCGCATCCCATGTCGATGGCCGCGAGGCCCGTCGAGGCCCCTTGTGATTCGATGCCGCACATCGTCCGTTACAACGCTCGCAGAGTGATGGGCGCGCGCCCTGAACCTGCCGCGCTCCCTGATCCGGCAAGCGCGGGGGGAGGTCAACCTGATGAAGCAGGGCGCGAGCCCTTCAGATCAGCAGCTCGGCCCAGCCCTTGAAACGGCGGCGGCCGGAACCGTCGGCCCGCACCACCTCGCCGCTGACCACCGACATGGCGAACCCGCCGGTCTTCCAGTCGGCCACCTCCTCGAGCGCATCCGTCGTGGCGTGAAGCGTCCAGCGGGTGCCGCGATGGCTGAACCCGGCCTGCCAGCGCGTGGGCCAGCGATAGGTCCGGTCCGGTGTCGGGCGGCTCTCGTCAATGGCGAATGCGATGTCCGACAGCGGGCCCTCGCCGTCGAAAGTGGCCATGCCGCTCTCCCGCGGCGTGCCCGGCTGGACGCGCTCGTGATAGCGCAGGTACAGATCGCGGCCATCCTCCGTCAGGAGGTAAAGGCCGTTGAAGTTGCTCCAGTTCGCCCCGAAATCGCTGGTGAAGCGGTTATATCCGGTTCTCGCGATGAATTCGAAGATGACCCGGCCGGCAAGCTGGCGCCCCTTCCAGCGCAGCGTCGACGGTGCGGCACCAATCCAGTAGTCGTCGCCTTGCGTCTGGCGTCGGAGGATCGGCGTCAGCCCCTCCACCGCCATGTCGATGTCATTGACCGCGCTGACCATCCGCATGCCGCCGCCGACCGTGCCGCGAAACTGGAAATGCGCGGAGTCGGGGATGGTCTCGAGGATCTTCCCGGGATTGGGATAATGCGCACTGCCGATGATGGGCACGACGCCCTGGCCTTGCGCATACATCATGATCCAATGATCTGCGAAGAACCGGTCCCCCGTCTGGCCACGGTTGTTGTCGTGCGCCAGATAGACCGCACCCTGCGCATCCGCGCCGACGAAGGAAAAATAGTCGGAATGGTATCGCCTGATCTCGTCCGCGCGGGTGGGCAAAGACCCTGCTGCCGCAACGCTCGCACCGGCGGCCATGAGTTGTCGGCGATTGAGATGTGGTGACGAAGGGTCCATGGGCGAGGGTCCTGATGATGACCAGACCATTGCCGGAAGACGGCCTCGCGCAATTCACGTTTTGTTGACGTGAGAAAATCTGCCGAGCGATCTGCCGCACAGGTCTGAAACCATGGCGGACGCCACACGAAACCGTGAACCGCGTAACGTTACGCGGCTCCGGCGCGAACCTGCTGCCGAACCTGAAGCCCCGTCCCGAAGCGACCCCCATGGCTGATCCTGCACCTGCCTCGCTCCCGCCGAAACGCCCCTTGCGGCAGGACGGAGTTCTGCGCGCCGACCTCTGCATCATCGGTGCGGGATCCGGCGGGCTGTCGGTCGCGGCCGGCGCCGTCCAAATGGGCGCCTCTGTCGTCCTCATCGAAAAGGGCGAGATGGGCGGCGATTGCCTCAACACCGGCTGCGTGCCCTCGAAGGCTCTGATCGCCGCGGCCCATGCCGCCCATGCCGTGCGTGACGGCCAGCGCTTCGGCGTTCATGCCGCCGAGCCCGAGATTCGCTTCGAAGAGGTTCACGCTCATGTCCATGGCGTGATCGGCGCGATCGCGCCACATGACAGCGTCGAGCGGTTCGAACAGCTCGGCGTGCAGGTCATCAAGGCGTCGGCACGCTTCCTCGACCGCGGTACGGTCGAGGCCGGCGGGGAGAAGATTGCGGCGCGCCGCTTCGTCATCGCGACCGGTTCGCGCGCCGCCGTGCCGCCGATCCCTGGCCTGTCGGATGCCGGCTATCTCACCAATGAGAGCATCTTCGAGCTGCGGGAGCGCCCCGATCATCTGATCGTCGTCGGTGGCGGACCCATCGGGATCGAGATGGCACAGTCCTTCCGCCGCCTGGGTTCGCGTGTGACGGTGATCGAGAAGTTCGGCATCCTCGCCAGGGATGAGCCGGAGGCCGTCGAGGTCGTCCGCGCCGCGCTCCTTCGGGACGGCGTGACGCTGCTCGAGAAGGTCGGCATCAGCGAAGTCCGGCGCGACGGCCCGGTCGTGACAGTCACGCTCGATGGCGACAGCGCAGTCGGACGGAGCGTCGTGGGCAGCCACCTGCTCGTCGCGGCGGGCCGGCGCCCGAACGTCGAAAACCTCGACCTCGACGCGGCCGGTGTCGCCTTCACGCCGAAGGGGGTTACGGTCGACGCGCGCCTTCTCACCAGCAATCGCCGGATCTTCGCCATCGGTGACGTCTCGGGTGGCCCGCAATTCACCCATATCGCGGGCTATCATGCCGGCATCGTCATCCGGAACGCCCTGTTCGGCCTCCCCGCCAAGGTCGACTACACGGCCTTGCCCTGGGTGACCTACGCCGATCCCGAACTCGCCCATACCGGCCTCACCGAGGCGGATGCGCGCAAGGGCGGCCATGACGTCCAGATCCTGACCTGGTCCTTCGCGCTCAACGACCGGGCCCAGGCGGAGCGCGCCACCGAGGGGCTGGCCAAGGTCGTGCTGGGTCGCAAGGGCCGGATCCTCGGCGCCACGATCGTGGGGCCGCGCGCGGGCGAACTGATCGGCACCTGGGCCCTGGCCATCACGTCCCGCCTCCGGATCGGGGCCGTGGCGAGCGCGGTACTGCCCTATCCGACGCTGTCGGAGATCTCGAAGCGCGCCGCCGGCAGCTACTACACGCCGAAGCTCTTCGGCCCCACCACGCGCCGCATCGTCGGTTTCGTCCAGCGTTTCCTGCGCTGATCCGGAGAGACAGTCCATGATCACCCGCCTTCTGACCGACCGGCGCCTCTGGCTCGCCCTGGCCGCTCTCGCCCTGATCCTCATCGTCCGGCAGACCGGCGTGGCGAGCTATCTCTCGCTGGACACGCTCAGGACCCATCGCGTGACGCTCACGAGCTGGGTCGAGGCGAACCACCTGGTCGCCGCGCTCGCCTATGTCGCCGTCTATGTCGCCGCCGTCGCCTTCTCGATGCCCGGCGCGGTCTTCCTGACGCTGTCGGGAGGGTTCCTGTTCGGGGCGGTGTTCGGCACGCTGCTGACCGTGATCGGTGCCACGATCGGGGCGACGCTGATCTTCCTGTTCGCCAAGACCCTCTTCGGCGAGAACGCGCTCGACCGGTTCGGTGCGCCGGCCGCCAGGCTGGCGGAGGGCATCCGCCAGAATGCCGCCTCCTATTTGCTCGTGCTGAGACTGGTGCCGCTCTTCCCGTTTTTCCTGGTCAATCTGGTGCCGGCCTTCGTCGGCGTGCCGCTCGCGACCTATGTGCTGACCACCTTCTTCGGGATCATGCCGGGGACGGCGGTGTTCTCGCTGGCGGGCGCGGGGCTCGGCTCGGTTCTCGACCAGGGCGGCGCGGTCTCGCCCGGCTCCATCCTCACGCCGCAGATCATCGGCGGCCTCCTGGGGCTCGCCGCGCTGTCGCTGGCCGCGATCCCGATCAGGAAGCGCCTCGCGTCCCGAGAAAACCAGACAGGGGCGTAACGTCCACCTGCGCCCATCCGTAAGGAGAGCCATGATGACCGTCGACAACCAATCTCACGGGCTGACCCGGCGCGCCACGCTCGGCCTCGGCCTCATGGTCCTCTCGGGGCCGGCATGGGCCCAGGCGGGAGATGTCGACGCCGCGTATGACCGGCTCCTGCAGCGCTATGTCAGCGCCAGCCCTGACGGGGTCAACCGCGTCGACTATGCCGGCTGGCGGGCCAACGCGGTCGACCGCACCGCACTGGACGGCTACATCACGGAGCTTTCGCGGCTGAAGCCCTCCGCCTTGGCCCGTGCCGACGCCCTTTCCTTCTGGGGCAACCTCTACAATGCGGTGACGCTGAAGGTCATCCTCGACCGTTACCCGGTCGCTTCGATCCGCGACATCAAGAGTGACAACTGGCTCGATCCGAAAGCCTATACGGGGCCCTGGCGCCAGCCGCGCGTGACCGTGGAGGGCAGGCGGCTGTCGCTGGACGACATCGAGCACGAGATCATGCGCCCGACCTTCAAGGACCCGCGCGTGCATTACATCGTCAACTGCGCCTCCTATGGCTGCCCGAACCTGATGAACCGGATGTGGCGGGCGGCGACGCTGGAGGCCGATCTGGACGCCGCGGCGCGGGCCTTCGTCAACCATCCGCGCGGTGTCACGGTGCTTGCCGATGGCACGCTGCGGGTGTCGTCGATCTACAAATGGTTCATCGCGGATTTCGGCGGCAATGACGCCGGGCTGATTGCGCATTTCCGCCAATATGCCGAGCCGGCGCTGGCCCAGCGCCTCACCGGTTCGCCGCGGATCGCCGACGACGACTATGACTGGTCGTTGAACGGGCTCCGCCCCGTCCCGGCGCCGCGCGGCTGAGCCCGCAGATGACGGACCGGTCCATGACGCCACGCCTGACCCTCAGACGGCTGCTGGCCGGAGCCGCGACGGCTGCGGTCCTGGTGGCGGGCGCAGCCCTCTTTGTCGTGACGACCCAGCCCCGGCTGGCTCCCTGGACGCTCGATCCGACCGATCCGCGCGTATCGCTGGAGGATGTCGAGCGGGAGGTGGCCCGACGCCATCCCGTTCCGGATGTCGCGCCCGCGGGCCTGGCCGCCATGCTGGGGCGCGGCGAGGCCACGCTGTTCGACGTGCGCACGCAGGAGGAGTTCGACGCCGGCCACCTGCCGGGCGCGATCCGGATCGAACCCGGCAGCTCGGCCGCCGAGATCCTCAGCCTTCACCGCGATCGGCTCGACGATGGGCCGGTCGTGTTTTATTGCGCCGTCGGCGTACGATCCTCGCAGATGATGACGGCGACGCTGAAGCAGATCGCCCCCCTCGCCAGCGCCGGCGTCTACAACCTGCGCGGCGGGATTTTTCGTTGGACGGCGGACGGCCGCGCCTTGGTGAAGGGCGAAGAGCCCGGCAAGGCGCATCCCTTCGACGAAAGCTGGGGCCAGTTGCTGGCCAGGACGACACCGCGTTGACGGCCGCAACGGGGCCAGATGCGTCCGTGATGGGTCGATCCGCGTGGGATCGCCGGGGGCTGACGCTGCTCGCCATGCTCGGTGTCGGCATCATGATGCAGACGGTGATCGCGGTGGTCTGGGGCGCGGCACCCGGCTCACGGCGAGACGCCTGGCCGGTCGCGCTGTCGCTTTGCTTCATGCTGTCCCTGTCGTCCGCGGGGCTGCTTTGGGCGGTCTGGCGGGCGCGGGACGTGCCAGCCGGCCTGGCTCTCGGCCTTGCCATCGCGGCAGCCGGCGTCCTGATGCGCGTGCCCTATTTCGGCGCAGGGCCGATGCTGGAGGACGATCATTTCCGCTATCTGCTCGACGGAGCCATGGTGGCGCACGGCCAGAGCCCCTATGCCCTCGCTCCCGAGGCGGTGCTGCGCAGTGCGGACGGCACCCTGGCACCACTGGTCGGGGCGGGGCGGGCTGCGATCACATCGATCAACTTCCCCGAGTTGCGCTCGATCTATCCCGGCGGGGCGCAAGCCGCGTTCGCGCTGGCCCACCTGATCGCGCCCTGGAGCCTCGACGCGCTGCGCGCTGTGTTCTTGAGCGCAGAGGCGCTGGCGGCTGTGATGGTCTGGTGGGTTCTGGTTTCGACCGGCCGTTCGCCGCTGCTGGTCACGCTCGTCTGGTGCAATCCGCTGATGGCCTTTTGCCTGACCGGGCAGGCGCATGTCGACGCCGTGCTCGCGCTGCCGATCATTGCCGCACTGCTCGCCGCCCATCGTCGCGCGGCCGCTTTGGCGGGCCTCGGTCTCGGGATCGCGGCGGGCGTCAAGCTGTGGCCGATCCTGCTCGCGCCGCTGGTCGCGCGGGCGCTGTGGCCCGACTGGCGGGCGCTGGCGGTCTTCGCGCTGGTGCTCGGAGCCACGACGCTGGCCCTCTGCGCGCCGCTGTTCTGGGCCAGCCTCTCCGCCCATGCCGGGCTGACGGCCTATGCCGGCGGCTGGTCCGTCAACAATGCGCCTTACGCCTGGGCCTCCTATCTCTTCCTCCAGCTTGTCGGGCCGGGAACGGGCGAGGTTCTGCTGCGCGCTCTGGTCGTCCTGACGGCGGGGGCGGCGAGCCTCGCGGTCGCGGCGCGCCGACCCGCAGACCTGGAGTCCCTGATCGCCCGCGCTGCGATTCTCGCGGCCGCCCTGTTCTACCTCTCGCCGGTCCAGTTTCCCTGGTATGCTGCCTGGTTCCTGCCCCTGGCGTCGGCCAGCGGATCATGGCCCTTCGTGGCCGCGTCGATCGGGCTGCCGATCTACTACCTGTTCTTTCCGCTCGCGGCGGCCGGCCTGCGCGACCTGCACGGCTACGGGCTCGCCGTCCTGCATCTCGTACCGGTTCTACTGGCCGCTCTTCTGATCCGCCGGTCGTCAGCCGCCGGAGCGTCGGCATGAGCCTGAAAGGCGTGCGGATCGGCGTGGTCATACCGACCCGCAACGAGGCGCAGGCCCTGCCCGTGGTGTTGCGGGCCATGCCCGCTTTCGTCGACGCGGTCGCGATCGGCGACCATCGCTCGACCGACGGGACAGCCCAGATCGGGCGCGATCACGGCGCCATCGTGGTCGAGGTCGACGGCCCCGGCTATGGCCGGGCCTGCCTGGCCGCGATCGCCGCGCTGCCGCCCGTCGATGTCATCGTGTTCATCGACGGCGATGCCGCCGACGATCTCTCCGCCATGATCCGCCTCGTCGAGCCCATCGTCGACGGACGGGCCGACTTCACGCTGGGTTCGCGCGTCTTGGGGCGGCGTGAAAGCGGCGCGCTGACGCCCCAGCAGGTCTTCGGCAACTGGCTCGCCTGTTCGCTGATCCGGCTGGTCTGGGGCGAGCGCTTCACCGATCTCGGGCCGTTCCGCGCTGTCTCGTGTCGCGAGTTCGAGCGGCTGGGGATGGCCGACCTGAATTTCGGCTGGACGGTCGAGATGCAGATCAAGGCGGCGCGCAAGCGCCTCAGGACGATCGAGATCCCTGTCGACTACCGGCGCCGCATCGGCGTCTCCAAGGTTTCGGGAACGCTCGGCGGCGCGGTCAGGGCGGGCGTCAAGATTCTCTGGGTCATCGGCCGCGAGGCTCTGCGCCCGCCGCACCGGGAGACGCCCTGATGCGGAGCGAGGCGCCGATCGGCTTCGGCCTGATGTGCAAGCCGCCGCGGCCCGGGGCGGCCAAGACCCGGCTGGCCGCGGCCATCGGCCCCGACAGGGCGGCGCGCCTGGCGCGCGCCTTCCTCGAGGATTGCGCTGCCGCCGCCGTCGCGGCGGCCCGCCTGCAGCGGCTCGACCGCGCGGCGTTCTTTCGCCCGGCCGATGCCGCGACCGAGATCGGCGCGATCCTCGGGCCGGGATGGCCCCTGGAGTTTGCCGATGCCGGCGATCTCGGTGGGACGATGCGCGATGTCCTCGCCCGGCTGTTGCAGCGCTGCCCGGGCGGCGCGATCATCATGGGCGCGGATGTTCCGCTGATCACCGGCGAGGTGATCGCCGCCTCCGCGCGCAGCCTTCGCGAGGGCGATGGCCGCCGGATCGTGCTCATCCCGAGCGAGGATGGCGGCTATTGCCTGATCGGCCTGCGGTCGCTGCAGGCGGCAGCCGCCCTCTTCGATCCGATGCCATGGAGCACTTCGGCCGTGCTGCGCGAGACGCTGAACCGCGCCGACGCCGCCGGCCTGACCGTGCAGATGCTGCCGCCGCAACGCGACATCGACGAGGCCGCCGATCTCGACTGGCTGCGCGCCAGCCTGGCGAGCGGCGACGCAGCGGCGGCGTTCACCCGCGCCGCTCTGGCCGGCATGGCGGAGGCGCGGCCATGACCGGGCACCGGCTGGTTCTGGTCGGCGGGGGGCACGCCCATGTGCAGGTGATCCGCGCGCTGGCGCAGCGACCCGAGCCCGGCATGGCGATCACGCTGGTCACGGATCGGTTGCTGACGCCCTATTCGGGCATGCTGCCCGGTCATGTCGCCGGGCTCTACAGCCATGCCGAGATGCATATCGACCTCGGCCGGCTGGCGGAGGTCTGCGGCGTGACGCTGGTCCGCTCCGCGGCCGCCGCGATCGACCGCGCCCGGCGGACGCTGACCACGGAGGACGGTGCCAGCGTTCCCTACGACACGCTCTCGCTCAATGTCGGCATCACGCCGGATCTGTCGGGTATCGCCGGCGCCGAGCAGCACGGCATCCCGGTCAAGCCGATCAGCAGCTTCATTGCGCGTCTGGACGCGCTTCTGGAGGCGGCCGCCAGGGCCGGTGGCCCGCGCCGCATCGTCCTGGTCGGCGGGGGCGCGGCCGGGGTGGAGCTTGCGCTGGCGTTGAAGGCGCGGCTGACGGGGCTCGATCCGAAGGGCCGGCCGTTCTGGATCGGCCTCGCCGCGAGCAACGGACTCGTCGCCACGCTCAATGACGGCGTGCGCCGGCGGGCGAGAGCCGCGCTGGCCCGTCACGGCGTGACCCTGCTGGACGACTTCCGTGTCGTCGAGATCAACGCGCAAGGTCTGCGCGCGCAGGACAAGCGATTCGTCACGGCCGATGCGGTGCTGGTGTCGACCGCGGCGCGAGCTCCCTCCTGGCTGGCCACGACCGGGCTTCCCACGGATCGCCATGGTTTCGTGCAGACGACGCGGTCGCTGACCTGCATCGATGATCCCGCGGTCTTCGCCGTTGGTGACTGCGCGACCGTGGCCGAGGATCCGACGCCGAAAGCCGGTGTCTTCGCCGTCCGACAGGGTGCGGCACTCACCGCCAACCTGCGCCACAGGGCGCGCGGCGAGGCGCTGGCACCGCATCGGCCGGACCGGAACTATCTGACGATCCTGATGACCGGCGACGGGTCCGCCATCGCCGGCCGTGGCGGCTGGTTCGCGGTCGAGGGCCGGTGGGTCTGGCGCTGGAAGGACTGGATCGACAGACGCTTCATGCAGCGCTTTTCGGAATTCCGGCGCTGACCCTCGCCGGAGCATCGCTCCCGCCGCGCCGTCATGTCCGGTTTCGTGAAAAAGGGCGCGACAGCAGGATTGTGCGTCACCACCGCAGCACGGCGCGGCCGAGTGCTGCCCCCGCCAGGCCGACGATCAGGGCGGCGAGGCTGTACCAGGTCGCGACGAAGAGCGGGCTGTCCTCGTTGCAGAACAGGCCGTAGGCGAGGATGGCGAGGCCGGCGGAGGCGAGGCCGGCCAGCGCGCCGGCGGCCATGGGCTCGGTCGTGGCTCCGCGCCGGAGGATCGTGAGCGAGGCGACCAGCGGCAGGGCCGCCAGGGCTGGCACGAGCGTGAGGCAGGTGATGATGCCCTTGCCGAAGAGCCGCGCCCACCAGCCGTCGAGACCATGGCGCAGGAGATCGGTCGCCACGATGAGGCCGAGGAACCCGACGACGGCGAGGAGCCATTTCGAGGCCGCCGAAGCCTGGGCCTCCGGCCGCGAGAGGTCGAGCGCGCCCGAGATCGCGCTCAGGGCGATCAGCGCACCGAGCATCAGCTTCACCAGCGTCGGCGTCAGGCCCGCCGCGATGAGATCGGGGCGCACGCCCGTGATCGCGAGAAAGCCGCCCCCTGCAAGCGTGGCCGCTGCCGGCCACCAGCGCAGCAGGATCGCGCTGACGGGCCTCGGCTGGTTCGGCAGATCCTGAACCAACAGCTCGAGCATGTCATCGGTTCGCATCGGTTCTCCCCTTGAAGGTCCGGGCCAGCTTCTTCAAGGCCCGATGCAGCGCGACCCGTACCGCGCCCTCGCTCATGCCGAGTTGACCGCCGACCTCCGCGGCGCTGCGCCCGGCGAGCGAGACCTGCTCCACGATGTGACGCTGGCGACCGTCGAGGGCCGACAGCATGCGGTGGACGTCAAGCTGACGCTCGCCCCCCTCCTCGGGCGCGGCGAGGGTCTCGACGGCGTCGTCGAGGTCGACCTCGCCGCGCGCGCCCACGCGGCGCAGGAGGTCGATCGTCTTGTGACGCGTCACCGCGTTCAGCCAGGGCGTCAGCGGCATCGACCGGTCCCAGGTCGCGCGTTTCAGATGGACCGCCAGAAGCGTCTCCTGAACGATGTCCTCGACATCAGCCTGCCCACGTCCCGCGCGTGCCAAGACGTGCCGCACCCTCCCCCGCACATGCGGAACGAGGGCGGCCAACAACATCTTGTAGGCGACCTGATCGCCATCGAGCGCCAGTCGCATCAGGCGGCTCCATTCGTCTTCGCGTTCTGGCTGGCGTTCGTGCACGCAGCATCCATTCATTCGGGCCGGACTGCCGGTTCGTTACAGGCGACAGCACGCATCTGCAAAGCAGCTTTGCGTGAGGCGGGCCGTATGGACAGGGCGAGCCCGCGCAGCCTGCCGGTGCGCGCTGCACGTCAAGCTTCACGACAAAGTGTCGGGGACGTCGTAACGAAGCGTGCCTCGGCTGCGTATCGCTTGATGAATGACGTCGGAGTCCAGATGTGAACGCGCCAACCCTCATGCCGGCCAAGTTTTTCGATCCTGTGCGGACCGCCAAGGGCGAGCGGCGGGCGAGCGTCCGTCTCACGCAATTGGAGACGCTCTGGTTCAATACGGGCACGCTGTGCAACATCACCTGCCAGAACTGCTACATCGAAAGTTCCCCCAGCAACGACCGGCTGGCCTACCTCTCGCTGGCCGATGTCACGACCTATCTCGATGAGGTACGGGCCGAGCGGCTGCCGGTCCGGATGATCGGCTTCACCGGCGGCGAGCCGTTCATGAACCGCGACATGATCGCGATCCTGACGGAGACGCTGGAGCGCGGGTTCGAGACGCTCGTGCTCACCAATGCGATGCGGCCGATGATGCGGCACCAGGTCCAGCTCGGGCAGCTGCGCGAGGCACATGGCGGGTTGCTGCGGTTTCGGGTGTCGCTCGACAGCCATCGTGCCGCCATCCACGATGCGGAGCGGGGCGCGGGCTCCTTCGACAAGGCGATGGAGGGCTTGCGTTACCTCTCGCGGGAGGGCTTCCAGATCGAGATTGCCGGTCGGCATCTGGACGCCGAGCCGGAGACGGCTGCGCGCGCGGGTTATCGCGAGCTGTTCGATCGCGAGGCGATCACGGTCGACTGCGACGACCCGGTGCAGTTGGTGATCTTTCCGGAGATGACCCCCGACGGCAACCCGCCGGAGATCACCGAGGCGTGCTGGGGCATTCTGGACAAGAGCCCGGACGACGTCATGTGCGCGACATCGCGAATGGTCGTGCGGCGCAAGGACGCCGATGCGCCGGCGGTCGTGGCCTGCACCCTGATCGCCTATGACGAGCGGTTCGAGCTTGGCCGCACGCTGAAGCAGGCGGAGGTCGCGGTGCCGCTGAACCATCGCTCCTGCGCGACCTTCTGTGTCCTGGGCGGCGCGGCCTGCGGCGTGAAGAAGTCCTGATCCCCAAAACCTCGCAGTCGGAGTTCACCAGATGACACGCGCCTTGGCCATGAGTCTTGCCGCCCTGCTGCTGACGACCGCGACGGCGCTGTCCCAGAACCTCGCCACGGTCGAAAGCCGGTTCGCCGTGAAGGAGACTTCGGACCGGCTGGCGGCCGAACTCGAGAAGCGGGGCATCCGCATCGCCGCGCGGATCGACCATGCCGCCGCGGCCAAGGCCGCCGGGCTCGAGATGCCGCCGACCGAGGTCATCATGTTCGGCAACCCGCGCCTCGGCACGCCGTTGATGCTGGCCCAGCCCTCGGTGGCGATCGAACTGCCGATGAAGATGCTGGTCTGGCAGGACGGGACCGGGACGGTCATGATCGGCTATACGCCCCCCTCGGCGCTCAAGGAGCGTTATCAGATCATCGGACAGGACGAGGCACTGACCGCGATGGCCGGCGCGCTCGCCGGTCTGGCCAAAGCCGCCGGCGGTCAGTGATCGACGACAGGGGCACGACCATGTCACGGCGTAGAGCGGCCTCCGTGATCTCCACAGAACGCGCCGTTGGACGTCAGCCGTCAGTCCGGTTTCGAAAACCCGAGGTTCGTCGGCCTCTACGACGCTCGCGGCATTCACCGACGCGGCCGGTCGCGTAGCCTTGAACCCCTCAGGTTCGCCCGCCTGTAGAGTTCAACCGTTTCTCGATATTCGGGCGCTGGACGCTTGAGTGCGAGCGAGCGCTGCAAATCCCATGGCTTGGGTATGGTGCGCCACTCACCGCCGAGGATTCCGGGACGTCATCCCGCTTCGCCCCCTCCGCACGACGATCGTGAGCGCCCCATCCGGCCGCGGCCGCTGCAGCCGGGCTACCGACAGCTAGCTGCCGGATTTCAGCGCGACGTCCCAATATCCCTTGATCTGTTTCACCAGCGGCTCGGGCAAGGCGACATAGCCCAGCGATGTGGCCTCGGCGGCGCCCCTCTCGAATGCGATGCGAAAGAAGCTGATCACCTCGCGGGAGCGCGCATTCAAAGGCTTTGGCACCAGCGCAAACGTCGTCGCCACGATCGGCCAGGATTGTGGCCCGGGCGCATCGGTCAGCATCAGCGCGAAATCCGGATTGGCGGACCAGTTGGCACTCGCCGCGGCCGCCTGAAGGCTCGCTGCATCGGGTTTGACGAACTGGCCAGCCCTGTTCTGCAGCAGGGTGTAGGCGAGTGAAGCCCGCACCACCTGCCCCAGTTCGACATAACCGATTGTATTCTTCGTCCGGGCAATCAGGTTGATCACGCCCTGCGTGCGCTCCGCGCCGGTGCCGACCGGCCAGACGAGCTGTGTGTTCGCGCCGAACTTGCTGGCCCAATCGGGACTCACGCGGGAGAGGTAATCGGTCCAGTTGAAGGTCGTGCCCGATCCGTCCGAACGCCAGACGACGTTGATCGCCGCTTCAGGCAATTTGACGTCCGGGTTCAGGGTCTTGATGGCCGGATCGGACCAGGTCTTGATCCTGCCCAGATAGATGTCGGCCAGGACCGGCCCGGTCAGCCGAAGCTGGCCCGCTCCGACGCCATCGATATTCACGACCGGGACGATGCCGCCCATCACGAAGGGAAACTGGATCATCGCGGTCCGGGCGAGCTCAGCGCTCGAGACCGGCCGGTCCGTGGCGCCGAAATCGACGGCACGCTGCGTCACCCGCACCTCGCCTCCGAGCGAGCCGATCGGCTCATACTCGATCCCGATGTCGAGCGGCATCATGTCGGCACCGTCGGCCTTGACCGAGCGGTACAGCCGCGACCACCTGCCGATGACGGGAAAGGCGAAGGTCGAGCCTGCACCGGTGATCATGCCGACGACCGGCAAGCCCATATTCGAGCGATGGCCGATATCCGCTGGCGTCTGCGCCAGAGCGATGCTCGAGGTCAACAGCGCGACCGCAAAGGAAAGACGACCTAAGGTTTTCATTCGTCGCGTACCTTCGATTGTCCGATTAGCCGGCGTCAAAAGATCAATCCGAAGGCTATGGACCGCGAATGACGACGGCGTGACGAAGGGAAGCGCTATCCAGCGATGCCGGTCTCTGGGTACAGTCCATGACCGCGACGCGACAGATCGTATGCCGACTGCATGATCCATCCGTCGATCATCCGGGCGTTCCAGTCGCGGCGAGTGAATCACAAGAAACCGAAACCCGATCTCACCAATTCACTCGCCACTGTTCTCGGCAAGGGCCGCGGCGCCACGACGATGACGGTCGTTCTTCAGCGTCCCGGACGAGGTCACAAGGGCGTCACACCCCGCCACCTAGGTTTCAGCCCAGCGCTGCAACGTCAACAAGTGCGCGCTGCGAGTGACTGTCAGTGCCGAGGGGGGCGCCAGCATGCAAGTCGATATCTTCACCCAGGTGATCGTACCGGTCATCGGCGGGCTCGGCATTTTCATGCTGGGCCTCGAATTCATGAGCAACGGCATCCAGTCCCTCGCGGTGAACAAGATGCGTGCGCTGCTGGCCAAGATCGCCGGCACGCCGGTCAAGGGCGTCATGGCCGGGACCTTCATCACCGGCGTCATCCAGTCCTCGACGGCGATGACGGTCATGGTCGTCGGCCTCGTCAATGCCGGCGTCATCGGGCTGCGGCCAGCGATCAGCGTGATCATGGGTGCCAATATCGGCACGACGCTCGGCAATGGCCTGATCGCTCTGCCACTGGGCCCGCTCGGTCTTTTCCTCGCAGGCATCTTCGCGCTCGTCCACATTTTCGCCAAGACCGACAAGGTCAAGAACATCGCGCTCGCCTGCATGGGTTTCGCGCTGATTTTCTACGGCCTGAACCTGATGACGGGGGGGCTTCGCCCGCTGCGCGCCATGCCGGAAGTGATGAGCGTGATCTCCTCGCTCCGGGCCGACTCCTTCATCGGCCTGATCTACTGCGTCCTGATCGCCGCCGGCATCACCGCGATGATCCATTCGTCGTCGGCGACGATCGGCATCGTCATGGGGCTCGGCGCGGCCGGCATCCTCGACTGGAAGACGGCTGTCGCCTTTTCGCTCGGCGCCGATCTCGGCACCACCATCACCTCGTGGATGGCCTCGCTCAATCTCACCAAGAACGCCAAACGCGCGGCCTATGCGCATATTTCCTTCAACATCATCGGCGTGATGGTGACGATCCCGCTGTTCTTCGTGTCGATGGACGTGCTGACCTGGGCGATGCAGTGGTTCGGCGGCGACCCCGGCGTGCCGGTGATCAAGGACGGCAAGGAGACCTTCCCGCTGATTCCCGTCGCCATCGGCCTGTATTCGACCTTCTTCAACATCTTCAACACCATGCTGCTCTTCCCCTTCGTCGGCGTCTTCGAGAGCGTCCTGATGAAGGTCGGTGCCAACGCGACCGGCGATCGCGAGGACTATACCCAGCCGAAATATCTGAGCGCAGCCGCAGCCAGCGACCCTGTCTCCGCCGTTCCCGCCGTCCAGCGCGAAACCGGGCGCTATCTCGAAGCCGCGCGCCAGTTCCTCGACATCGCCAAGGGCAGCGAGAATGCCCCTGACAAGATCGAGGAACACTATGCCGCCATCGACATCCTCAACCGCGAGATCCGCTCCTACACCTCGGGCATGTTCAAGGCCGACATGCCCTATGCCCGGGCCGATCTCGTCGCGAGCCTGATCGAGGAGGAAGACCAGACGGCCAGTCTCGGCGAAGCGCTCTACCAGATCGCCCGCCGGATCGAGCGTCAGCCCTTCGGCGAGGTCGGTCGGGGTCTGGTAAACAGCCTCGTCGACCAGGTCGAGGATGCGCTCCGGGCGATCATCCCGATCGACCAGGTCAACCCGCCGGTCACCGCCCAAGCCGAGCCGCGGCTGAAGGCTCTCGCCGAGATGCGTGAGCGCTGCCTGCGGCTTGGCGCGGAACTGCCCTGGGTCGAGCGTGGCGCGATCCTGGCCCTGCTCGGGAGTGCCGAACGGGCCTACTACCTGATCGAGCGGATCGACTCCGAACGGAAATCGGTTTCGCGTGTCGTCCCGGCAGCGGCACAGAGCCAGACGCGCGGTGCGGAAGGCTTTGGTGGCGCGGCCGTCCCAGCCTGATCAAGGGCCCCATTCACGGAAAACGGGCGGCTCGATGGATCGAGCCGCCCGTTTTCAGTTGCGCCGGTGCAGGCGGCGGCATGCGAAGCCTCAGCCCTCCTGCATGTAATCGTGGATCTTGCGGCCGAAGGGCAGGGTGAGGTCGGCGATGAAGTGGTGGGCGCCGAGCACCTTGCGCACTGGCAGGTCGGCGACGGGCGCGTTGACATGCGGCACCAGATGGAGCCGGCCGGGTCCGATCCAGGAGCCCTTGACGGTGATCTCGGTCAGGTTCAGCGCGACGAGCTGGCAGATCTCCGGCTCGCCATCGACGCCGGGGATGATCTTGAGGTTGACCTGCGTCTTCGCCAGCGTCGCGGTCGTCTTGACACCGTTGCCGGCGAGGCTCTCGTGCTTGTAGCCCATCGTGCCCATGGCGACCTGCTGGCCGGCATAGTCCAGCGTACCGGTCAGCGTGTCCTTGACGACCTCGAGCTTGGGATGGGCGTATTTCTTCGGGAAGCCCCAGATCTCGCGCCCCGCCGAGATCGGCGGCTCGACGTCGAGATACATCTGCGAGACGAAGTTGACCTCCTCCTCGCCGAAGCGGCAGGGAATGACGATGCCGGTCTCGGTATAGCTGCCGAAGCCGGAGGAATCGGGCATCTTGATCCATTCATAATGGACCACCGGCTGCGCCAGCGGCATCAGCGGCTCGGGCAGATGGTGACGGATCAGATCGGGATCGGTCTCGTAGCTGATGATCATGTATTCGCGATCGACGAAGCGATAGGGCCCGGCCGGGTAGCTCGGCCCGGCGAGCGGCATCGAGGGCAGGTCGAGGATCTGCTGGCGGTTCATGGCGAGGCTCCCCTTACTGTGCGGTCCAGCCGCCATCGACCGGCAGGATCACGCCCGTGATCGAGCGCGCCATATCGGAAGCCAGAAACACCGCGAGCCCTGCGACCTCTTCTGCGGTGACAAACTGCTTGGTCGGCTGGGCGTGGAGCAGCACGTCGTTGATGACCTGTTCTCGGCTCAGCCCGCGCGCTGCCATCGTCTCGGGAATCTGCTTCTCGACCAGCGGCGTCCAGACATAGCCGGGGCAGATCGCGTTCACGGTGACGCCGAAGGTGGCGGCCTCCAGCGCCACCGTCTTGGTCAGCCCGGCGATGCCGTGCTTGGCGGCGACATAGGCCGATTTGAACGGCGAGGCGACGAGCGCATGGGCGGAGGCCGTGTTGATGATGCGGCCGAAGCGACGCGCCTTCATGCCGGGCAGGGCGGCCCGGATGGCATGGAAGGCGGCCGACAGGTTGATCGCCAGGATCGCGTCCCATTTCTCGACCGGGAACTCATCGACGGGCGCGACGAACTGGATGCCGGCATTGTTGACGAGGATGTCGACCGCGCCGAACTCGGCCTCGACACCTGCGATCATCGCGGCGATGGCGGCGCCATCGGACATGTCGGCGGCGCTGTAGCGCGCCGCGACGCCGAACTCGCTGGCGATTGTCGCGCGCTCCTTCTCGATCGCGTCAGGCTCGCCGAAGCCGTTGATCACGACATTCGCCCCCGCCTGCGCATAGGCCCGCGCCATCGCCAGACCGATGCCCGAGGTCGAGCCCGTCACGACCGCAATCCTGTCCTTCAGCATGATGGTGTCCCCCACCGGGACGCGCGGCGCCTGCCGCGACCGCTCCCGCCCGCGAAGCGGTGACCAGCCATCCTGACGCGGCGATGAAACTATGCTGACGGGGCCATGACACCGCGTCGCGCATGGCGGCGTCATATCGGTGTCACCTCCCCGCTGTCTGCACTATTTCCCGTCGGTCAGCACCAAAGCAGGGACGCCGCCATGAACGCCCATCCGCCGGCCGCTCTGCCCGAGAGCCGTTACCTCGGCTGGCGCCCGGAGCGATGCGACCGGGTAGCCCTCGTGCTCCAGGGCGGCGGCGCGCTCGGCGCCTATCAGGCCGGTGTCTATCAGGCACTGCACGAGGCCGATATCGAGCCGGACTGGGTCTCGGGCGTTTCGATCGGCGCGATCAACTCGGCCCTGATTGCGGGCAATCGGCGCGAGCACCGGATCGCGCGGCTCCAATCGTTCTGGGATCGGATCACCGATCGCAAGGTCTGGTGGTACACACCGGAGGGGGACGTCTTTCGACAGGCACGGAACGTCACCTCGTCCCTGCTGACGACGATGCTCGGCCAGCCCGGCTTCTTTGAGCCACGGCGGGTGGGCGCCTGGATGGCGCCGGCTGGCGCCACCGATGCCACCAGCTTCTACGACACCGGTCCCTTGCGCGAGACTCTGCTCGATCTCGTCGATTTTGACCTGATCAACAGCCGGGCCGTGCATTTTTCGGTGGGGGCGGTCAATGCGCTCTCGGGCAATTTCGTCTACTTCGACAACATGATCGAGACGATCACGCCCGAACATGTGATGGCGTCGGGGGCGCTGCCGCCTGCCTTTCCGACGGTGAAGATCGGAACGGAGCACTATTGGGACGGCGGCATCGTCTCCAACACGCCGCTGCAACATCTGCTGGCGCAGGACGACACGCTGAATTCGCTGATCTTCCAGGTTGATCTGTTCTCGTCACGCGGTCCGATGCCGCGCACGATGCAGGACGTGATGGGCCGACACAAGGACATCATGTACTCATCGCGGACGCGACTGATGACGGATCTGTTCCAGACGCTTCAGGGATGGAAGAAGCAGACCCACAGTGCACTCTCGCAGATCCCGGAGGACCGCCTCAGTGCGGAGGACCGCGCGCTGCGCGATCACCTCGCGCTGATCCCGGAGCATACCATCCTGCAGCTGATCTATCAGCAGAAGACCTATGAGAGCCATGCCAAGGATCACGAGTTTTCTCGGACCTCGATGAAGGAGCACTGGCATTCCGGCTATGAGGATACCAAGCAGACGCTCACCCGGAAGGATTGGCTGACGATCCCGCCCGATGGCGCCGGCATCGTCACCCACGACGTCCATCGCGATTTCGAGCGGCGCTGATGCAGCCGGCAGCATGCGACGGCGTGCGGGCATGCCACTGGCGGATGCCGGCCAGAGCCAGCCGCCCGCCACACATTGCACGGCGCCGCCCACGCGGCCGGGAACTCAATCTCTTCCAGAGTCACAACAGGAGCCTCTTCCATGAGCACTGATCTCGACCGCATCAAAGCGGAGATCGCCGACAGCTTCGATGAAGAACTCGAGATGCAACTCGAGGAAGACCGCATCGACGAGTTGGTCGCCGAGGGCGTCGGGCCGGCCGGATCGACGCTCGACCGAAAGGTTTATTTCCGCGAGCTGTTCCGGCTGCAGCACGAGCTGGTGCGGCTGCAGGACTGGATCCAGTACAAGAAGCTCAAGGTGGTCGTGCTGTTCGAGGGCCGCGACTCCGCCGGCAAGGGCGGGGCGATCAAGCGCGTGACGCAGCGGCTCAATCCGCGCGTCTGCCGCGTGGTGGCGCTCCCTGCGCCAACCGAGCGCGAAAAACACCAGTGGTATTTCCAGCGCTATGTGCCGCATCTGCCGACCGCCGGTGAAATGGTGCTGTTCGACCGCAGCTGGTACAATCGCGCTGGCGTCGAGCGGGTCATGGGTTTCTGCACGCCCGACGAGCTCGAGGAGTTCTTCCGCTCCGTGCCGGAGTTCGAGCACATGCTCGTTCGTTCCGGCGTCATCCTGATCAAATACTGGTTCTCGATCACCGATGAGGAGCAGGAATTCCGCTTCCAGATGCGCATCGCCGATCCGCTCAAGCAGTGGAAGCTCTCGCCGATGGATATGGAGAGCCGGGTCCATTGGGAGGACTACACCCGCGCCAAGGAGGAGATGTTCGACCGAACCCATACCGACTACGCGCCCTGGTGGGTGGTCGAGGCCGTCGACAAGAAGAAGGCGCGGCTCAACTGCATCGCTCATCTGCTCAGTCAGATCCCCTATGAGGACGTGCCGAAGCAGGAGATCTCTCTGCCGGAACGCGTGCGTCACCCGGACTACCAGCGCCACCCGGTGCCACCGGAACTCTATGTGCCGGACCGCTACTGACGCGATGGCGCGCCCTGCGCACCGAGGGTTCTCCGCGCTGCCAGGTCAGATATGCGATGGCAGGACCTGAACTTCAACGGACAGGCCTGTCACGCGGCCGGTCGCGAAACGCCCTGAAACCGGCTGCAGGGCCGGCAAGACCGGACCCCAGGCCGTGGCGAGGAGCGGGACGTCCATATCGTCATGGAGTGGATCGATCTCGCACCAGCCCCGGTCGCTGGTCCAGATGGCGAGCCAGGCATGACGCCGGTGGCGTCGGGCCACCGGCGTCAACCGGGCTCCCAGATAGCCGACGACGAAACGCACCGGGACACCCTCGCGGCGCAAGACGTCCGCACACAGCCGGGCCAGATCCTCGCAGCCCCCGCGCCGCTCCTCGACCAGCGTCGCGAGCGAACGAACCGCCGGTGGCGGTCGCAGATCATAGGTCCAGCCGGCTGCGACTGCACGGGCCATGGCGTCGGCTTCAGCAGTCGCCAGGTCGCGCCGTGGCGACATGCGGCCGGCATCATCGACCAGGTCGTCATGACCCGGCGCAATGCACGGCAGCGGGGCATCCGCGCGCGGGTCCACGGTCCAGTCGGCATTGACCCGCAGTCGCCGGAGCGGCTGTGGAAACGAGGCCGTTTCGACGATCACGCCCCAGGCATCGGTGTCCATGCGACGTGCCTCGCATTCGGGCACGGTCGCGAGGCGGATGCCACGGGCGCTCTGACCGGGGCGAGGGAGCGGTCGGAGGCGCAGCTGCAGCGCCATGGCGTCGACCGGCGGATCGAACGTATAGACCGCGTCATAGATCACGCGCTGGAGACCGGGGCCGGGCGGCCCGGTCATGGCTGCCCGTCGGACGCCATTTCGGCCAGACGGGCGGCCAGACGGATGGGCAGCCGGGCCATGACATCGCTCCAATCGCCCGGTTTCGCTTGGGTCAGGACATCGACTGACGGATACCAGATTCCGCGTCCCTCCCGCTCCGCCCAGGCCCAGTGCCGCCCCGCCGGCACGAAGACGAGGGCCGGGCGGCCGAGCGCACCGGCCAGATGCGCCGCCAGGCTGTCGGGGACGACCACGATGTCGAGCGTGGCGATTGCGGCCAGCAGATCCTGCGGTTCCGCGATGGCGGCGCCGGCGTCGATCACGTCGGGATAGGCCTCCAATTCCTCCCGCAAACCACCGACAGCGAGGCTGAGCGGCGTGCCGAGCGCGCAGGCCGCCTCGACCAGGCAGGACAGGCCGACGCCCTGCCGGCCCGGATGCCAGAGGATGCCGATGCGCGGCCCCGGCAAAGCCGCCAGCGCCCGGCGCCAGGCCTCGGCCCGTCCGGCATCGGGCGCGAGATAGGGCATGGCCGCCCCGTCCGTGACGCCCTCGACCCGGAGATGCGCCATGATCTCGGTCAGAAGCAGCGACCCCGGCGATCTCGCGCGGCAGGGCCTCGGCGCCGTCCGCGACCGCATCGAACCGCCCGAGCGAGAGCAGGCATTCCTTGCGCAGCGCCCGCGCTTCGCTCGATTCCGGTGCCTGCGCCAGCGCTTCCTCAATGCTCTGCAGCGCCTGGGCGAAGCGGCCGGCGACACCGAGCACGCGCGCCAGCGCCAGAAGCGCGGCCGGGTCCTTGCCGCTTTGGCGGACACAGGCGGCCAGATCGGCGAAGGCCTTGCGATCCGCCCCGCGCAGGAGATCGAGCCGGGCGGCGAGTTCGATGGCCTGCAGATCGGCGGGCGCCAGAGCGAGCGCTCGTCGGACCAGACCCTGCGCCCGCTCGGGATCGGATTCGGCCAGTTGCCGCGCGAAAGCGACGAGCTGGACCGGCGAACCGGGCGCGGCCAGATAGGCCCGCTCGGCGCAGCGTAGCGCCTCCGCCGTGTCGCGCCCGCGCGCATGCAGCTCGGCCAGATTGTGCCAGGCCGCGACGCAAGCCTCGTCGAGTTGCGTCGCCTCGCGGAAGCAGGCGATCGCGAGTGGCGGATCGCTCTGCGCGATCGCGACCAGGCCGCGCGTCACCCAGGCGCCGACGGAGTCCGGATCGAGCTCGAGGCTGCGCTGCGCCTCGTCGGCGGCCTCCGCCACCCGCGACAGCGACAGCAGGAGTTCGGCGTGCTGGCGGCGGATCCCGGCATGGCCGGGCGAGAGCGTCACGGCCCGCTCCAGGCAGATCAGGGCTTCGGCCGCCGCTCCACCCTGGCTGTGAATACCGGCGAGATTGGCGAGGATCTCGGGCTCGTCGGGTCGGATCGTGGCGGCCGCGCCGATCAGGCGCCGCGCCGTCTCTAGATCCTGGCGCAGCAGCGCGATGCCGCCGAGCGCATTCAGCGCCCAGGGGTCCTGCGGCTGACGCGACAGCGCCTCCCGCAGCAGCATGTCGGCGTCGTCGAGCCTCGACTGGGTGACCAGGCGGCAGGCAGCGCGGACCCGCTCGCTGGGGCTGACCTCGGGGAGGGCCGCGCTCATCCGATCGTCACCCGCTTGGCGTCGAGGCGAATGTCGTCGCGCGCATGGACGGTGACGATCGCCGCGCTCGCCGTCGACAGCTCGGACTGCGTGACCCGGGTGCCGACGCGCTCATTGTCGAGGCCGCTGACCGTGGTGTTGCGGTCCTGGGCCTTGACGTCGATCCGGTGGGCGATGGTGGACTGGCGGCCGACCGCGGTGGTCAGCGTCTCGCCGATGACCGAGGCGAGGCGCGCGATCTGGGTCAGAACGTCGGTGACGATATGGAGCCGCCGCGTCGTGACCGCCATTTCGGGAGCAGCGAGATCGAGCCGCGCCTTGGCCTCTAGCTTGACGGAGTGGGCCTGCAGGATCATCGCCGCCGAGGGATCGGGAAGCGACAACGTCGCGTCGCCAAGGTCGCGGCGGGTCAGAACCGCCAGGACGTGGCAGGCTCCGGGTTGCGCAAAGACCAGCACTTCATCGCCGATGCGAGGTTCGACGATGCAGGACACGGCCCGCGCGGAGACGCACCTGACGCCGTCGACGGCAACGACCAGACGCTGGCCGACGGCCTCGGTCACGACCCCTGGCGCCAAGCCCGCGCTCGTCGGGCCGTTGGCGGGCGATGCAACAGCGAACATCGTAGTGCGTGTCATGTCCGTCAATGCCCCGTCGTTGGTCATGATCTGAACAGGAATCCGGCCTGTGTCTTGACTGCCTTTCCATCGACATCAAAGGCGCCCGTGCGCAGAAACGTATTGGCGAGATAGGATTTGATGTTGGCGGCTTTCACCTCGAGGCCGACGACCTTGCAGTCCACGCCGACGTTCTTGATGTCCATGCCGCTGACGACTTTGAAGTCGGAGCCGGCGACGAGCTTGATATCGAAGCCGACAACCACCTTGATCGCAGTCCCGATGATGATGTTCATATCGATCGCGAGATTGATTTTGAGATCGATGGCGGCGTTCAGTCGGAATTCGGTGCCGAGCGCGAGCGTCAGTGTTGCCGCCATGGTCATGCTGATGCGCGCGGCGAGGTTGGTCGTAAACTGCGCGCCCATAAAATAGCTCTTCGCCGTCCCATGGAATGTCTTGTCTTCGTCGCCATAGAATTTCGACGTGCTCGTACCGTGAAATTCGGAGTACTTTTCGCCATAGAACCAGTCCTTGGCAAAACCATAGGTTTTCTTTTCCGAGGTCGAGTAGAACCATTCCGACAATGGTCCCTTGGCTTCGTTTTTCACATAGCCATAGGCCAGCAGCGAAATATTGGCCGGCGCCGTGGGCGTGCCTGCGGTGAGCGAGATGCCTGACGCAGCGCTGACCGCGAAGACACCCGCCGGAGAGGTGAACTTGATGTCGCCGTCCGAGACGTTGGTGGTCTGTCCCTTGACGATGTCGACCAGCATGCCGCCGTCGATGGACAGGTTGACGTCAGCGTCGGTCTTGGCCAAGAAACCGTCACCGGACGAGGTGGTCGTCACCGCCGTGGTCGCGATGGTTTGCAACTCCATCTGCCCGGCCTTGTTCTTGACGAAGCTGTCGCCGCGCTTGAGGTAGCCCTGCTTGGCGTCTCCGGAGGCTGTTCCGGTGGTTGAACCGCTCGTTGCCGATGCAGCGTTGGCTGTCTCTGCCAATGAGACATAGGGGTTCTTGCCGCTGAGCAGCGAGGACAGCGACAGGTCGGGCGTCGGCTCGGTGTTCGTCGTGGTGGTGGCCGTGCTCTTCGACAGTTGGAGTGGCGGCATCATCACCCCTTCCTGGCCGTCGACATAGGCGCCCATCCGGAAATAGGTGCCGCTGCCGAAGGCGTTCGGCGTCAACGGCACGTCGAAGCGGGTCCAGGGCCGGCCCGCCGCGGCCTCGCCATCGCTCTGCGAGTCGAAATGCGGTTGATAGGGCAGGGCGCCGCCAGCCATGACCGGCGGCAGGCCGTTGAACGGGCCAGCGAAGGCAGGCTCAGGCGCGCCCTCGTCCGGATCGATGTCGCAGGGGCGTGTCTGGCTGTCGTCGGCGGGCCCGGCCCGCCGCAGGACGGCGAGAATGTGGCAACCGTCCTCCTCCGCCCAGACCAGGACCTCGTCGCCGGCGAGGGGCTCGGCGGTGCAGGAGATGGCGCATAACGCGCGAATGCGTCCGCCGTTGATCGCGACCGTGAGATCGCCGCCACCGGTCGCAACCACAGTGGCCGGGCGCATCGCGGCACCGCCGCGCTGTCGCGGGGCTTCTTGGCTTCGAATGGCGTCTCGGCTCGTCGCGTTCATCGCTTCGTCTCCCCGGACTTGCGGGACCATTCCCGCGCCAAAACTCGGCCCCATCGCGGGACCATCAGGACAGGCAGATGGTCGTCACCTGGGTCGGCGCCAGCGTCAGCCCGACGATGTTCGGGCTCATGCCGTTCTGCGACGTCGGGTTCAGCATTTTGGTCGCCGGCGGGCCGCCGAGAAACATCGTGACCGACCCCATCATGTGCTTCACCGGCCCCATGACGAAACCCGAGGCGACGCCGAGCAGCACACCTGGCTGGTCACCCAGGCTCATCGGCTTCGTGGTCAGCAGGTTGTGGGCGGGCATGCAGGTCAGAAAGGTGGTGAACTGGGTCGGGATCGCCGTCGGCGCGAGCGCGATGTTGGGATAGGGAATCGGTACGGGCACCGGCCCGACCGGCGTCGTGCAGACATCGGGAAAGGAGAAGTCGGGAGCCGGGATCGGGCCGGAGGAGTTGACGAAGGGCATGGTCGGGCCTCTCAGGCGCGGCGCGCGACGCGGCGCGGTTCATAGAGATCGGCTACCGCCCGGGCCGGGTCGGTCGGCAGGGTCGAGCCGCTGGCATGGCTGAAGAGCGTCGCGTTGGTCGTGGCGCCGTGCAGGCTGGTCCGGTGGAAGCGGGCATTCATGAACGAGGCGGCGTCCAGCGTGGCATAGCTGAACTGGGCGAAATCCAGCCGCGCCCGCTCGAAGCGCGCCGCCGCGCAATCGGCCTGCTCGACAATCGCATTGGTCAGGATGGCACGGTTCAGATTGGCGCCCGGGAGTTTCGCGCTGCTCAGATTGGCCGAAGTGAGATCGGCGCCTTCGAGATTGGCGCCGGTGAGATCGGCCCCGATCATCAGCGCCATCGTCAGGTTGCAGCCCGACAGATCGGCCTGGCGCAGATCGGCGTCAATCAAGAGGCTCTGCGAGAGATCCACGCCCGACAGATTGCAGCCGGCGAGCCGGGACTTCATCAAGTTCACGCGCGCCAGTCGTAGCGACCGCAAGTCGCGTCCCGAAAGATCGGCGTCCATCACCAGCATGGTGTCAATGTCGAGCCCGTCGAGCAACGCCTCACGCAGGTCGCCCTTGGTCATCGTGATGCCGCGCAGGGTGGCGCGCGACAGGTCAATACGCGCGATGGCGCTCTCGATGATCACGGTCGTTGCCAGCATTGCGCCTGCGAAACAGGCTTCCGACAGGTCCGTTTGGGCGAATGCGACCGCGTCTAGGCTAGCATCGCGGAATTCGGCCTGCCGCAGATCGCACTGCCCGAACTGGGCTCGCTTGAGGCTCGCGCCGCTGAAGCGGACGCCCGGCATGACGCTCCCGGCGAGTTGACAGGTGTCGAGGGTCGCACCGGCGAAATCCGCCTGGGTCAGGTCGCATTGGATGAACTGGCACTTGGCTAAGCTGGCATGTCCAAAGCGTGCTCCGGTGAAATCGCAAGCGATCAAGGTCGCGCCCGCAATCGCGGCTCCAGTGAAATCTATGCCGGCGAAATTTCCGCCCTCGACCGGCAACCCAAGCGAAATTCGCTCCATTAAGTCGTCAAGCCGCATCGGTCGCCACTCCGAAGATCGTCTTGTCGAGGTTGGCGCGCGACAGATCGGCGCCGAGCATGATGGCATCGGTCAGGTCGCAGCCATAGAGATTGGCGCTGCGCAGCCGCGCGCCTGAAAAGTCCGTCCGGCGGGCCTGCGCGTTGAACAGATTGGCGCCGAAGAGGTCGGCCTGCGCCAGCTTGGCCTTGGTCAGCACCGACTGTTTGAACGAACCCAGCCGCAGCGTGGCGCCCGTCAGCTCGGCTTCGCCGAAATCGACCCGGTTGAAGCTCGCCCCGATGAAGCTCGCGCCCGCCAGCCGTGCCTGCCGGAACGCGCCGTTCATGCCCGAGGCGTCGTCGAAGCGCGCCGCCGTCAGATCGCAGCCGGCATGAAAGCCGCATTGCTGCAGGCTCGCGCCGCTGAAGTCGGCCCCGGCCGCATTGAGCTTCACGACAGACAGTTTGAAGGCGCGCAGGCCGCGGGCGACGAGTCCTTGCGCCTCGACCTCGACGAAGGAGCAGCTCTCCAGCACGGCCTGGCTCAGATCGATGCGCGCCATCGACAACCGCACCGCCACGACCTGTTTCATCTGGGCGCCCACCAGCCGGACGTCGCTGAGATCGCTCTCAATGAAATTGATGTCCTCCAGCATGGCGCCGGAGAGGTCTGCGCCCGCGAGATTGATCTTGAGCATCTGCGCCTTGGTCAGATCGGCACGCGCGAACCGCGCCCCGCGCGCATCGGCACTCCCGAGATTGGCCTCGGTAAGCACGGCGCCGGAGAAATTCGCCTCGCGCAGATCGGCGCCCGCAAACACCGCCTTGCCGCAACGCGCGCCGGTGAAATCGGCGCCGCGCAGATCACAGCGTTCGAAGAAGGCGCCCGTCAGGTCGAGCCCGGCGAAGCTCTGACCGGCGAGCGCGGCGCCGGCCATGTCGCGGCCCGCCAGCGGGGCCGTTCGTGCTTCCGCCACGACGACCGCGCCGAAGCGTGCCGCGACCTCGGGCGAGAGCGGTTGAACCGGAAAGATCGGCTCGGGGGCCAGCCGACGCATCGAGGCGATGTTTTCGCGGATGTCGGGCTCGACTTCGCTCAACCGCGCGCTCGCCTGGGTCAGGGAGGCGCGCGCATCGGGTTCGCCGGCGGCAGCCGCGGGCAGTGCCTTGCCGCCAACCAGATCGTCGAGAAGAGCCTCGAGCGATGCGCCTGGAGCGGCGAGGCCTGGAAAGGCCGCCGCCAGCTTCGCCATCGCGGCCGGGTTGTCCGGGGCCTGCGGTCGGGGCGGCAATCCGGTCATCGGCGTTTCGTCGAGCGGTGCATCGGGTGGTTCGGGCCGGGTCGACAGCGGGGGATCGGCAACCGCTCCGAGCGCCAGTTCGATGCCGCCATGGGCTGGGGCCAGCAGCCGGAATTCCGGCAGGTCGAAGAACCGGCCTGAGGCCTCGCGCAGGCTCTGCTCGTCATCGCGCGCGGAGGACGGCATGACGAAATCGGCGGGAAGACTGACCTGATCGGCCAGCACCACCGGCTCCGGCAGGTCGAGCGTCGCCAACAGCGTGTCGATCTCGCTGAGGTCGCCTGAATTGCGGAAGCGCTCGACTGCCTGAACCTGGCCCGCGGCCCTCCCGGCGATCTCATCGAGCGTCTTCGTCGTCGTCGCCGTTAGCGCCTCGATGCCCTCGATCAGTTCCGCAAGATCGACCTCCCCGCTCTCGATCTCCGCGGGCGTCGGCATCAGGAAGGGCAAAGGCTCCGGTCTGGGCATGGCCGGCATGAATTGGGCCGGCAGCCCCGCCCTCGCCAAGGCGTCGCGCATCACCAATGTCTGGGCTCGTTCGGTCTTGTCGATCTCCGCGGCGGCATGCGCCTCGCGCGCCTCTTTTCGCCTGGCGAGTACGTCCGGGTCGGGCTCCGGCGAAAGCTGCGCATCGGCCAGGACGTATTTGAAGCTCTGCTCCGGATCGGTGCGCAGCCGGAACACCTCAAGATAATGCGTCAGCGGGCGCGGCTCGTCAGCCAGACGCTCATAGGCGATCATCACATGCGTGGCGTCGTCGCCCTCGACATCGGCCACGCGACAGGCGCCGCGATAGACCAGCACGCCCTTGCCGGCACTGGGGAACAGCCAGACCGTGTCGATCACGCTGGGCAGTTCGACCAGCCCGTCGGGCTGACCGGCCAGTCTGACGAAGATGCGCACGCGCAGGCCCGGCAAGGTGCCGGCGATCTCCGGCCGTTGCGCCTGGAAACCCGCGACCCGGAACGGTTCGTCGCCTGCGAAGTAACCCGGGATTCGCTGGTCATCCGCTGCCACGCAGAACAAGTGGGGGTCGGCATCCCGGGCCAGGCCCGGAAAATCATGTTTGAGCCACTGATCGTCGTAAGTACCGGCAAGCGCCCTGCGTGACGGGTGGGCCGGGTCGAGGGGGCCCGGCCGTACCGGCGGGGGCTGATCCGACACCAAGCGGATGAGCCTGCGGGCATCCTCGACGTTCGGCAGCAGCACGATCTCGCCCGCTTCGACGCGCCGTTCCGCCTCGAAGCCGCGTCCGGCAGCGTTGTCGGGATGCCCCGGCCCGCCGAAGGCGCGCTCAGGCACCAGCGGCATTTCCACGAACGGCTTGGGCTCGGTGAACACCACGCCACCGGCGGCCGGGCGCCAGGCCCGGTCGCCGAAGACCGCGATCCGCTTGCGCATCGGCCCCACGGCGACATCGACGGCCATCGCGCCCACGGGCTCCCCCTGCGGCGCCATCGCCCGGCCGGCGAACAGCACCTCGCCGCAGGGCTTGGGCATCGCCATGTCAAAGATCGCGCCGGGCGGCATTTCCTTGATCGCCATCGGCCAGAGCGCCGTATCGAACTCGAAATCCGTTGGCTCGGCCAGCGAGAACAGCCCCAAAGCCGATACGATGAGGCTGGCCTGCGGGCCGCGCCGCTCGACCTTCGTCAAGATGCCGAGTTTCCTGGGCTTGATGATCGTCGGCATGGCGGCGGAACGGGTTCAACGTCAGGGAAATCGACGCTAGGTCGCCGAGTTGACAGTCTAACGACGACGGCGCCCGCAGACCGTCGATGGCTAATCCCCCCGCGTCACCAGGATCTCGATCCGCCGGTTCCTGGCACGGCCCTCCGCCGAGCCGTTGTCGGCGATCGGCTCGGACGCACCGCGCCCGTCGGTCGCAATCCGGGCGCCGTCCGTCAGGGCGCCGCGCAACAGACCCGCGACCGCCTCGGCGCGGGCCAGCGACAGGGCCTGATTGTCGCGGTGAGGGCTGCCGCCGCCCAAGGCCTGATCGTCGGTGTGCCCGACGATCCGGATCGGGCCCTTTTCCCCCTCGACGATTTCAGCGATGCGCCGCGCCACCGGAACGAAGCCCGGCAGGACGGCAGCCTGGCCGGAATTGAAGGTGATCAGATTGCCGACCCTGATCGCGATCCAGCCGCCGAACGGATCGACCGTGACGCTGCCCGCCTTGATCTCGGCGGCGAGCGCCGCACGGATGCGCTCAAGCTGGCTGGGCCTCGGCTCCGGGGGCGGCGGTGGCGCCACGATTTTCTGCACCATCACGGGTTGCGGTTTCGGCGCCGGCTGCAGCAGCGCCATGAGCCAGGGAAGCAGGAAGGTCAGGGCGACCAGTCCGGCGATCAGGGCAGCGCTGTAAAGACCGATCTGGACGAGCTTCGACCTGACCTGGGCATCGTTCGGCATGACCCGCATCTCCCGAATCCGCATGGCGCCGTCGCTGCGGACGTCATCGTCAACGTTGCGACAGGCGCATGACAGCCCTTCGACGGGCCGAAGGGCGGATGGTTCCGGGAACCCGCGGCGGGTGCGCGCCGCGACGGCTGCAACATTACGGTTAAACTGCCCTGCTACGGCCTGCCCATGCCGCGTTTGCTCGCGGCGTCAGGGTGGGATGTCCCGATCGCGGGCCTCTGTCGCCTCCATTGAACGGTAGAGAAGGCCGAACGGGTTTGTCGGATCAAAAGGTCGGAACCGGTCTCGATCTCGGCACTGCGCGGGCCGATGCGTCGCGCGTGACCGCGGGGCTGTTGTCGCTGGGGGGGATGATCTTCCTGGTCCTCGCAGCCGGGATCATTCTGACGCAGCGCCACAAGGACCCGCCGGTCAGCCTGATCGTTCAGGCCAGTCATCCGCAATTGGAGGCGGGTTTTGCCCTGTATCGGGCCCATTGCGCGACGTGCCACGGCGCCTTTCTGGGTGGCGCGCCAGGCTGGCGCGCCGATCCCACACTCGCGCCGGCGCTCAACGAAACCGGTCATGCCTTCAATCACACCGATCTCGAGCTGTTCCGCCGCGTTGCACAAGGTGTCCGGGGCAAGGACGGGCAGATCGTCATGCCGGCCTTCGGCGGCGTGCTGTCAGGCGACGAGATCGTGACGCTGCTGTCCTACATCGCCGCTTGGTGGCCCGATGAGGTCCAGCGCAGTCGGATGGCTCCTGGGTTTGTCGACCCGGCGATCTGCGGTCCGGGCACGACACCCTCCGGACGACCGGCGGATGAGACCTGATGACGCAGGGCTCACCGCGCGGCCTTTGCCGCGCCAGGATCAAGATCGAACGGACGGCCTCGCGGCTTGGCAGGCCTGCGCCGGGATGGCGCCGAATTCTGAGTGGCTGCGCGGCCCTTGCGGTCCTGATGCCTTCGAGCGCGCAGGCGCATGTCAAATGGTTCGCACCCTACGATGTGGCAGCTAACCCTACGCCCTTACCGGACGTCTTTTCGCCGAGCTTCTTGCTGCTGCTGGCCGGCAGCACCGTTCTAATCATGCTGATCGGCCTCGGCGACCGCGTCATCGCGGGCGCCTTCGGCGACGATCCACTGGAGGAACGCGTTGCGGCACTGAAACCGCGATTGCCCGACGTCATTCGGATCATGCTGGGCGCATTTTTGCTGTGCCTCTGGCTCAAGGGCGGGATTATCCTGACGCCGGAACTCACAACCACGAACGAGTCGATATCCTGGTTCCAGCTGTTCCTCGCCATGTCGACGGCGAGTTGGCGGACGAGTTGGATCGCCGGACTGGGCATCGTCGTTCTTTACGCGATCGCGGTGGCGAATTACGGCCTGTTTCACCTCCTCGACTACCCGCTTTTCCTCGGCATCGCCGCTTATCTGATGATTCATTCCCTCAGGGTCGAGCGCTTGCTCCCTTATGCGCTGTCCATTCTCTATGTTTCCATGGCTGTGACGTTGCTCTGGGCCTCGATCGAAAAATGGGCTTTCGCGTCGTGGACGCTGCCCTTGCTCAGGCAGCATGAGCGGATCACGCTCGGCATCGAGCACGGGCTGTACATGCAATTAGCCGGCTTTGTCGAATTCGTCACCGCGTTCCTCCTGCTGTATGGCAAAACCAGTCAGCGACTTGCTGCTTTGACGTTGTTTGTTATCTTCGTCGCGGCCATCGTCGATTTCGGCAAGATCGACGCCGTCGGGCATTCGATGATCATCGCGTCTCTGGCCGTGATGGTGATCCATGGCAACACGCGGGTGAACTTGGCGCTGTTGAACCGGATTCCGTCGCCGACGGTCAGTGCGCTCGAATTGGGCATGACCTATCTCGGTTATGTGCTGCTCTTCTTCACTTTCTACTACGTCGCACACGGCATTTTTTACGGCAGCCTGAATTAGGCGGAAACAGCGGCTTCGGAGGCCATGAGACGACCGACTATGAGCGCAACGCGGCAGAATCGAACGAGCCCGATCCGGCGCGCGGCTGGTCTGGGCTGTGCCCTGGTCGTTTCGCTGCTGGCCGGCTGCGCGACCCTCGAGCAGGTGCTCGAACCGTCGGATCCGGCGCAGGCCGAGGTCTCGGTTCTTTCAGCCGAAGCCCGCGAGCAACGCGCCCGTGCGCAGGCTCGCCGCCCGAGCGACGCGGCCTTGCGAGCCGCCTACCGCCGCCCCGCGGCGCTGCCGGTCAGTGCGGCTGCACGCCCCGAGGTCGTCGTGCTGGGCGAGAAGCTGTTCCGGACCCGCGAATTGTCCCGCCAGCGCAATGTCGCCTGTCTGAGTTGTCATCTGCCCCAGGCCGCCTGGGCCGATCTGAAAGCGAAGCCGGCCGCCGACAACGGTGCGCCGATGATGCGCCGATCCCAGACCCTCTACGACGTGGCCTGGCAGACGGCCTTTCTCTGGGACGGCCGGCAGGATTCACTCGAAGGGGTCGTCCAGGGCGCTGTGGCCTCTCCCGACATCATGGGGCTCTCGCTCGACAGCATGGTGCAGAGGCTGACATTCAGCGACGATTTTTCGGCGGATTTCAGCCGTGTCTATCCGGATCTCGGTGTCACGCCCGAGACGGTTGCCGACGCGCTCTCGGCCTTCATGCGCACCATCCGCTCGCCTGCAACCCGCTTCGACCGCTGGATTGCGGGCGACGACAAGGCGCTTTCGGTTTCGGAACTGCGCGGTTTCCAGCTGTTCAACGGCAAGGCGAATTGCGTCGCCTGCCATTCCGGCTGGCGGCTCACCGATGACGGCTTCCGCGATATCGGCCTGCCCGCCACGAGCGACCGCGGTCGGGGGCGCATCAAACCGCAGATCGAGAGCCTCGCCTTTGCATTCAGAACGCCGACACTGCGCGGCGTCGCCGATCGGCCGCCCTACATGCATGACGGTTCGCTGTGCAGCCTAGAGGCCGTCGTCGAGCACTATGACCGCGGCGGCATTCAACGTCCGAGCCTGTCGCCGGACATGTTTCCGCTCGGCTTGAACGCGCAGGAGAAGGGCGACCTCGTCGCCTTCATGCGGTCCCTGTCGGCCACCCCGAAGACACCGGAGAGATGATCGCCATGACCCGAACCCTGCTCGTCGTCTGTCTGATCTGCGCCTTGCCCTTCGCGCCGATGCTGTCGCCCGCAGCGGCTCGCGAAATTCTCGTCACGCAGAAGGGCCAGCAGTTCACGCCCAAGGCCCTGACCCTCGCGGTGGGCGACGAGATCGTCTTCGTGAACGATGACACCGGCACACACAACGTCTTCTCCGAGAGCCCCGCCAATACCTTCGACCTGAAGGCGCAGCGCCCCGGAACGCGCACTAAGGTCGCCTTTCCGAAGGCCGGCCAGGTCGATGTGCGCTGCGCGATTCATCCGTCGATGCGCCTGATTGTCGACGTGAAATAACGGGCGACGCGCGTGCAGCGGCCGAGCGTCGCGGCGCAAGCGCTGCTGGCATGCGTGGAACTGTCACATTCTTCCGGTCCTGTGGCGGCCTGCGGCGAGCCATGAGAATTGTCGGTGAAAATGACGGTCAAGCGCAAACTCTACGGTCTGGCCGCGCTCGGCATCTTCATCGCGGCCCTGGTCGCTGCCGTCGCCGTCTACAGCGTCGTTTCGATGTCGCGCGCCAGCCATTCGATTTTCGACAACGCCCTGCTGGTCAACAAGAACGTCTCGGCGCTCGTGGTCATGTTCGAGCAGAGCCGTTCGCTGCTGCGCAGCGTCTCGCCGGATGCGGGCCAACAAGCGATCGCGTCGACGTTTGCAGCCTTCGATGCGATCGACCAGAAACTCGCCGACACCAGCATCGACGTCTTCCGGTCGATCACCAATGAGGGCGTGCGCGCCGTCGTGACCTCGTTCATCGACAGTCTCGACCAGTCGAGGCAGGTTTCGCAGAGCATCTTCAAGGCGTGGCTCGCGGGCGACCGGGCGGCCGCCGCGATCATGCTCAATGTCGATGACGCCCGCAATGAAGCGGCGATCCGCGAAAAACTGACGATCCTGACCAATTTCGTCGACAAACTGGCTGCCGATGATCTCGCCGAACTCGAACGGACGCAGCATGCCACAATCGTCGTCGCGGTCGCGGTCGCGGCCGTGATGCCCTTCCTGATCTATCTCGCCTTTCTGGTGGCACGGCAGATCGCGCTGCCGATCACCGCGCTGACGCTCGCCGCACGCAAGGTCGAGCGACGCAAGTTCAAGCCCGAGATGATCTCGCATGTCGTCAGCCAGCGCAACGAACTCGGTGCGCTCGCGCGTGTCTTCCAGGCGATGGCCATCGACGTCCAGAGGCGCCAGGAGGAACTCGAAGCGGAGGTCCAGGCCCGCACGCGCGATCTCGAGACCAAGAATCTCCAACTCGAGACCTCACAACAGCGCATGGAAACCGAGCTCGACATCGCCCGCTCGTTGCAGGGCGCCATGCTGCCCCAGCGCATGCCCAAGCATCCGAGCTATTCCGGCCGTGCGATCATGCGGCCGGCGCGCGAACTCGGAGGCGACTTCTACGACTTCTTCATCATCGGCGAGGACCAGATCGGTCTCGTGATCGCCGACGTGTCCGGCAAGGGCGTGCCGGCCGCCTTCTTCATGGCGATCTCTCGAACGGTCCTTCAGGCCAGCGCGCGCGAGGGACGCTCGGCCGGTGACTGCCTCGCCGAAACCAACACCATCCTGTGCGAGCAGAACCCGCTCGAAATGTTCGTCACCGTCTTCTACGGCATTCTCAACCTCCGGACCGGCGTGATGAGCTACGCCAATGGCGGCCACAATCCCCCGGTCGTGGTGCATCATGATGGGGCGGTCACGACTCTGCCGCAGACCGGCGGCATGGCGATGGGGATCATGTCGGGCCTGACATACGAGGAGGGGACGATCTCGCTCGAGGCCGGCGACACGCTGTTTCTCTACACTGACGGCATTTCCGAGGCGATGGATATGGAGGGCCGCGAATTCACAGTCGAAAGGCTGCTGGAATCGCTGGGCGCGTCACATCGCCAGTCGCTCGATATCGTCGTCACCAGCGTCACCGACGCGGTCAGCCGGTTCGTCGGCGACGCCCCTCAGCATGACGACATGACCTATCTCGTGGTGCGCTACAAAGGTTCGCCCGACACCATCGACAGCGGCAACATGGGGGTTCTTCAGCACAGCGCAGCGGCCGCCTGAGCGAAAGACGCCGCGGCGAGGACAGCCTCGGGAAGCGCCACACAGACCAAGCCGCTCATCCATGTAGGATCGTCACCCAAGGGTCATCGAAGCTTCAAGAAGCGACGTCAACACTGCTTCCCGGCGAGGGCTGCAGGCCAGCGGCCGATGTCCAAGAGCGTCGATGTCCCAGGCAACCCATCCCTTCTTCGACCCCCGCATGGCGATCGGCGCCGCGCCCGTTCCGGGCGATCGGCCGGCCGGCGCCGACCCGCGCGGCGGCGCCGAATTCGAGGAACTCGAAACCGAAATGCGGCGGATGGAGACCGATGGTCCGCTTGCCGTCAACTGGCGGCAGGTCATCGCGCTGTCGAGCGGTATCGTTGAGACACGCGGCAAGGATCTGCTGGTCGGGGCCTGGCTGACCTATGGCCTGGCCCGCGAGGAAAAGCTGCATGGGCTCGCGGTGGGGCTCGGCATCCTCAAGGGCATGGTCGCCGAGCACTGGGAACAGATGCAGCCGCCGGCGGCGCGCGAGCGTGCCCGGGTCGGTATCCTGGAATGGCTCGTCGGCCGCGCGACGCCGCTCTGCGAGAGCGATGTCCAGGAGAGCGACTGGGCGGCCGCGATCTGTGCCTATGACGCGCTCAGCGAGATCGATACGCTGACCAGCGAGCGCCTGACGAAGGAGCAGGTTGCCTATGGCGATCTGATGCGCGCGCTGCGGCCGCTGCGGGATACCGCCCGACGGGGTCTGGAAGAACAGGCGCAGCAGCGTGCCCGGGCAGAGGCCGAAGCAAAGGCTCAGGAAGAAAGCGCCGCCCAGGCCGCCGCCGCAAAGCCTGAGTCGACGATCCCTGCCACGCCCGCTGCTTTAGCACCGCCGGCTGTGGCCGCGCCCAGCGCGGTGGCGCCCGTCGCCGTCCCGGCCGCCGCCGCACCGATCGATCTGGCCTCAATCGATCAACTGCCGGAGACCCTGCGCATCGGCATGCGCGGGGCCGAGCGTCGCCAGGATCTCCGCCGTCAGGCGATGACCCTCGAACCAGAAGGGCGCCGTCCAGACCAGATCGTTGA
>NCCO01000215.1 GCA_002279705.1 Allobosea sp. 12-68-7
CGGATTTGGCAAGCTGTTCACCGATCACATGGCGATGATCCGCTGGTCGGATACAAGGGGCTGGCATGACGCGAAGATCACCGCGCGCGGCCCGCTCATGCTCGATCCGGCGACCGCCGTGCTGCATTATGCGCAGGAGATTTTCGAGGGACTCAAGGCCTATCGCCTGAGCGACGGAGGTACAGCGCTGTTCCGTCCGCAGGAGAATGCCCGTCGCTTTCGCGAATCGGCGCAGCGCATGGCGATGCCGGAACTGCCCGACGATCTGTTCATCGGCTCGCTTGAAGCGCTGGTTGCAGCCGATCGCGACTGGATCCCCGAGCTTGAGGGCGGATCGCTGTATCTGCGCCCGTTCATGTTCGCGAGCGAAGCCTTCCTGGGCGTCCGCCCCTCGCACGAATATCTGTTCTGCGTGATCGCCTGCTCGGTCGGCTCGATGCCGACCTGGCGGTACATCGCCTGGTCGGCCATCTGCGCCTTGCGCGAGGCGACGACGAGGCGGACCCCGCCGATCCGCAGCGCCGCGCAGGCGCCGAGATTCATCCGCGATCCCCCGAAGAACGGGCCCGGCGCCACGAAGCGCCCGTCCGACAACTGCTCGACGACGAACTCGGCTTCGAGCGGGACATCGCCGGGAATGCCGGACTTGGCGCCGAGCGCAGCCCGGATCGTCGCACCGACGCCGGCCTCATGCGCCTGGCGCGCCACCTCGGGATCGACGATCAGCCCGATCGCCGCGCGCTGCGCACCGTTGCGGACGAGCGCGCGCGCCATGCCCATCGTGTCGGAATCGCCGCCCGCACCGGGATTGTCCTGCGTGTCGGAGATGACGATCGGCTTTGTCGCCCCTTGCGCCAGCGCCATCGCAGCAAGCACGCCATCGTCCGGCGCGAAGACCTTGCCATTGAAGGCCGCCTCGCTCGCCAGCACGCGCGCCGCAACAGTGTCGGCCGCCCGGTCGGCGTCGCCTTGCGTCGCCCCATAGGCGACGACGGTTGGCCCGCAATCGGCGAAATCGGCGGCCGGGAAGCCGGGCAGGAAGGAGAGCGTCGGCACGCTCTCGCACTCGAGCGCCGCGAGCTCGGCATAGATCGTCGCGCATGGCTCCATCGCGGTGGCCTGCCAGGCGATCGGGATCAGATAGGGGATCTGCCGGAAGGCCTTCGCGTCACGCCTGGCCGTGCCGATCAGCCGCGCGAGATAGGTCGTCGCGCGGCTGCCCGTCAGCGCCATGTCGACATGGGGGTAGGTCCGGTAGGCGACGAGCGCATCGGCGCTGTCGACCATCAGCTGCGTGACGTTCCCATGCAGGTCGAGGCTGGCGACGAGCGGCACGTCCGGGCCGATGGCGGCCCGGACCCGACGCAGCGTCTCGCCCTCTCCGTCGGGAAAGCCTTCCGCCACCATGGCACCGTGCAGATCGAGATAGACCCCGTCCAGCGGCAGCGCCGCCGTGATGGCCTCCACCAGCGCGCTCAGCAACGTCTCGAAGGCCTCCGCCTTGACATGGGCGGAGGGGCTTGCGGCGCACCACAGCGTCGGCACCATCTCCCAGCCCAGCCCGCGCGCCGTCTCGACGAAGCCCGACGCGCCGACATTGACGTTGTGAACCGCCTCGTAAACGGCCTCGCCCCGCGCCAGCGACGGCCAGCCGCCGCCTTGGACGAAGGCGTCGAGGCCCGCCTTGCTCGGTGCGAAGGTGTTGGTCTCGTGCAGGAACCCGCCGAAGGCGATGCGAGGCGACATGGGCGGCGGACTCCGGACGGCGGCAAGACGCGCGCAGGTCATCACGCCCGCCGGCTCGCTTCAAGACCGAAATCTTGCCGGCTGCCTAAGAGACAGGCAACGCCGTCGCGCTTCGCCGCGTCACTTCTCGACGAAGGCGCGCTCCACGACATAGGTCGCCGGCGTCGAGCTCGAGCCCTCGACGAAGCCGCGCCCCTCGAGCTGGATTTTCATGTCGGCGAGCATGGCCGGACTGCCGCAGAGCATGACGCGGTCGCTCTCGGCATCGGCGACCGGCAGGCCGAGCGAAGCGAACCAGTCCGGCGAGGCGAACAGCTCGGTCACGCGCCCGCGATTGCGGTAGTCCTCGCGGGTCACGGTCGGGTGATAGATCAGCTGGCTGGCGACCATCTCGCCGATCAGCTCGTCGGTCGGCAGCTCCTCGCGGATGAAGGCCTCATAGGCCAGCTCCGACACCAGCCGCACGCCATGCACGAGCACGACCTTCGCGAAACGCTCATAGGTCGCGGGGTCACGGATCAGGCTCATGAAGGGCGCGAGCCCCGTGCCGGTGGAGAGGAAATACAGGTTGCGGCCGGGCAGCAGATTGTCATGCAGCAGCGTGCCGGTGGCCTTGCGCCCGATCAGGATCTCGTCGCCGGGCACGATGGTCTGGAGCCGCGAGGTCAGGGGGCCGTTCGGCACCTTGATGCTGAGGAATTCGAGTTCCTCGTCATAGGGCGCGCAGGCCATGCTGTAGGCGCGCAGCAGGGGGCGCCCCTCGACCATCAGTCCGATCATCGCGAACTGGCCGGCCTCGAAGCGGAAGGCGGGATTGCGGGTGGTGCGGAAGCTGAACAGCGTGTCGTTCCAGTGATGGACTGACAGGACCTTCTCGACAAACTGGTTGCTCATGCTCGCGTCTTCCGTGCAGCCCGTTGCATTCCGCATCGCGGGGCGTGGCCGTCCGGCGATGCGCGGCCACTCCTCTGCGAAGCCGGCGCGGAAGGCAAGCCGTTCCCTGCCTGCGATGGCGCCATCTTTGCCCAGGGGACTTGCAAATCGCGCAGCCTGCCACCGTCGCCCGGGCCCGCGCCCCCACTGCGCGGGTCGCCCCGGCGCCGAACCTCCGCTATGTCGGATGCGCGCCGCAGGGACAGAGCGAGCGACACCGGAGCGACCATGACCATCCGCGCCCAGCTGATCGAACGCTTCCTCCGCTATGTCGCGGTCGAGAGCCAGAGCGACGCCAAGGGGACGACGCTGCCGACGACGCCCGGCCAGCAGCGCCTGGCCGATCTGCTGGCCGGGGAACTGCGCGCGCTCGGCCTCGCCGACCTCGTCGTGGACGACCACGCCACCGTCACGGCGGTGAAGCGTGGCAACCGTCCGGGCGCGCCGCGAATCGGCTTCATCGCCCATCTCGACACCGTCGATGCCGGCCTGTCCCCGGTCATCCGGCCACAGATCCTGCGCTTCGAGGGCGCGGATCTCTGTCTCAACCGCGAGCAGGACATCTGGCTGCGGGTCGCTGATCATCCCGAGATCGCGCGCTGGAGCGGCACCGACATCCTGTTCAGCGACGGCACCAGCGTTCTGGGAGCCGACAACAAGGCCGCCATCGCCATCGTCATGACCCTGCTGGCGACGCTCGGCCCGGACGACGCCCATGGCGACATCGCCGTCGCCTTCGTCCCCGACGAGGAGATCGGGCTGCGCGGCGCCAAGGCGCTCGATCTCGCGCGCTTCCCCTGCGACTTCGCCTATACGATCGACAGCTGCGAAGTCGGCGAGGTGGTGATCGAGAACTTCAACGCGGCAGCGGGCGAGATCGTCTTCACCGGCGTCAGCGCTCACCCGATGTCGGCCAAGGGCGTGATGGTCAACCCGCTCCTGATGGCCCATGGCTTCATCGCGGCCTTCGACCGCGCCGAGACGCCCGAGCACACCGAGGGCCGCGAAGGCTATGTCTGGTTCATCGAGCTGACGGCCCATGCCAGCCAGGCGCATCTCAAGCTCGCCATCCGCGACTTCGACCGGCAGAGTTTTGCCCGCCGCAAGCAACGCGTCGCCGAGGTCGCCGAGGCGATCGCCGCCCGCTATCCGACGGGGCGCGTCTCCTGCAGCGTCACCGACACCTATGGCAACATCTCCGACAGCCTGGGCGAGGACCGCCGCAGCGTCGATCGGCTGCTGGCGGCGATGGCGGACCTGAAGATCGAGCCGAAGCTGATCCCGATGCGCGGCGGCACGGATGGCGCGGCACTGTCGGCGCGGGGCCTGCCCACCCCGAATTTCTTCACCGGCGCCTACAACTTCCATTCGCGCTTCGAATTCCTGCCGATCCCCGCCTTTGAAACCGCATTCGCCGTCGCGCGGGCCCTGTGCAGGGAGCCGGCGGGAACGGAGCCTCTCAGCTGAGGCTTCGACCGAGCCCGGCCGCCCGGAGCTCGCCGATGGCGGGCTCATCCATGAAGCCCACGACATAGGCGGCGCAGGTCTTCCCCGACACCGGGCTGCCCCAGATCGAGGCCGGCCGCGTGCTCGTGGATCCCACGCGCTTCGTTGCCGATGCACGCTGGTCGCGGGAACTGCCGGAACTCGCCTATCTCACGCTGCGCCTGCCCTGGCTCGCCATGGAGCAGTTCGAGGCGGACGTCATGCTCGCGGCGGTCCGGCCCGAGCACTACCCGTTCTACCGACGCCTCTGGGGCAACACCGTGGTCAGCCCGCCGCGGCTGTATCCCGGCCTTGCCAAGCCGGTCATGCTGTCGCAGCTCGACTTTCCCAGGGCCGTCTCGCGCGTCGAGGCGCTCTACCCCTTCTTCCGCGCCCGCGAGGACGAACGCACGGCGATCTTCGGTCCGAATCCGCTGACCTGGCTGCCGGCGGCAGCGGCGAACCGGGCTCAGCCGATTCGGACCTGAACGCGGAAACGCTACGCAGCCACCACCATGGTCCTCGTCCGACGCATCGCCCGAGCATCATGCGTTTCGAGACGGACTGTAACCGGGGGGGTCCGAGCGCCATTCTGGACCGTCATCCGATTCGCACCGCCGGGCGCCGATCGACGGCGCCCGGCTCGATGCCCTTGTGAGAAACCGTTCCGATCAGCGGACGGTCAACTTGGAATCGAGGCTGCCATCGAGATTTAGGATGTCGAATGTAGTGGCGCCGGTCTTGCTGAGCGTGAAGCACTTCTCGGTGGTCCGCAGCTTCGACCAAGTGGAGCAATAGCCCTTGCCGTCGAACCGGTAGGTGCCCGTGTCGGCGACAGTCGTGCCGTCGGGCTTCTTGATGTCTACGCTGATCTTGCCGTCGGCCGCCCAAGAGATCGTGCCGGTGCCACCGAAATC
>NCCO01000017.1 GCA_002279705.1 Allobosea sp. 12-68-7
GATGCGATGCGGAGCCCCGAACCCCGGGGCCAGCTCTCCAGGCGCTGCGCGAGTTCGGCCCCGTCGGCCTCCCGCACGATCATCGCAACGATGGCCGAAGCATCGACGACGATCAACGGTCGGACTCGTCGAGCCGCTCGTATTCACCGTTCAACTCGTCATAGAACGCCTTGTCGGCGACAAGACCCGTCTTTCCCGCCCTGGCGAGTTCCGCATGGATCGGCGCCAGCTTTTCCCACAGGGTCGGCTCGGCAGCCTCGCGTTCAGCCTTCTCACGGAGCGCCTCGTGGACGATCTCGGTCAGGCCCTTGCCGTGCTTGCTGGCGAGTTGGCGGGCGAGCGCCTCGACCGCGTCGTTCTTGATGCTGATGCCCATGGCGACGGCCCTGTTCTAGAGCGGCTCTCCGGCGTTCTAGAATAGGCTCGATACCGCCTGGACGCAATCAGCCCGTCCGCGGCGTCCGCATCGTCACCAGTTCTTCCGCTGCGCTGGGATGCAGCGCGATGGTGCGGTCGAAATCGGCCTTGGTCGCGCCCATCGTCACGGCGATGGCGACCGCCTGGATGATCTCGCCGGCATCATGGCCGAGGATATGGACGCCCAGGACCTTGTCGGTCTTCGCGTCGACGACGAGCTTCATATAGACGCGCTCGTTGCGGCCCGAGATCGTCGCCTTCATCGGCCGGAAGGCGGATTCGAAGATCCGCAGCTCGTGGCCGGCTGCGGCCGCCTGGACCTCGGAGAGGCCGACCGTGCCGATCTCCGGCGTGGTGAAGACGGCCGAGGCGATCATGCCATGGTCCATCCGCCAGGGCTTGTTCCCGAAGGTCGAGTCGGCGAAGGCGTGGCCCTCGCGGATCGCGACGGGGGTCAGGTTGACGCGGTTGGTGACGTCGCCGACGGCGTGGATCGAGGGCACGCTGCTGGCGGAATCAGCGTCGACCAGGACCTCGCCCACCGGGCCGAGCGCCACTCCGGCCCCGGCCAGGCCGAGCCCCTTGGTGTTGGGCCGCCGGCCGGTCGCGACCAGAACCACATCGGCGTCGATCGGATCGCCGCTGGCGCAATGGGCGCGGCGGGTGCCGTCGGCGAGGAGCTCGATGCGCTCGACGGTGCAGCCGAGGCGGAAGCGGATGCCGGCATGGTCGAGCGCGTCGCGCAGGCGGTTGCGGATGTCCTCGTCGAAGCCGCGCAACACGTTGTCGCCGCGGTGGAGCACCGTGACCTCGACGCCGAGCCGCACGAAGAGGCTGGCGAATTCGAGCGCGATATAGCCGCCGCCGACGACCAGCATCCGCTTCGGCAGGCTCGGCAGATGAAAGATCTCGTTGGAGGAGATGCCGAGTTCGCCGCCGGGGATCGGCGGGTCGAAAGCGGGCCAGCCGCCGGTCGCGACGAGAATATGGCGGGCGCGGATGGTTTCGCCGCTGGAGGCGAGACGGACGGTGTGGGCGTCGACGACAGTGGCCCGCTCCTCGCGGATGGTCACGCCGGCGCCGTTCAGGCCCTTGCGGTAGAGCCCCGACAGGCGCGAGACCTCGTTGGCGACGGCGTCGCGCAGCGTCGGCCAGTCGAAGCTCGGCGTCGGAACCGTCCAGCCGAAGCCGGCGGCGTCCTCGACGTCCTCGGCGAAGCGGCTGGCATAAACGAAGAGCTTCTTGGGCACGCAGCCGCGGATGACACAGGTGCCGCCGATGCGGTCCTCCTCGGCGATCATCACGCGGGCGCCGTGGCCGGCGGCGATGCGGGCGGCGCGGGTGCCGCCGGAGCCGGCCCCGATGACGAACAGATCGACGTCGAACTCAGCCATGATGCGCCTCTTCAGCTTCGGTTGGCGATGATGCGGGAACGTCGGCCGGCGGCGCGCTGAGCCACAGCGCCGCGGCCGCGAGCGCCGCGATCCACCAGCCCTGCCAGGCGCCATGCGCCACCGACGCGATGGCGAAGGCCGCCGAAAACAGCGCCAGTCGCGGCGCGAGGTCCTGCGCGCGCAATCGCCTCAGGCGAAACAGGAACGCCAGCCCAGCAAAGCCGAGCAGGCCTGCGCCGATCGCGCCCGTCTCGACCCAGGCCTGAAGCGGCGCATTATGGGGATGGCCGACGGCGAGCAGCCAGCGGCGCGGCTCCGACACGGCGAGCGCAACCGGGTGCCTGTCGAGCGTCGGCGTCGTAGCGAAGCCGGTTCCGAAAAGCGGGTGGGCCAAGGCGGCCTCGCCGAAGCTGAGCCAGATGTCGACGCGCTCCCGCGAATGCGAACTCGCCAGCCGCTCGTGCAGGGCTGGCGGGAGGGCCGCGTCGCCGAAGCGGCCCATTATCGGGGCGAGCGCCATCGTGGCGGCGAAGCCCGCCGCGACGGCCGCCAGCGCGAACCGCGGCGCGAACCGGGCCGTCAGGCCGACGCTCACCATCACGAGGAAGCCGAGCCCGGCCGCACCGCTGTCGGAACCGAAGCAGGCCCAGGCGACGGCCAGGACGAGCAGCCCGAGCAAAGCGGCGTCCCATCGGGTCGCGACCGCCCCGCCGCGCAGCAGGGCGTAGACCGCCGCCGAGAGCATCAGGCAGGTCAGGACCGGGCGGTTGAAGATGTAGCTCTGGTGCCGGCCGATCTCGAGCGTCGCCCGCAGCGACAGCCCGGTGGCCAGTTCGGCCATCATGAAGACGATCGCGACGATGATCGCCCCGGCGAGCGCGCGCGCGCAGCGACGGCCCGGGCGGAACCGGCCCGAGGCCATGATCGCGGCACCGCAGGCCGCCGGCAGGACGAACTCGCCCCAGGCGGCCAGCCCCTGAGCCGGGCGGTGGCTCCAGGCCAGCGAGATCAGGGCCAGAAGCATGAAGCCGCCGAGGGCGAGCCCGATCGGGCTGCGCAGGATGGCCGCGAGGCGCCGCCAGGCGGGACGCCAGCCCTCGGCCGTCAGCCCTGCGGCGACGAAGGCGACCGTGGCGAGCGCCAGCACCAGCGGCGCGGAGCGGTTCGCGATCCACATGACCAGCGGCATGGCGACCAGCAGAGCGCTGCCGAGCGCGGCCAGCCTTGCCGGGAGGGGGCCATCGATGCGCCGCAGGTCCGCGGTGGGAGGAACGCTGAGATTCATGGCGCAGCGATTACGCCATCGCACCGGGTCCCACCAGTGCTTCGCGCTTCGGGGCACCCGATCGCGGCATCGCCGTGCCGCAGCCGCGAATTGTCTTGACTCCCGATTGTTCAATCAGGCGCAATTGACGGCGTACGCGGCAAAGTGCCACTGGCGGCGTCACCCAATAATCGCGCGGGCTAATCCGCGAGCGGAGGAACACCATGTTGTCATCCATTCTCAAGCGCGGCGTCCTCGTCGCCGTCGCCGTTGCCGGGCTGTCCACGGCCGCCTTCGCCCAGCTCGAACTGAAGATCATGGCGCCGGCCGCGCCGGGCGGCGGCTGGGACGGAACGGCGCGCTCGATGCAGCAGGCGCTGACCGCGTCGGGCATCGCCAAGAGCGTCCAGGTCACGAACGTGACCGGCGCCGGCGGCACGATCGGCCTGGCCCAGCTCATCGGCGCCAAGGGTGACGGCTCGCAGCTCATGGTCAACGGCTTCGTGATGGTCGGTGCGATCCTGCTCAACAAGTCGCCGGTGAACCTGTCGCAGGTGACGCCGATCGCGCGGCTGACCGCCGAAGCGCTGGTCATCGTGGTGCCGACGGACTCGCCGATCAAGACCGCCAAGGACCTGGCCGAGCGGGTCAAGGCCGATCCGGCTAAGGTGACCTGGGCGGGCGGCTCGGCCGGCGGCGCCGATCACATCCTCGCCGCACTCTTCGCCGAGGCCGCCGGTGGCGACCCGAAGAAGATCAACTACATCCCGTTCTCCGGCGGTGGCGAGGCTCTGGCCGCCATGCTCGGCGGGCGCGTCACCGCCGGCATCTCCGGCTATGGCGAGTTCGAGGGCCAGATCAAGGCCGGCAAGCTGCGCGTCATCGGCGTGTCGTCCTCCGCGCGCCTGGCCAATGCGCCGGACGCCCCGACCCTGAAGGAGGGCGGCGTCAATCTCGAGCTGATGAACTGGCGCTCGGTCGTGGCGCCTCCCGGCCTGTCCGCCGACCAGACCAAGGTCCTCTCCGAGGCGATCGGCAAGCTGGCCAAGTCCAAGGAATGGACCGAGATCCTGAAGGCCCGCGGCTGGGACGACGCCTATCTCGGCGGCGCCGATTTCGACGCCTTCCTGAAGGCGGAGCAGGTGCGCGTCGCCAAGGTGATGACGGATGTCGGCCTGGTGAAGTGAGGCCGGCTTCACGCCATTGATGATGAGGGGGCCCGCGAGCGGCCCCCTTTTTTGCCTCCGCAGCGCTTCGCTGCCCGATCAGCCGATGATGGACCCGCCATGACGAACGCTACACCGGCACGCGGCGCCGACAGGCCCGCCCTCATCGTCGGCCTGCTGCTGCTCGCCCTGGCGGGTGTGGTCTATTACGACGCCTCCCAGCAGACGATCACCTCGAATTACGGGCTCGGGCCGACGGCGATGCCGCTGGTCGCCTGTGCCGGGCTGGTGATCCTCGGCCTGACCCATCTCGCGGTCGCATTCCGCGGCGGCCTGCCGAAGCCGGATGAGGCCGATCGCGGGGCGCTCCTGTGGATCGCCGGCGGGCTGGCCGGACTGATCGGCTGCATCGCGCTCGGGGGCGGGTTCGTGATCGCCATCACCATCCTGTTCGCCAGCACGGCGCGCGGCTTCGGCCGGCGCGCCCTGGCGGTCGATGCGGCCATCGGCTTCGTGCTCGGCCTCGTCATCTTCCTCGTCTTCGCCAAGCTCCTGACCCTGCTGCTGCCGCTCGGTCCTCTCGAACGCCTGTTTCTCTGAGGAGCGCCAGCCATGGATACCCTGCTCGCGCTCATGAACGGCTTCGGGGTCGCCCTCGAGCCGTCCAAGCTGCTCTTCTGCCTCGTCGGCGTCTTCCTGGGCACCGCGGTGGGCGTTCTCCCGGGCATCGGCCCGGCCCTGACGGTGGCGCTGCTGCTGCCGGTGACCTTCAAGCTCGACCCGGCCGGGTCGCTGATCATGTTCGCCGGCATCTATTACGGCGGCATGTATGGCGGCTCGACGACTGCCATCCTGCTGAACGCGCCCGGCGAGAGTGCCTCGCTCGCGACCGCTCTCGAAGGCTCCAAGATGGCCAAGGCCGGACGCGGCGGCCCCGCGCTCGCCACCGCCGCGATCGGCTCCTTCGTCGCGGGGCTGATCGCCACGATCGGGCTCGCCTTCCTCGCGCCCTGGCTGGTCGAGGTCGCGATCAAGTTCGGCCCCTGGGATTATTTCGCGCTGATGATCCTGGCCTTCGTCACGGTCTCGGCGACCTTCGGCGATTCGCCGCTGCGCGGGCTGACCAGCCTGTTCCTCGGCATCACGCTCGGCCTCGTCGGCATCGACAAGCTGACCGGCCAGGCGCGACTGACCTTCGGCGTGCCGGAACTGCTCAACGGCATCGAAGTGACCACACTGGCGGTCGGCCTGTTCGCGGTGGGTGAAGCGCTCTACGTCGCCTCGAAGCGCTTCCGCGATCCCGAGGAGATCATCCCGATCAAGGGCTCGCTGTGGATGAGCAAGCAGGACTGGAAGCGCTCCTGGGCGCCCTGGTTGCGCGGCACGGCCTATGGCTTCCCGATCGGCGCGCTGCCGGCCGGCGGCGCCGAGGTGCCGACCTTCCTGAGCTATTCGACCGAGAAGCGCCTCTGCAAGTATCCTGAGGAGTTCGGCAAGGGTGCGATCGAGGGCGTCGCGGGGCCGGAAGCCGCCAACAACGCCTCGGCGGCCGGCACCCTGGTGCCGCTGCTGACGCTCGGCCTGCCGACCTCGGCAACCGCCGCGATCATGCTCGCAGGCTTCCAGCAATACGGGCTGAACCCAGGCCCGCTGCTCTTCGCCGAAAAGCCGGACCTGGTCTGGGGCCTGATCGCATCGCTCTTCATCGCCAACGTCATGCTGGTGATCCTGAACCTGCCGCTGATCGGGCTGTGGGTGAAGCTGCTCGCCGTGCCGCAGCCCTGGCTCTATGCCGGCATCCTCGTCTTCGCCACCATGGGCACGATGGCGGTCAATGCCTCGCCGGTCGAGCTCGGCATGCTCTTCCTGTTCGGCTATCTCGGCTATCTGATGCGGCGCTTCGACTATCCGGTCGCGCCGATGGTGGTCGGGCTGATCCTCGGGCCGATGGCGGAGGCGCAGTTGCGCCGCGCGCTGCAGATCAGCCTGGGCGACCCGATGATCCTGCTCGAGAACCCGATCTCGGCGACGCTGCTCACGATCGCCGCCATCGCGCTGGTCGCGCCCTTCGTGATGAAGGGGCTGAACCGGTTCAAGGCTGCGGAGGACTGAGGGCCGCCCGGCGGCTGGCGCCGACCAGTCCGAGCCGGATCAGGCTCTCGCCGGTCGCAGCCAGCGCCGCGGCGGCGGGGCGCGGCTCCCAGCCCAGCATGGCCTGCGCCTTGGCGCTGGAGGCGGTCTTGCGGCGGCCGAGCTCGGGCGTCGCAGCCTGCCGCGCCGCGGCGCTGAAGACGGCGACGAGCCGCACCAGCCAATCCGGCAGCACGCGTGTCGAGACGCGGGCCGCGGCCGGGCCGAGCCGCTCGCGCAGCGCCAGCGCGATCTCCTGCATCGTCATGAAGTCGCCCGCGGTGGCGATGAAGCGTTCATTGGCGGCGGCCGGGTGCGTCATGGCCCGCAGATGCAGCTCGGCCACGTCACGGACATCGACGACGCCGAACATCAGCCGCGGCACAGCCGGGAGGCGGCCTTCCAGCATGCTCTTCACCAGCAGGATCGAGGCTGACAGGTCGGGGCCGAGCAGAGGCCCGAAAATGCCGACGGGGTTGACCACGGCGAGCTCGAGCCCCCTGCCCTCGCCGTCGACATAGTCCCACGCCGCCCGCTCGGCGAGGGTCTTCGACTTGGGATAGGCGGCGAGATCGGCAGCAGCGGCGTCGGTCCAGTCGCTTTCCGAGAAGGGGCGGGAGAGGATGCGGCCATAGCCGATCGCGGCGAAGGAGGAGGTCAGCACCACACGGCCGACGCCTGCGTCATGGGCGGCCCGCAGCACCCGAAGGGTGCCTTCCCGGGCGGGACGGATCAACTCGTCCTCATCCCTGGGCGCGGCGGCCGACAGCGGCGAAGCGACATGAAGCACATGGGAGCAGCCGGATGCGGCAGGGCCCCAACCGGCGTCCGCCAGGAGATCGGCCTGCACCACCGCGAGCCGGTCGAGCGGATCGCAGCCGGCCGTCGCGAGCGCGGCGCGCAGGCCGGCCTCCCGTGCGGGCGAGCGCAATGTGGTGCGGACCCGGTGCCCCGCCTGCAGCAAGGCGAGGATGCAGTGGCCGGCGAGGAAGCCGGAGCCGCCGGTGACGAGAACGGGCGGTTTGTCCATGCGGAGCCTCCTGCCGCTGGCTGGCGCGCGCCATCCCCAACCGAAGCGGTGGGAGGCGACATCAAAAAAGCCGCCGGCACAAACCGGCGGCTTCGATGGTCAGGGCGCGAAAGCCGGACCTCAGAGCTTGTGGCCGCGCTTGCGCATTTCCTCGCTGAAGCGATCGAACAGGAAATTACTGGTCTGCAGGCTCCAGGGCTGCAGCAGCGCGAAGATCTCGTCGATCGCGCCCGGGCGCATGGCATTGTAGCGCTGCCCGACCGGCGAGCGGAAGAAGGCGGCAACCTCCTTGAGATCCGCCTCGCTCATGCGCTTGGCGAAGATGAAGGCCGCCGAGGCGACGATCTCCTGCTTCTTCTTCTCGGCCTCGGGACGTAGAGCCTCGATGACCTCTTCCATATCCTTGCGGACCTCGGGCCGTGTCGTGGCCACGGTCTGGGTCACGCGCTCGCGGAATTCGAGATAGATCGTCTCGAAGGACTCGGCCAGGCCGGACACGATGACGACGTCGCGGCCCGCCTCGAGCCAGCTCTGCGGAATATCGGCCTTAGCCTGCGGCGCTGCCGTCTGCGCCTGAGCCGGCATGCCGAGCAAAAGCGCCAGGCTGACGGCTGCGCCGGCAAGGTGGTGACGGATCATGCAAAGCCCCTTCGTCATGCGCCGCATCGCGCTGTGTTCGTGAATGGAAGGCCGCGCCGTGCGGGGCAAGCCATCCCTGACGTTCCGGTCATGCCCGGCGCCGCCCGACTCGCGGGAGGAGCCGATGCCGCAGACGCGCATCGCGGGTTTCCATAGAGCATGACGGTGCCGCGTGGAAAGCCATATTACGGCGATGCGATGTCGCGTACGGCCCTGGCGAGGCGATGCGGCGCCCCCGAGCCCGCAGTGGCCGGGCTTCAGTCGAGGCTTCCCAGCACGATCAGGCCATCCTTGCCGGCGAGAATGGCGGCATTGGCGAGGCCGAGAAACAGCCCGTGCTCGACCACGCCCGGAATGGCGGACAGGGCCACCGCAAGGCGCTCCGGATCGCCGATCGCGCCGGGATGGGCGTCGAGAATATAGTGGCCGCCATCGGTGAGCAGGATGCTGCCGTCCGGCCGGCGGCGCAGCACCAGTTCGCCCGGCGCACCGGCGTTCGCCATCGCCGCGAGCACGGCACGGCGCGTCGCCTCGAGCCCGAAGGGCACGACCTCGATCGGCAGCGGAAATCGGCCGAGGCGCTCGACCAGCTTGGTCTCGTCGGCGATCACGACCATGCGGGCCGAGGCGGCGGCGACGATCTTCTCGCGCAGCAGGGCGGCGCCGCCGCCCTTGATCAGGCGAAGCGCGCGGTCGACCTCGTCGGCGCCGTCGATGGTCAGGTCGAGCTCCGGCGTCTCGTCGAGCGTCGACATCGGGATCGCCAGCGCGCGCGCCTGCGCCTCGGTCACCTCCGAAGTCGAGACGCAGAGGACGTCGAGGCCTTCCGCCACGCGCGCGCCGAGCAGGTCGACGAAATGCTTGGCCGTCGAGCCCGTGCCGAGGCCGAGCCGCATGCCCGGTGTCACCAGTTCGAGCGCGCGCGCAGCGGCGAGCTTCTTCAGATCGTCGGGGCTCATGGTTTTGTCCTCAACTCGACGTCAGTGCGAGCGCAGCGCAGCGATCCGACGGGAGGCGCGCTGGCCGCTCCCGGATCGCTGCGTCGCGAAGCTCCCCGCCATGACGGCCATCGCGGCCCGGTTCAAGCCCCGAGGCCGCCCATCAGCATGTATTTGATCTCGACGAACTCCTCGATGCCGTGGAGCGAGCCCTCGCGGCCGAGACCGGACTCCTTGACGCCGCCGAAGGGGGCGACCTCGGTGCCGAGCATCGCCGAGTTGATGCCGACCATGCCGTATTCGAGTTCCTCGGCAACCCGGAAGGCGCGGCCGAGATCCTTCGTGTAGAAATAGGCGGCAAGCCCGAAGGGCGTGTCGTTGGCGAGCGCGACGACCTCGTCCTCGCTCTTGAAGCGGTAGACGGGAGCGACCGGGCCGAAGGTCTCCTCATTGGTGACCAGCATCTTGGTGGTGACGCCCGACAGCACCGTCGGTTCGTAGAACGTGCGGCCGAGCGCATGGCGCTTGCCGCCGACCACGACCTCGGCGCCGTTGGCGACGGCATCGGCGACATGGCGCTCGACCTTCTCGATGGCGCGCTCGTTGATCAGCGGGCCCTGCACGACGCCGATTTCGGTGCCGTTGCCGACCTTCATCTTCGCGACCTCGCCGGCGAACCTGGCGACGAACTCGTCATGGATGCCGTCCTGCACGAAGAGGCGGTTGGTGCAGACGCAGGTCTGGCCCATGTTGCGGAACTTCGCCGCGATCGCGCCCTGCACGGCGGCGTCGACATCGGCGTCGTCGAAGACGATGAAGGGCGCGTTGCCGCCCAGTTCCAGCCCGACCTTCTTCACGGTCGAGGCCGCCTGCTGCATCAGGAGCTTGCCGACCGGCGTCGAGCCGGTGAAGCCGATGAAGCGCACCGCCGGATGCGTGGTCATGACCTTGCCGATGGCGACCGCATCGCCCGTGACGATGTTGAGCACGCCCTTGGGGAAGCCGGCGCGGATGGCGAGTTCGATCAGCGCGAAGGCCGTCAGCGGGGTGTCGGGCGCGGGCTTGACCACGAAGGTGCAGCCGGCGGCCAGCCCCGGCGCGCATTTGCGCGTGATCATCGCGGCCGGGAAGTTCCATGGCGTGATCGCGGCGCAGACGCCGACGGGCTGCTTCTGGATGATGATGCGCGAATTCGGGAAGGGCGAAGGAATCGTCTCGCCATAGATGCGCTTGGCCTCCTCCGCATAGAACTCGACGAAGGAGGCTGCATAGGCGACCTCGCCGCGCGACTCGGTCAGCGGCTTGCCCTGCTCGGCGGTCATGATCTGCGCCAGATCCTCCTGGTTCGCCATGATCAGGTCGAACCATTTGCGCAGGATGATCGAGCGCTCCTTGGCTGATTTCTTCGCCCAGGGCTTGAAGGCGCGCGAGGCGGCCTCGACGGCAGTCGTCGTCTCGTCCGCGCCGAAGCGCGGCACCTTCGCCAACAGTTCGCCGGTCGCGGGATTGTCGACCGCATCGACACCCTCGCCGATCCAGGCGCCGTCGACATGGCACTGCGACTTGAGGAGGGAGGGATCGTTCAGCTTCAGCATGGCGGGCTTCCGTGACGCGGAGGGGTGGAGGCGCGCCCTTGTTACCATGCGCCCGGCGCCGCTGACGACCGCGACAGGCCGCGGCAACGCCACAGGTCCTGCGGTTTTGCCGGCCCGCCTTGGCCGAATGTTGCGGAGGCCCTATTTCGCCTGCGGCGTGCAGACCGTCTTGTCGTCGAAGACGTAGCAGATGCTCATCTCGCCGGTGCGGATGTTGACCCGGAAGATGCCGCCCTCGCGCTCATGCCGCGAGGGCATCAGCGTGTAGTCGCTCGGCGCCTGCGCCCCGGCGCCCTCGCCCGGCGGGAAGCAGACGGTGACGCCGACGCCGCCCTCCTTGAGCTGGAACTGGCAGGCGGCGACCTCGCCGGTGGCCTTGTCGACGCGGTAGACGCGGTTCAGGTCCGTCTGCGGCGCGGGCGCGAAATCGAAGGGGGCGGCGACGGCGGCACCGGCCAGCGCCAGCCAGAGACCCAGCGCCAGGGTGACGAAACGTCCGGGGGATCGAGACACGATACGGTTCCTTCCACGAATCGGCGGCACGATAGCATCAATGCCGGAGGCGGCGATGACGTCCGCCCGGCGGCCCGGGGTGGCGGCCCAGCGCCTTGCCAAACACGGGGCGAACCCGTTTAAGCGCTGCGACCCACGCGCCAGGAGCGGCCTGCCCATGACCCTGCCCCCGATCGTCGTTTTCGATCTCGACGGCACGCTCGCCGAGACCGCGCCCGACATCATGCGCGTGCTCAACGTCATCCTGGTGCGCGAGGGGCTGCCGGCCCTGCCGCTGGAGCGGGCGCGCGAGCTGGTCGGCGCCGGGGCGCGGGCGCTGATCGAGCGCGGCTTCAAGGTCTCGGGCCGGCCGCTGGACGAGGAGACGCTGGAGCGGCTGTTCGAGGATTTCCTGCTGATCTATGCAGAGGATGTCGCCTCCCACAGCCATCTCTTCGACGGCGTGCTCGGCGCGCTCGATCAGCTCTCGGCGGAGGGCTATCTGCTCGCCGTCTGCACCAACAAGCCGATCCTGCACACGCGGCTGATCCTCGACCATTTCGGCATCGCGCCGCGCTTCGCGTCGGTCGCCGGGCGCGACAGCTTCCCCTTCCACAAGCCCGACCCGCGGCACCTGACGCTGACGATCGAGGCCGCCGGGGGCGATCCCGCCCGCGCCGTGATGATCGGCGATTCGCGCACCGACATCGCCACCGCCAAGGCGGCCGGCATCCCGACGATCTGCGTGCCCTTCGGCTATACCGATGTGCCGATCGAGACGCTGGAGCCCGATGTCGTGATCCAGCATTTCGACGCCCTGCCTGCGGCGGTGCGGCAGGTGCTGGGCGGGGCTAATGCCACGACAGGCGCGAAGCTCTCCGCCCATTCTTGACGGCGCGGCGCGCGCCGACTAGGAGAAGCGCCGGTGCGGGCGACTAGCTCAGCGGTAGAGCACTCCCTTCACACGGGAGTGGTCACAGGTTCGATCCCTGTGTCGCCCACCATCTATCCAACTGCCAGATCACGCATTTGTGCTCGCAGGCCGGGCGCCTATCTGGCCCAACCCTGCCGCATTCAATCGCAGTTCAACAGCAAACAGCGATGTTGCGGTCAGCTTCTGAAGCTCGATCAGCACAAAATCGGTCGCCAGCGCGACGTCTTCGAGCACATCGACTTCTGATGCCTCAAAATGGTCGGTGCTCAGCGAGCCCTCGTTGGAATCCCCATCTCGGAGCGGCGCGCATCGCCGAGCCGATCGCCATGATGCCAGGGCTGGAGCCCAAGGAAGCCGTATGGGCTCTCGAACGGCCCGTGAAGAGCTGGGCGCCCGAGTTCACGATGCTGCGGCCGGCCGAGTTCCCGGCCTGTTCGAACGGGCAGCGGTCGCAAGGCTATTGAAGGACTTCCGGCGGGAACGAACTGAGGGTCGGTCGTCGCCGGGCAGCGCGGGGCGAGGTGCCTTGACCACCGAAGCCCTGCGCCGAAAATGAGCGGCCGGCTCCGGTGCCGCTCGGGTTGTGCAAGGGCCCGGTGAGAGACTGCCGGGCCCGCTTCATGAGGGCGGCATGGCCAAAGCAGACGGACGATTCGAACGACGCTGGTCGGGGCGAAAAATCTCCGGGATCGCTTTCGTGCGGCAAACGGCTGGCGTTGCCGCCAGATCGCCGCCGAGCTCGGCGGCGGCACGATGCACGAAACGATGGGCCGCGTTTGCCGCAAATGGGGCTTGCCCGTCACGCGGCGCGGGGAGCGCATGCTCCTTTGCGCGAGGTCGCATCGCGAAGCCGGCCAGGTCGCGAAAGCTGCGCGGTGCCGGACAATGGGCACTTCGGAATGGATCGGGAAGGTCGCGGGCGCGGCGGCGCTTGGCGACCGTGACGACGCCATTATCGACAAGGGCCGAAGCATCGTTTCCCCTCGACCAAGGTATAAATGACGGAAGCCTCTCGCGGTTTACTTGAGCCTCGACACGGCCGCCGCGAGCCTCTACGTCGAGCGCCGGTCGCCACTGTCGGCGAGTATGGAGATCCTGATGTTTCGAGCTATCGTTGTCGCAGCGGCGGTCTTTGCAGCGCAGGCAGTCACAAGCGCCCACGCGCAAAGCGACTATCCTTTCAAGCTTCACAATCGTTCGCAGGGTTGGACCATCACTGGCTTCCAAACGTTCATGAACGGAAGTTGGAGCACCAACTGGCTGAGCGCCCCGGTCCCCGCGGGTCAAGCGGTCAACATGGACTGGAAGAGCAATGCCGGCTCCTGCACAGTGCGTTTCCGGGTCCAGTGGGCCGGTTACGATCCGACCGAGCATCGGGCCGATTTCTGCAATCTCAAGAACCTCTACATGCTCAATGAAGGCATCCGCACCGACTGATCGTCGCGGTTGAACTGGGTCGCGGCGTGAGATGAGAAGCTTCGCCGCGACCCAAAAATCAGCCGGCCGCCAGAGCGCCATTGCCGAGCAAGCCCATCCATGAGCGCCCCGCGCGAGCCGGCTCGCCCGAGAGCTCCGGGAGATCGTTGGCCCATTCGCCCTCGCGATAGGGCTCGACCGCCTCCGGAATGGCCGGCAAGCCGCGCTCGGCCCGCCAAGCATGATCGTTTCCCGTTCGATATCCCAGATCGGCGCCATGCCAGTCACGGGCCGGTTGACCTTTACGCGCTCGACGGGACGCCTTGGGCGATGCAGGCGCCCCCCTGCCCGCTATCGGTTTTTCCGGTTCGTCGACCTCGGCTCGCCAAAGCGCGTGATGCCGCGCAGGACGATCTCGAGCGGGCCGTTGGCGGAAAACCTCAGCCAGAACGTCGCGAAGAGGTGCGTCGCCGCGACGTCGAGGCCTCGCAGGCTCTGCGCGACGTGATCGCCGATACCTTCGCTGAATCCGCGGACCCGGTCTGGCGCCTCTGGATCGAGGCGACAGAATTGGCTGCCGCCGATCCGTCCATGTCGCGGGTGGTGGCCGCATGCATGGATCAGTGGTGGCAGGCCCTGGCCGGCTTGTTCGAGCGTGGCTGCGTCGCCGGCGCGTGGTCTTGTGACGATCCTCAGGGTGCGAGCTGGCGCATCATCGCCCTGCTGCAAGGGCTGGCGGGGCTGACCCTGGCTGGCGGCCCGCGCCTCTCCCGCGCAGAAGCCACGCGCCATCTCACCATCGCAGTGGAACGGGAATACCAAGCGCTGGCCGGTTCGGTTCCGCCGCCGCGCCAATAAGCATCGCGTCGCACCTCACCCCCGCCCCTCATCGGCCCGACGCAGCTCCCATTGCCGGTTGAGGCGCAGCGCCAGCAGCGTGACGATGGCGCCCGAGAGCAAATAGGCGCCCGCCGAGATCAGGCCGAACTGGGTCGAGAGTAGCAGCGCCGCCAGCGGCGCGAAGCCGGCGCCGAAGAGCCAGGCGAGGTCGGAGGTCAGGGCCGAGCCGGTGTAGCGATAGGTCGGCGAAAAGGCCGAGGCGACCGAGCCGGAGGACTGGCCGAAGGACAGGCCGAGCAGGATGAAGCCGCCGATCATAAAGACGAGCTCGCCCATGAGCCCGCCATCGAGCAACTGCGGCGCGAAGCCGCTGAACACCGCAATCGCGATGGCGCAGCCGCCGAGCAGCGCGCGCCGGCCGATCCGGTCGGCGATCAGGCCCGAGGCGACGATGGCGAGCGCGCCGAAGACCGCGCCCACCGCCTCGATGACGAGGAAGCGCGCCGGCCCCTCCTTGGTGAACAGGAAGACCCAGGAGAGCGGGAAGACCGTGACCATGTGGAACATGGCGAAGCTCGCCAGCGGCGCGAAGGCGCCGATCACGACATGGCGCCCCTCGGCCCGCAGCGTGTCGACGATCTTTGTCGGCTGGAGCTCGCGCGTCTCGAACAGGGTCTGGTAGTCCGGCGTCACCACCATGCGCAGGCGGGCGAAGAGCGCCACGACATTGATCGCGAAGGCGACGAAGAAGGGGTAGCGCCAGCCCCAGTCGTAGAAATCCTCGGCCGAGAGATTGCCGACGAAGAAGGCGAAGAGCCCGCTTGCGACGATCAGGCCGAAGGGCGCGCCGAGCTGCGGGATCATCGCATACCAGCCGCGATGGCGCTGGGGCGCGTTGAGCGCGAGCAGCGAGGCGAGCCCGTCCCAGGTGCCGCCGAGCGCGATGCCCTGGCCGATACGGGCGAGCGCGAGCAGCCAGATCGAGGCCGCGCCGATACTCTCATAGCTCGGCAGGAAGCCGATGGCGCAGGTCGAGGTCCCCAACAGAAACAGGGCCAAAGTCAGCTTGGCGCTCTTGCCGGCCTTGCGGTCGATCGCGGTGAAGATGACCGTGCCGAAGGGGCGCGCGATGAAGGCCAGCGCGAAGATCGCGAACGAATACAGCGTGCCGGTCAGCGGGTCGGCGAAGGAGAAGACCAGCTTCGGGAAGACGATGACCGAGGCGATCGCATAGACGAAGAAGTCGAAGAATTCGGAGGTGCGGCCGATGATGACGCCGATCGCCATCTCGCCCGGATTCACCTCGCCATGGCTCTCGCTGAGATGGCTGGCGTCGCGTTCCGCCGTGGTCGGCATCTGAGCCATGATCTGTCCCGTCGCGCATCGGTCACACAAAAGCATGGTGCGTCGCACCCTGCCGCGGCACCGGCCCTAGTGCCCCATCGGGCCTGCGGGCGGCATTGGGCAAATTGTCCAATGTTCCCTTCGCTGCACCGCAGCTAGCTCTCCGGGCAAGCCGATCAGCGAAAGGTGTCTGCCTTGAGCGCCCTGCGTGTCCTCGCCTTGCTTCCCCTGCTCGCCGCGCTCGGCGGCTGCAACCTCGTGGTCATGGCGCCGTCGGGCGACATCGCCGCGCAGCAGCGCGACCTGATCGTGATCTCGACCGTGCTGATGCTGCTGATCATCGTGCCGGTGATGGCGCTGACGGTGTTCTTCGCCTGGCGTTACCGCGCCTCCAACAGAGAGGCGACCTACAAGCCCGACTGGAACCATTCGACCGGGCTGGAGCTGGTGATCTGGGCGGCGCCGCTGCTGATCATCATCGCGCTGGGCGCGCTGACCTGGATGGGCACGCATCTGCTCGACCCCTACCGCAAGCTCGACCGGATCGCGGCCGGCAAGCCGGTGCCCGCGACCACCCGCCCGCTCGAGGTCGAGGTCGTCGCGCTCGACTGGAAATGGCTGTTCATCTACCCCGAGCAAGGCATCGCCACCGTCAACGAGCTCGCCGCGCCGGTCGACCGGCCGATCCATTTCAAGCTCACCGCCTCCTCGGTGATGAACTCCTTCTACATCCCGGCGCTGGCGGGCCAGATCTACACGATGCCGGCGATGCAGACCCGGCTCCATGCCGTGATCAACCGGCCCGGGCGCTACCAGGGCTTCTCGGCCAATTACAGCGGCGCCGGCTTCTCCGGCATGCGCTTTTCTTTCCTCGGCATGAGCGAGGGCGATTTCGAGGGCTGGGTCGCCAAGGCCCGGGAGAGCGAGGCCCGGCTCGACCGCGCAGCCTATCTCCAGCTCGAGCGGCCGAGCGAGAACGTCGCGGTGCAGCGCTTCGGCGCGACCGAGCCGCGCCTGTTCGATGCCATCCGCAATCTCTGCGTCCAGCCCGGCAAGATGTGCATGAGCGAGATGATGGCGCTCGACGCCAAGGGGGGCCTGGGCCTCGCCGGTCTGCATACGACGCTGCCGCTGGCCTATGACAAGTATTCGCGCCGCGGCGGCAACCAGGCGCCCTTCGGCGAGGAGCCGCGCTTCATCGCCTCGATCTGCACGGTCGAGGAGGCGAAGGCCATGATGGCGATGGCGCCGCCCGACACCACCCCGCGCGACCTGACCCCGATCCGGGGCCTGGGCCTGACGCTTCCCGCCATGACGCCTGGCTCCATGACCTTCGCCCCCATGACGCCGCGCCGGCCGCAGACCTTCACCGAGCTGCTCGGCCTCGCCCGTTCGTCGCAATCCTGAAGCGAGTTTCCGCCGTGACCGACGCTTCCGTTGCCACCTCCCCGATCTTCGGCAAGCTTTCGCTCGCCGCCTTCCCGATCCACGAGCCGATCCTGGTCGCGACCTTCGCTGTCGTCGTGCTGGGCGGCGCGGCGGTGGTCGGCGCGCTGACCTATTACCGGCTCTGGGGCTGGCTGTGGCGCGACTGGTTGACCAGTGTCGATCACAAGAAGATCGGGATCATGTACATGATCCTCGGGCTGGTGATGCTGCTGCGCGGCTTCGCCGACGCGGTGATGATGCGCATCCAGCAGGCGATCGCCTTCAACGGGTCCGAGGGCTATCTCAACGCCCATCACTACGACCAGCTCTTCACCGTCCATGGCGTGATCATGATCTTCTTCGTCGCCATGCCGCTGGTGACGGGGCTGATGAACTATGTCGTGCCGCTGCAGATCGGCGCGCGCGACGTCTCCTTCCCCTTTCTCAACAATTTCAGCTTCTGGATGACGACGGCGGGCGCGGTGCTGGTGATGATCTCGCTCTTCGTCGGCGAGTTCGCGCGCACGGGCTGGCTCGCCTATCCGCCGCTGTCGGGGATTTCCTACAGTCCGGAGGTCGGCGTCGACTATTACATCTGGGCGCTGCAGATCGCAGGCGTGGGCACGACATTGTCGGGCATCAACCTGATCTGCACGATCGTGAAGATGCGCTGCCCCGGCATGTCGCTGATGAAGATGCCGGTCTTCACCTGGACCTCGCTGTGCACCAACGTGCTGATCGTGGCGACCTTCCCGGTGCTCACAGCGGTGCTCGCCCTGCTGACGCTCGACCGCTATGTCGGGACCAACTTCTTCACGAACGACTTCGGCGGCAACCCGATGATGTACGTGAACCTGATCTGGATCTGGGGCCACCCGGAGGTCTACATCCTGATCCTGCCGGCCTTCGGCATCTTCTCGGAAGTCGTCTCGACCTTCTCCGGCAAGCGCCTCTTCGGCTACACCTCGATGGTCTATGCGACGGTGGTCATCACCATCCTGTCCTACCTGGTCTGGCTGCACCATTTCTTCACGATGGGCTCGGGCGCGAGCGTGAATTCCTTCTTCGGGATCACGACGATGATCATCTCGATCCCGACCGGCGCGAAGATCTTCAACTGGCTGTTTACGATGTATCGCGGCCGCATCCGCTTCGAGCTGCCGATGATGTGGACCATCGCCTTCATGCTGACCTTCGTCATCGGCGGCATGACCGGCGTGCTGCTCGCCGTGCCCCCGGCCGACTTCGTGCTGCACAACAGCCTGTTTTTGGTGGCGCACTTCCACAACGTCATCATCGGCGGCGTGCTGTACGGGCTCTTCGCCGGCATGATCTACTGGTGGCCCAAGGCGTTCGGCTTCCGCCTGCACCCGCTGCTGGGCCACTTCTCGTTCTGGTTCTGGACGCTCGGCTTCCTGTTCGCCTTCATGCCGCTCTATGTGCTCGGCCTGATGGGCGTGACGCGGCGGATGCGCGTCTTCGACGATCCCTCGCTGCAGATCTGGTTCATCATCGCCGGCTTCGGCGCCTTCCTGATCCTGCTCGGCATCGTCAGCTTCATCGCCCAGATCGCCTACAGCATCTGGAAGCGCGACGAGCTGCGCGACCTGACCGGCGACCCTTGGGACGGCCGCACGCTGGAATGGGCGACGTCCTCGCCGCCGCCGGCCTACAACTTCGCCTTCACCCCGGTGGTGCACGACAACGACGCCTGGACCGACATGAAGCGCCGCGGCTATGTCCGGCCGGTCGATGGCTTCAAGCCGATCCACATGCCCAAGAACACGCCGACCGGCCTGGTGCTGGCGGGGATTTCGGTGGCGCTCGGCTTCGCGCTGATCTGGCACATCTGGTGGCTGGCGGCGGTGTCCTTCGCGGCGATCCTGGTGGTCGCGATCGCCCACAGCTTCAACTACCACCGCGATTTCCACATTCCAGCCGAGGAGGTCGTCGCCGCGGAGAACGCGCGCACCCGCCTGCTCGCGGGATCGGGGGCCTGACATCATGGCATCGACGATGACCGTTCCGCAGGGCGGCGAGGCACCCGTCTTCTACCTCAAGGACGAGCACCCGCATCCCGAGGGCCACAGCACGCCGCTGGGCTTCTGGCTCTATCTGATGAGCGACTGCCTGATCTTCGCGATCCTGTTCGCGATCTACGGCGTGCTCGGGGCGAACTACGCGGCGGGTCCCGCGCCGAAGGATTTGTTCGACCTCAACCTCGTCGCGCTCAACACCGCGATGCTGCTCTTCTCCTCGATCACCTTCGGCTTCGCGATGCTGGAGATGGCGAAGGGCAAGGTCGCGGCGACGCAGGGCTGGCTGGCGGTGACGGGGCTGTTCGGCCTCGCCTTCCTCGCCATCGAACTCTACGAGTTCCACCACCTGATCTCGCTGGGCGCGACGCCGCAGCGCAGCGCCTTCCTGTCCTCCTTCTTCGTGCTGGTGGGCACGCACGGGCTGCACGTCGCCTTCGGCCTGGTCTGGCTGACGGTGCTGATGACGCAGCTCGCGCGGCACGGGCTGATCGCCGCCAACCGCCGGCGCCTGTTGTGCCTGAGCATGTTCTGGCACTTCCTGGACGTCATCTGGATCGGCGTCTTCACCTTCGTCTACCTGATGGGGATGCTGCGATGAGCTCCGAGACGAACGCCCAGCACCAGCCGGGCTACGAGCCTCAGCCCGAGGACGAGGCCCACGGCTCCTTCCGCGGCTACATGACCGGCTTCGGGCTGTCGGTCATCCTCACTGCCATTCCGTTCTGGCTGGTGATGTCCGGCGCGCTCGGCGACAACCAGCTCACCGGCTTCGTGGTGATGGGCTTCGCCGTCGTCCAGATCGTCGTGCACATGATCTACTTCCTGCACATGAACGGCCGTGTCGAAGGCGGCTGGACGCTGCTGGCGCTGGTCTTCACCGTGATCGTCGTGGTGATCACGCTCGCCGGGTCGCTGTGGGTGATGTACCACCTCAACACCAACATGATGCCGGTGCACGACATGAGGCAGATGCCGTGACCTCGGCCGCCGCGGCCCGCGCGCCGCGGTCGCGCGCGGTCCTGGTCATCGTCGCGCTGGTCGCGCTCGCGGGAATCGCCGGCTTCGCCCGGCTGGGGGTCTGGCAGGTCGAGCGGCTGTTCTGGAAGCGGGCGCTGATCGAGCGGGTCGAGGCCCGCATCCACGCCGCCCCCGTCGCGGCGCCCGGGCCCACGGCGTGGCCGGCCATCGCGGAGGCCGAATACACCCGCGTCGCGCTGACCGGCCGCTTCCTGCACGATCGCGAAGCGCTCGTGCAGGCCGTGACGGAGCGCGGCGCCGGCTCCTGGGTGCTGACGCCGCTGGTCACCGCTTCCGGCTTCACGGTCCTGATCAATCGCGGCTTCGTGCCGCCGGAGCGGCGCGAGCGCGCCAGCCGTGCGCAGGCGCTGCCGCAGGGCACTGTCACCGTCACCGGGCTGCTGCGGCTCAGCGAGCCCGGCGGCGGCTTCCTCCGGACGAACACACCGGCGGAGGACCGCTGGCATTCCCGCGAGGTCGCGGCCATCGCCTCCGCGCGCGGCCTGACGCCGGTCGCGCCCTATTTCGTCGATGCCGACGCCGCGCCCAATCCCGGCGGCTTTCCCATGGGCGGGCTGACGGTGGTCCGCTTCTCGGACAACCATCTCGTCTATGCGGTGACCTGGTTGGCGCTCGCGGCCATGCTCGCGGGCGCGCTCGGCTTCGTGCTACGCCACGAATTCAGGCCGCGGCGGGCGCGGGAGCAGGCCGATTAGGTTCCAGGACACCACCAACCAGACGAACCTGCTGCTGCTGGTGCAACTGCGCTGGCTCGCCGTCGGTGGCCAGGTCGTCACCATCCTCTTCGTCGACCAGGTGCTCGGGATCGCGCTGCCGCTGGGCGAGATGGTGCTCGTCCTCCTGCTGCTGGTCGTGCTCAACCTGGCGAGCCTCCTGCGCCACCGCCGCGTCGCGGCGGATGTGCGCAATGGTGAGTTGTTCGGCGCGCTGCTGTTTGATCTCGGCGCGCTGACGACGCAGCTCTATCTCAGCGGCGGCGCCAGCAATCCGTTCATCTCGCTCTACCTGCTCCAGATCGGGCTCGCAGCGGTGCTGCTCGAGCGCTGGTCGACCTGGGTCCTGGTGGGGCTGGCGAGCCTCGGCTTCGTCGCGCTGATGGGCGCGCATCGGCCGCTCGCCCTGCCGGTCGCGCTCGATGACGGCGTGCCGCGGCTCTATCTCCAGGGGGTCTTCGTCTGCTTCCTGATCGCGGCCGGGCTTCTCGTGCTGTTCCTGCAGCGGATCAGCCGCAACCTGCGCATCCGCGACGAAAAACTCGCCGATCTGCGCCAGCGCGCGGTCGAGGAAGACCATATCGTGCGGATGGGCCTGCTCGCCTCGGGTGCGGCCCATGAACTCGGCACGCCGCTCTCGACCCTCTCCGTCATTCTCAACGACTGGCGCCGGATGCCGGTGTTCAAGGCCGAGCCGGAGCTGATTGCCGAGATCGGCGAGATGCAGGCCCAGCTCGACCGCTGCAAGACCATCGTCTCCGGCATCCTGATGTCGTCGGGCGAGACCCGGGCGGAAAATCCGGGCTGGACCACCGTGCGCGCCTTCGTCGACGAGCTGATCGAGCAATGGCGCTCGCACCGGGCGCCGATGCGGCTCGACTATGCCAACGCCTTCACCCCCGACGAGGCCATCGTCTCCGACCCCGCTCTCAGGCAGGTGCTCGGCAACCTGCTCGACAACGCGCAGGAGGCCTCGCCCCAGGCGATGGCGGTGCGCGTCGAGCGGCGGGGCGAGGACCTCGCCATCATCGTCGCCGATGAGGGACCCGGCTTCCCGGACGAAATCCTGGCCGGGCTCGGCAAGCCCTATCGCTCGACCAAGGGGCGTCCCGGCGGCGGGCTCGGCCTGTTCCTGGTCAGCAACGTCATGCGCAAGTTCGGCGGCTCGCTGAACGCCCGCAATCGCGAACAGGGGGGCGCCTGCGTCACCGTGACCTTGCCTCTCGCCGCCCTCTCGCCCGTACAGGGTTCCGAGGAGGATGCCCGATGAGCGACGACAAGACGCTTCTGATCGTGGAGGACGACCCGGCCTTCGCGCCGGTTCTGCGCCGCTCCTTCGAGCGACGGGGCTATGTGGTTGAGCACTGCGACGGCCTCGAGAGCCTGCGGGCGCTGCTGGAGACGGCAAAGCCTGGCTATGCCGTGGTCGATCTCAAGGTCGTCGGCGGCTCGGGGCTGGAATGCGTGCGGCTGCTGCACGAGCGCGACCCCGAGACGAGGATCGTGGTTCTGACAGGCTTCGCCAGCATCGCCACGGCGGTGGAGGCGATCAAGCTCGGCGCCTGCCACTACCTCGCCAAGCCGGCCAACACTGACGATATCGAGGCCGCCTTTGACAAGACCGACGGGGATGCCGAAGTGCCGCTGACCCAGCGCCAGACCTCGCTCAAGAACCTCGAATGGGAGCGCATCCACGAGACGCTGCTGGAGAGCGACTTCAACATCTCCGAGACGGCGCGGCGGCTGGGCATGCACCGGCGCACACTGGCCCGCAAGCTGGAGAAGCGCCGGCTGAACTGAGGTGGGTCGGTTGCAAATATATGACCGCGAAGCGGCTGAATCAGCCCATCCCGGCCTTGTCCGGCTGCCGTCTTCCCCGGATTGTCACGTCGCTCACGGACACTGCCCATGACGACGTCTCGACCCTGGGGGAGGATGCGATGCGGCTTGCGGTCTACAATGTCGAAAACCTGTTCGATCGCGCCAAGGCGATGAATCTGGACAGCTGGGCCGAAGGCCGCCCGGTGCTGGAGCGTTTC
>NCCO01000216.1 GCA_002279705.1 Allobosea sp. 12-68-7
AGGAAAACGCCGATGGCTATGTGCGCCGCAAGATCACATTTGCCAGCGAACCGGGAGACCGAGTCCCGGCCTGGCTGCTGTTGCCTAACACCCTGGGCGACAAACCACAGTCAGCGGCGGCGATGTTGTGTCTGCATCAGACGACGAAGGTCGGCAAAGACGAGCCGGCTGCCGAGGACGAGCCGGAAATCCCGCGCCATCGCCCGCAGCTGATCGGCGGTGAAGGGCAGATCGGCGAAGGCGGGGTTCTCGATCCAGACATGCTCGCCGGGGCTGTCGCCCTCCTTCAGCTTCTCGGCCGGGGGCAGCCCGTCCTCGCGCAGCTGCCGCAGCGCGCTCCAGGCCCGCACCACGCCCGCCACCGTGTTGCGGTCGGCGAGGCCGAGACCCGCATGGCCGAGCAGCAGCGCGGTGAGCACGAGATTGGGCCCGGGCGAGGCTCCGCGCAGGAAGGAAAAATTCGTCGCGGCCACGAGTTCCGTGAAGGGGTTGAGAGCCTGATTCATGCAAACAGCCCATGCAGGAACCAGCGCGGCGGCGCCTGCTCCGGCTCGTGGAAGCCGATGCGGAAGAGCCAGAAGCGGCGGCCTGCCGAGTCCTCGACGCGGTAATAGTCGCGCATCGGCTCCGACGAGCCGTCGCGCCACCATTCCGGCGCGATCCGCTCCGGGCCCTCGGCGCGAGCGACGTCATGGATGAGCCGGCGCCAGCGGAAGCGGATCGGCGGGCCGTCGGGCACCTCGGCGATGGCCTCCACCGGCTGGGGCGGCTCGAAGAGTTGGAGCGGGCGGGTCGGCGGCTCGTGGGGAATGGGCCCCGGCCAGGCGCTGCCGGCCGGCGGCAGCGCGGCCGAGCGCGCCTTCGCCGCGCGCACGGGATGGTGGGTGTCCTGCGCCACGAAGCGCAGCACCCGGTCGCGGCCGAAGCGCACGACCAGCCGGTCGACGAGATCGGCCACGGCCTCGTCCTCGACGGCGTGGCGGTCGAGGCTCGGCTGGGTTTCGCTCAGCGGCTCGCAGACCGGCACGGCAAGGCGCACCGCATCGAAACCGAAGCCGGGATCGAGCGGGTCGGCCAGGCTCTCGACGCGCTCGCGCCAGAGCCGCAAGATGGCCTTGGCGTCGCGCGTCGGGCGCCCGGTCTCGATCACCAGCCGCCGCACCGCCCCGTCGCTGCGATGGAAGCCGATCTCGAAGACGCGCCCGCCCTCGCCGCGCTGCTCCAGCACCCGCGCGGCCTCCGCGATCAGCCGGGCAACGACCTCCTGCAGCCCGTCGAGATCCAGCATCGGCTCGGCGAAATGGCGTTCGACCAGGCAGGCCGGCGGCGGGCGCAGCGGCGTGAGCCGGGCATCCTCATGGCCGAGCGTGCGCCGCAGCCGTGTCACCAGATCCTCGCCGAAGCGGGCCGACAGGGCCTTGGAGGGGCGCTCGGCGAGGTCCGCCAGCGTCCTCAGGCCCGCCCGGGTCAAGGCGAGCGCGGTCTCGGAGGGAAGTTCCAGCGCCGCGACCGGCAGCGGCCGCAGCCAGGCCTCGTCCTGCCCCGGCGGCACGATTCCGCCCCGGCCGAAGCGCGCCAGCGCATGGGCAGCCTCGGGCGTGCCGGCGACGGCCGAACGAAGCGCGAGGCCGCTACGCTGCATCCAGCGGCCGAGCGTCGCCAGCAACGCGCCCTCCCCGCCGAAGAGATGGGCGCAGCCGGTGATGTCGAGCCGCAGGCCCAGGGGGCGATCGAGCGCGACCAGCGGGGTGAAGCGATCGCAGAAGGCGGCGAGCCGCATCAGCAGGGCCTCGTCGGCCTCGGGCTCGGCTTCGATCGCGATCAGCCCGGGAATGCGGGCTCGCGCATCGGCCAGGGTGAGGTCCCGCGCCAGCCCGAGCGCCAGAGCCCGGTCGTCCCCGGCGACGAGGCGAAGCGCATTGCCCCTGGTGGCGAAAACGACAACCGGCGCGGCCTCAGCCGGTGCGCCGGATGTCGGAACTCGGCCCTCCCGCCGCAGTCGGTCGGTCGGCAGGAAAGGGAACCACAGGGCGAGATAGCGGCGTGGCATCGGGGCTGGCTCTGGGCTGCAGGGTGGTCTCGTCGCGGCCGGCAGCGGCCTGACGGTTTCGGACGTCGCTCTCCCGGACGTCACTCTCCTGGAAAGATTGTCGGTCACGGCTCCACTCCACACGCCACTCACACTCACCCAGCCCCCCGCGATGCCGCAGCAATCTGAGGCTGAAGGCGGGGGCTCCCGGCGCATTCGCCTCCAGCGCCCGCGACGGCAGAGACGCGACCTGCCAGCGGGTCGAGGCCGCGCTCGGCTGCGGCGCCACGACGGCGCGCAGCAAAAGCGTGGTCGCGCCCGAGCCTTCCGCTGCCAAAGCGAGGCGCCGGCTCGCGGTCAAATCGAGGCGGCGCGGCTCACCCCACGGCTCGATCAACACCGCACCCAGCGCCGAACAACGCGCGGCCTCCGCCCCGGCCCGCAGCACGCCTTCGGCATCGCGCGCCCGCACCAGCAGGACGCGGGCGGGATCGAGCCCGAGTTCGGTCAACCCCGGCGGGTGCAGCCGGCCGGTCTCGGCATCGACGACATCCTGCCGCACCCAGAGGATCGGGCGCTCCTGCGCAGCCCGGATGGCGAGGCCGACGGCAAAGCCCGTCGCTGCCGCGAGATCGGCCGTGGCGGGCGCATAGACCTCGTGCAGCGCCGCCCGGGCGATGCCGCCGCCCAGCGCCGCATCGAGAGCGGGCGCGCCGAAACTCACCTGCCCGACCGCCGCAGGCGCGCCGCGCAGCGCCATCTCGGCGAGATGGCGGCGCAGATCGGTCAGGGAAGCGGGGTCCGGGCGGGGCTGCATGCGGGCTCATGTTCTATATTTGTTCTTTTATAGAACGAGCCCTGGCGGAAAGGCGAGTCGGAGTTGGCTCAAAGGGAACCGAGGAAGCCGGCTGCACCCCGTGCTTAAAGTCGCACCCAGTCCAGGTGTCGCGCGCCATGCAGGATACGCTCGATGACGAGAGCGTCGTCTCGGATCGCATGGAAAATCAGATAGCGGCCATGGACGGTGATCCGGACGCCTGCGCCATATTCCTCGCGCAGCGGATAGGCTTCCGGCTGATCGGCGATCCTGGCGCAATGGGCCCGTAGTTCCGCGACGAAGGACAAGGCGCGCCGAGGACTGTCCGAGGCGATGAACAGCGCGATCTCTTCGAGATCCTTCTCCGCGGGCAGCGCGAAGCGGCAGGTCCCGGACACCTACTCGACCATCGCCTTCAGCCGGGCTTCGAGCCGGTCGAACACCGCATCGGCGGAGCTGGTCGCCGCGCTCTCCCGGCTTTCGGCAATGGACCGGCGAATGTCCTCGACCGAAAGCTGGCGTACCTGCTCCTGATCATGGCGGATCAGATCGCGCACGTAATCGCTCGCGCTAGCATAGTGACCGTCGTCGATGCGGCGCTGAACCCAGTCCCGCATCGGGTCGGGCAGAGAGATATTCATCGATGCCATCATCTGTCCTCCGGGGATGAGAATGGCATCAAATGGCATCAACTGCCATCCCTCGAAGAGGACACCGGATCGGCAGGGCCATCCGGTGTCCTTTCGGTGCGATCAATTCGCCGTATAGACCAGCGTACGCTCGGCCTTGGGCGGCAGGAAGGCGCGGGAGAAGATCTCCTCGGGCTTGGGCGTGCGGGCGAGTTGGTAGCCCTCGACGATGATGCCGATGGCGCTGGCCATGCGGCTGTCCTTGGTGTCGCCGACGCCGATCTCCTTCATCTCCGGCGAGACGATGAGTTCGCTGAAGGAGTATTGCAGGCGCTTCTTCTCGATCGCCTCGTTGACGAGGGCGTCATAGGCCATCACCGCCTTCATGCCGACGGCCTGGTCCTTCGCGATCTCGAGCATCGCCTTGTTGGTGGCGCGCACGAGGCCGGCGACGGCCTTGGGATTCTCCTTGATCAGCTTCTGCGAGACCATCAGCCCGTTGGAATAGAGATCGAGCCCGAAATCGCCGAAGGTGAGCCAGTTGAAGTCCTTCTCCGGGTCCTGGCGGTTCAGCAAGAGGTTGAAATAGCTGGTGATGTTGAACACCAGCGCGCCGTCGATGTCCCCCTTGATCAGCAGCGGCTCCTGCAGGTTGGGCGCCATGCTGGTGAGCTTGATCTTGGCCATGTCGAGCCCGTTCTTGCGGGCGAAGACCTCGAGCAGCCGGGTCGTCGGCGTGCCGGGGGCCCCGCCCAGCGTCCTGCCCTCGAGATCCTTCGGTTTGGTGATGCCGGTCGCCTTCTTGCTGGAGATCGCGAAGGGCGGGCGGTTCCAGATCATATAGACCATGACCGGGTTCTCGCCCGGCTTGGTCGCGGCGTTCTGGATGATGGCATTGACGTCGCCGAAGCCGGCATCATAGGCGCCACCCATGATGCGGGTGACGGTCGCGCCCGAGCCCTCGCCCTGGTCGATGATCACGTTGAGGCCTTCCGCCTTGTAGTAACCCTTGTCGCGGGCGACGAAGAAGGCGGCGTCCGAGCCCTGCGTCTTCCAGCCGAGGGTGAAGCGGATCGTGGTCTCCTGCGCCTGGGCGGCGCCGGTGAAGGCCAGCCCGGCCATGGCGAGGCCCGCAGCGGCACCGAGGCAGAGTCTTTTCAGCATCTTGTTCCCCTTTTCTGAGACGATGATTCAACTATTCCGGCACCAATCCTGGATTGGCTCCCGCGCCGACGATGACGGCGACCTGCGATGGCTCGGTCGCGGGCCCTGGCGGATCCCGGGCGGCCACGGGCGTCGCAGCCAAGAACGCCGCCCCTCGCGACTGCATGCCCATCACGGGAAAAGTGCATGCAATAGCGATGCCATGCCCACCTCGCCCGGCACGGCCCCTCCCTGGCCTCCTTTCACGCGGCGCCAACCGGCGATTGCAGCCGCGGATTGCGGCCACCCCAGCCTCGGGGCTAAGACGGAGGCTCATGCATTCGGATTTCGGTGATGACGCGCGAGGACAACCGCAGCCGCCCTGCGACGGACCGGGTCGGAACGATCTGCCGCGCGCTGCGCCGCGCCATCATCGAACAGGCGCTGCTCGGCGAGCGTTTCGGCGTCAGCCGCACGATCGCGCGTCATGCGCTCGGCCAGCTCGCCGCCGAGGGGCTGGTCGAGTTGCGCCGCAACCGCATCGCCGTAGTGGCGACGCCGAGCTGGCAGGAGGCGCGAGACGCCTTCGACATCCGCATCGAACTCGAGCGGCTGGTCGTGCGGCAACTGGCGGGACGGCTGACCAAGACGCAGATCGCCGAGCTCCACGCCCATGTCGATGCGGAGGACGAGGCGCGCAACGGCCCCGACGCGATCTCGATCCGGCTGGCGACCGAATTTCACATCCTGCTCGCCAGCATGACGGAGAGCCCGATCCTGATCCGCTATGTCAGCGAGATCGCCTATCGCTGCTGCCTGACGCTGTCGCTTTTCAGCCGTCCGCATTCCTCCGAATGCGCCATCAACGAGCACCGGCTGCTGATCGACGCCCTCGCCAAGGGCGATGCAGACGCCGTGATGTCGCTGATGCACCACCATCTCGATTCGGTGGCGAGCCGTGCGCTGGTCGCCCAGACGCGGCCGCGCGGGCGCGACATCATGGACATCCTGGCACCCTATGCCGAGCCGCCGCGGGCGGCGCGCGCGAAGGCCGCCGGCTGACGGCCTCCCTGCCCGGGCTCCCGCGCGCCATCGCAGCCTTCACAGGCGGCAACCGGCATGTAAGCTGCATGCAGTTTAGTCTCCCGCCCAATCCCCACCCCGACAGCTCCGTGCCGATGCCCGACGACAGCGCCTTCGACCTCATCTTCCGGCAGGCGACCCTTCGCGGCGGGGCGAGGCCCGTCGATATCGGCGTCCGGCGGGGGCGCTTTGCCGCCATCGCGCCGGTCATCGCGGCGGATGCCCCCGAGGTTGTGGTGGGCGGGCGCGCCGTGCTGCCGGGCTTCGTCGACAGCCATGTCCATCTCGACAAGGCCTGCCTGCTCGGCCGCTGCGGGCATCTCCAGGGTGGGCTCAAGGCCGCGATCGCCGCCGTCTCGGCGATGAAGCGCGATTTCACGACGGCTGATGTCCATGAGCGCGGCGCGCAGGTTCTGGAGCGGGCGATCGCCAAGGGCACGACGCGCATGCGCAGCCATGTCGAAGTCGACCCGCGCGTGGGCCTGCGCAGTTTCGAGGCGCTGAAAGCGCTGAAGCGCGACTATGCCTGGGCGATCGACCTCTCGCTCTGCGTCTTTCCGCAGGAGGGGCTGACCAACGACCCCGGCACCGAGGACCTGTTGGTCCGGGCCCTGCAGGACGGGGCGGACGCGCTCGGCGGCTGCCCCTATACCGACACCGACCCGTATGGGCAGATCGCCCGGCTGTTTGCGCTGGCGACGCGCTTCAACGTCGATCTCGACTTCCATCTCGATTTCGATCTCGATGCGAGCTGGATGCATCTCGACGAGGTCTGCCGCCAGACGACCGTACACGGCTATGGCGGGCGCGTCGCGATCGGCCATGTCACCAAGCTGTCCTCGCTGCCGCCCGAGGCTTTCGCGCGAGCCGCCGAGCGGCTGGCGGAAGCGGGCGTCGCGGTGACGGTCCTGCCCGCGACTGACGTCTATCTGCTCGGCCGGGAGGCGACCCATGACGTGCCGCGCGGGCTGACGCCGGCGCACCGACTGCTGGCGCAGGGCGTGACCTGCTCGGTGGCGACCAACAATGTCCTGAACCCGTTCACACCCTTCGGCGATGCCTCGCTGCTGCGAATGGCGAATTTCTACGCCAATGTCGCGCAGGTCGGCCCGGAGGGCTTCGATGCCTGCATCGACCTCGTGACGGCGCAGCCGGCGCGGCTAATGAACTTGAGGGATTACGGCATCGCCATCGGCAATCCGGCCGATCTCGTCGTGCTCGACGCCCCGACGCAGGCCGAGGCGTTGGCCGGCCTGGCCGAGCCGATCATGGGGTTCAAGAACGGCCGGCAGAGCTTTTTGCGGCCGGCGGCGCAGCTGCACGCCCCGGGCCATCCGCGCGCCGCGTTGCGAGCCGTCGCGAGCTGAGGCGGCGCTCGCCTAGCGGACGACGACGCCCCGTCCGCGGCCGCGGCAGGAACAGGGCTGGCCGAGCAGGGCCGAGCGCCCGAGCCGGCAGGAGGTGCGCGGCGTCTCGCAGAACCGACCGACCGGCTGCTGCCGGGTGCGAACGCCGAGGCCTGCACCGCTCGCGCCCGAGGATGGAGGCCTTCCATCCTCGATCAGCGGGCCGGCGCCGGGGATCCCGCCGCCATTCGAGCGCAGGCGCAGATCCGGCACCGAATCCGAAAGCGAGGGTGGGCCCAGCCCCTGGCGCGGACCGCCCGGCACGAGCGGCCCGGTGCCGGGCGTTCCGACGCCCTGCCCCAGCGCGAGGGTCGGGCCGAACAGAAGGGCAAACAGCGCCAAGGCG
>NCCO01000217.1 GCA_002279705.1 Allobosea sp. 12-68-7
CGTGATCGCAGCCGTCAAAGACGTCTTGCCATGGTCGACGTGACCAATCGTTCCAATGTTGCAATGCGGCTTCGTGCGAGCGAATTTCTCTTTGGCCATCGTAGCCTCCGTCAGTCAAATCGTTGTTGCGTTAAAGCAGGTCGGGCGGGTGATCAGGCGTATTTGGCCTGAACCTCGGCGGCGACCGCCGACGGAACCTGCTCGTAGTGGTCGAACTGCATGGTGTAGTTGGCGCGGCCCTGGCTGAAAGAGCGCAGCTGGTTGACGTAGCCGAACATGTTGGCCAACGGCACCATCGCGTTGATGACGACCGCGTTGCCGCGCATGTCCTGGCCCTGGATCTGGCCGCGACGCGAGTTCAGGTCGCCGATGACCGAGCCGGTATAGTCCTCCGGGGTCACGACCTCGACCTTCATGATCGGCTCGAGCAGCACGGAGCCGCCCTTCTGCAGACCTTCGCGAAGGCCGGCACGCGAGGCGATTTCGAAGGCCAGAGCCGAGGAGTCGACCTCGTGGAAGGCGCCGTCGACCAGCGAGACCTTGACGTCCACGACCGGGAAGCCGGCAAGCACGCCCGACGAGATGACCGAATTCAGGCCCTTCTCGACGCCCGGGATGTACTCCTTCGGGACCGCACCGCCGATGATCTTCGACTCGAACTCGAAGCCCTTGCCGGTCTCGTTGGGCTCGACGACCAGCTTGACGCGGGCGAACTGGCCCGTACCGCCGGTCTGCTTCTTGTGGGTGTAGTCGATCTCGACGCGCTTCGTCAGCGTCTCGCGATAGGCCACCTGCGGCGCGCCGATGTTGGCGTCAACCTTGTAGGTCCGGCGCAGGATGTCGACCTTGATGTCGAGATGCAGCTCGCCCATGCCCTTCAGAATGGTCTGGCCGCTCTCCTGGTCGGTCGAGACGCGGAACGAGGGATCCTCGTTGGCGAGCTTCGACAGGGCGAGGCCCAGCTTCTCCTGGTCGGCCTTGGACTTCGGCTCGATCGCGATCGTGATGACCGGCTCCGGGAACTCCATGCGCTCGAGGATCACGGCCTGGGCCGGATCGCACAGCGTATCGCCGGTGCGGACGTCCTTGAGACCGGCCAGGGCGACGATGTCACCGGCAAACGCCTCCTTGATGTCCTCGCGGTTGTTCGCATGCATCAGCAGCATACGACCGACGCGCTCCTTCTTGTCGCGCGTCGAGTTGATCACGCCCTGGCCGGTCTCGACCTTGCCGGAGTAGACGCGGCAGAAGGTGATCGTGCCGACGAACGGATCGTCCATGATCTTGAAGGCGAGCATGGAGAAGGGATCCTCATCCGTCGGATGACGAACGGTCTCTTCCTCGGTCTTGAAGTCGATGCCCTTGATATCGCCGCGATCGACCGGCGACGGCAGGAAGTCGACCACCGCATCGAGCAGCGGCTGGACGCCCTTGTTCTTGAAGGCCGAACCGCAAAGCACGGGATGGAAGGCGCGGCGCTGCACGGCCGTGCGGATCAGGCGACGCAGCGTCTCGGCATCCGGCTCGACGCCGTCGAGATAGGCTTCCATCGCCGCATCGTCCATGTCGACGGCGGCTTCGATCAGCTTGCCACGATACTCGGTGGCCTTGTCGAGCAGATCCGCGGGGATCTCCTTCTCTTCGAAAGAGGCACCCAGCGCTTCGCCGTTCCAGACGATCGCCTTCATCTTGATCAGGTCGATGACGCCGGCGAACTCCGACTCGGCGCCGATCGGAATCTGCAGGCAGACGGGCTTTCCGGCGACGCGGTCGATGATGTCCTGAACGCAGCGATAGAAATCGGCGCCCGTCTTGTCCATCTTGTTGACGAACACGACGCGCGGCACGTCGTACTTGTCGGCCTGGCGCCAGACGGTCTCGGTCTGGGGCTCGACGCCCTGGTTGCCGTCGAGCACGCAGACGGCACCGTCGAGCACGCGCAGCGAGCGCTCGACTTCGATGGTGAAGTCGACGTGGCCGGGGGTGTCGATGATGTTCAGGCGATGCTCCCGCCACAGGCAGGTGGTCGCAGCAGAGGTGATCGTGATGCCACGCTCCTGCTCCTGCGCCATCCAGTCCATGGTGGCGGCGCCGTCATGGACTTCGCCGATCTTATGCGACTTGCCCGTGTAGAACAGGATGCGCTCGGTCGTCGTCGTCTTGCCGGCATCGATGTGGGCCATGATGCCGAAGTTGCGATAACGGTCGATGGGATGGGTACGGGCCATGAGCGTGCTTCCGTCTTTCCGGGGTCGAGCGGACGATTACCAGCGATAATGCGAGAAGGCGCGGTTGGCTTCCGCCATCCGGTGCGTGTCTTCACGCTTCTTGACCGCGTTGCCACGGTTGCTGGCCGCATCCATCAGCTCCGAGGAGAGACGCTCGACCATCGTCTTGTCGTTGCGGCCGCGAGCGGCCGTGATCAGCCAGCGGATCGCCAGCGCCTGACGGCGCTCGGTGCGAACCTCGACCGGAACCTGGTAGGTGGCGCCGCCGACGCGACGCGAACGCACCTCGATCGCCGGAGCGACGTTCTCGAGCGCGCTCTTGAAGACGGCGAGCGGGTCGCTCTTCATCTTGGTCTCGATGATGTCGAAGGCACCGTAGACGATCCGCTCGGCGGTCGACTTCTTGCCCTCGTACATGACCGAGTTCATGAACTTGGTCACGATCACGTCGTGGAACTTCGGATCGGGAATGATCTCGCGCTTTTCGGCGCTATGGCGGCGGGACATCGTCTAGTCTCCGGTCAAATCTTCAACGCTGCGAACCGGCTGGGCCTTCGCCCCGCCGGTCGGGCAGAACTCACTTCGGACGCTTGGCGCCGTACTTCGAACGGCGCTGCTTGCGGTTCTTGACGCCCTGGGTGTCGAGCACGCCGCGCAGGATGTGGTAGCGCACGCCCGGAAGGTCCTTCACGCGACCTCCGCGGATCATGACCACCGAGTGTTCCTGGAGGTTGTGCCCCTCACCCGGGATGTAGCCGATCACTTCGAAACCGTTGGTCAGGCGCACCTTGGCGACCTTGCGGAGCGCCGAATTCGGCTTCTTCGGGGTCGTCGTATAGACGCGGGTGCACACGCCACGCTTCTGCGGGCAGGACTCCAGCGCCGGAGCGGTGTTGCGCGCCTTGACCGGCGAACGCGGCTTGCGAATGAGCTGGCTGATTGTCGGCATTCTGGCCTCTCGCTCCCACTGAGCGTTTGGAAATCGCTAAATCCGTGGCCCAGCCCGACTGTCGCCATGACACAAACGAAGCCGCGCCATCGGCTCCCGGTAAAGGAGGCCTCAGGCGCGTTCGCCAGCAGAGGAACACGGCTCACACCGCGTTCATGCATCCTGCCATGTCGTCAATCGACGCTGGAATTCCGGTGGAGTTTCGGTCGCGAAATTCGCCAGCAACAGAGGCTTAAGGCGACATACGTGTCCGACAACCACCGACAGTGGCGCGCTTATGACTCGGGGACAGATTCGCGTCAAGCCCGAATATCGCGAAAGCCGCCGCCCGGGCGGCATTCGCCGCCGCTGGCCGCGCCTGCGCACAGCACGGCGCCCTCGTCCGGCGCCATCACGGACGCTAATCCCTCCGCTGCGGGCCCGGCAAGCCCGCAGGCGGGCTGTGTCCACACCGGCGCAGACGGGCCGTGCACGAAAAAGGGGCCGCCTGAGCGACCCCTTTTCCGACGTCTGCTTTAGGCGTCCGAAGACTACTCCGCCGCGGGCAGAGCCGCCTCGACAGCCTTGGCGGCGGTCGCCACGGCCTTGGCCGCCGCATCCGCCTTCTGGCCGACGATGAGATCGTCGCGACGCGTGGCCACCTGCTTGATGCGGGCGACCTGGGCACCGGTGCCGGCCGGGATCAGCGAGCCGACGATGACGTTCTCCTTGAGGCCTTCGAGCGTGTCGTACTTGCCGTTGACCGCCGCCTCGGTGAGGACGCGGGTGGTCTCCTGGAACGACGCCGCCGAGATGAAGGAACGGGTCTGCAGGCTCGCCTTGGTGATGCCGAGCAGCACGGGGACGCCGGATGCGGGCTTCTTGCCCTCCTCCGCCATCTTCGCGTTGATCTCCTGCAGCTCGATCCGGTCGACCTGGTCGCCGGTCAGGATATCGGTGTCGCCGCCATCCGTGATCTCGACCTTCTGCAGCATCTGCCGGACGATGACCTCGATGTGCTTGTCGTTGATGCCGACGCCCTGGAGGCGATAGACCTCCTGGATCTCGTTCACCAGATAAGCCGCCAGCTCCTCGACGCCCTTGATCGCCAGGATGTCGTGCGGGGCCGGGTTACCGTCGAGGATGTAGTCGCCCGTCTCCACGACGTCGCCGTCCTGGAGATGGATGTGCTTGCCCTTCGGGATCAGGTACTCGAGCACCTCGGAGCCGTCATGCGGGGTGAGCGTGACGCGCCGCTTGTTCTTGTAGTCCTTCCCGAACCCGATCACGCCCGACTTCTCGGCGATGATCGCGGCGTCCTTCGGACGACGGGCTTCGAACAGCTCCGCCACCCGCGGCAGACCGCCGGTGATGTCGCGGGTCTTGGCCGAGTCGGTCGAAACACGCGCCAGCACGTCGCCGGCCTTGATCGAGGCGCCGGGCTCCATCGAGATGATGCCCTCCACCGGCAGGATGTAGCGGGCTTCGCCACCGCGGGCGAGCTTCGCCACCTTGCCGTCCGGCCCATGCACCGTCAGAGCCGGGCGCAGGTCAGAGGTCCGCGACGAACCGCGCCAGTCGATGACGACGCGCTTGGAGATGCCGGTCGCCTCGTCGGTCGTCTCGGTGATCGACATGCCGTCGACAAGATCCTCGTAACCGACGGTGCCGTCGACCTCGGCCAGGATCGGGCGGGAATAGGGATCCCACTCGATCAGGCGCTGGCCGCGCTTGACCTTGTCGCCCTCGTCGACCCGCAGCTTCGAGCCGAACTGGACGCGATGGACCGCGCGCTCGGCGCCGTCCGGCCCGACGATGACGATGGCGATGTTGCGCGCCATCGCGATCAGGTCGCCGTCCGAGTTGCGGGCGAGGTTGCGGTTG
>NCCO01000218.1 GCA_002279705.1 Allobosea sp. 12-68-7
GCGGATAACGGCTTCCATGCCGCGAATGAGATCCGTGTCCTCAAGCGCGCGTCGATAAAGAGCGACCGCATCCGTGACCGAATCGGGATCGTGATAGAGACAGAAACGCCCCCCTGCTTCAGGCAATGAGGTGCTGGTTGAGCAGATGCAAACTTTACCGAAAGACAGGCTTTCGCTGACCGGCAATCCCCAGCCTTCGTAATGCGAGGGAAAAATCGTGAAGCGAGCATCAGTATAGAGCCTCGCCAAGACGGCGTCCTGCGCTCCCTTGACGATTACGATATTACCATCGAGATAGTTGCAGTTCTCAAGCGACTGTATGAGGTCTTCGATCATCCAGCCGATCCGGCCGGCAAAGACTAGCTTTGGGACTGTTTTCGACTCGCTGCTCTCAATCAAACGCCGCCATGCGCGGAACGCGAGGACATGATTCTTGCGTGCCTCGATCGTCGATACGAACAGGACATATTCACCAGCAACGAGCCCGGCGGGCAGGGCGGGGGCTGGTTTCGAGTGCCTGAAACCCGTTCCGATCGGGACCACCTGGGGCGGCGACCTGAGAGGGATCTGCTCGCTTGCAGCCCATTTGACGATATCCCGCCCCGTCGCATGCGAAATCGCAAAGATGATGTCGGCTAACGGGATCGCTGAACGCAGAAACCGTTCAAACGCGGTCGTCAAGGTTTGATCGAAGAATTCAGGGCGAACGATCGGAATAAGATCGTAGATCATGATCCCGAATCGAACCCCATAGGTCGACGATATATACTTGACGAAGTCGGCATACCCCGGATCCGCCCAGGGTGCGCCGAGCGCAAGAAAACAGTCGCCCTTTTGGACGCGCGCCGCCCATGGCTCCCGTTCGAGTTGTGACCTGGCGTGATGATCGCGACCGCCGCTCTGGTCTGGCAAGGGCGTGGATTCTTGCGCGAACAGACCCGGAAGATTGCGTAATGCTTGCCACAGATAGCGAAAACTCTCGACCTGGGCATAGGCGGCGTTGCCCAGGGGGGCGCGGACAGGCAGTGGGACACGCTGCGTCAGAGCGCGCAGGGCTGGGCCGATATAAGGGATCCGCTGCAACCGGCTTTGTTGAAGCGAGGGGTCGACGTCATGCGCCTGCATGAGGACGATCTCATCCTCGTCAGACTTGTCGGCGCCGGCGACCATGCGCTCGTGAATAGCCGCTACTTCCTCCCATGCGACGATCTCGATGAGGCCGCGGTGCCGATCATGATTGACGAAGCCGATGCGGCAGGCCTGCAGTCGATGCATCGCCGCGGAGAGTTCCAGCGTCAGCCGCTGAATGCCGCTAGGCCTCGTGCAGTCGCGCGCGTAGTCGAACAGGTCTTTAACGTCCAACCAGAGTGTCGTCATTCGTCATTCTCAAATGCGTCTCCACAGGCACCATATCCGCAGGGGCGCATGCATCGACTGGCAGGTGTCATAGCTGTTAGCGCGGCTTCATGCCGCTTATTCGCGGTCGATGCAAACGCCACCCGCAGGTTCCGCTCCGGTGTGAGAGCCTGGCTCGCTGCGCCGTCGGCATGCGGACCGCGCCAACGCCGCAGGGCGATGTGGGCGGCGCGGAAACATCCGAGTTCCGCCGGTCCGAGCGCGTGTCCTGGGGGCGCTGCCGGGTCGGGGAAGCAGCGGGTGGTAGCGTTTCCTGCGTGCCTTGTTATACCGACGCGTCAGCACGGGCGCGGGCGTGGCCATGATGGCAGCGATGGGACAGTCGCTCAGGAAGGGGCTCGAATAACTCCATGACTTCGATTGATGCGATTCTTGAGGAGATCGCGCGCGCCTCCGAGGCAGGCTCACCCGCGGGATCGGGTCAATCCGGCGGAGAGCCGAAGCCTAAGCCGTTGTCGGGCTTGGTCGGCCGGCTTCCTCCCGATTTCGCCGACGGCCGCGCCCGTCACGAGCGGTCGCGACAGATCGTGCCGGACTGGGGAGCGCTGTGTGCCGTCGATGACGCAAGCTTTATCGACGACATGTATGCTTTGACCCTAGGCCGCGCGCCGGAGTCAGCAGCGGTCCGTGAACTTCGCGATGGACTATCCACAGGCCGTCTCGACAGATTGTCCATCGCCTTGGCGCTCCTCGGGTCGGATGAGGCCAAGGGGCGGCAAGTCGAAATCCGCGGCCTGAGCATGGCCCGGTTTACCGCGAGGCTTCACCGACTGCCGGTGATCGGACGTGTCCTGCGAATCGTGACGGCGGCCATGCGGCTGCCCTGGCATCTTGCCGTCCTGGAGCGTCGACTGGCCGAAATCGAAAATTGCCATGCGCGGACCGTCGCGGATATCGACGGAATGGCAGGCGCCGTCGCGCAGGTGCAAGCCGCGCTGAGGCCTGCATTGGCTGAAATCGAGAATGAACTGATCGAACTTCGCGATGTTTCGGAGCAGTTGCTGCACGAGGATCAAGAAATCCGCTCGTGGCTGGAGCGGCTGGTTGATCGCGTCGATGATACCCAAACGCGTATCACGGATGTCAAAGCCTTCGCCGACGCCAAACTCGGGGAAGCCAAGGCGACGTATCAGAAGACACTTGCCGAGACGAGTGCGCTGAAGCGGCTTTTGCCCTCCACCACGCAGGACGGGCCCGTCCTCGGCCAGGGATTGCCGCTCTCGGTCGCCCAGCAGCTCGACGAGCATGCACTGGACGATCTTTATCTTGCGTTCGAGAACAAGTTCCGTGGAAGTCCGGAGCTGATTTCAGCCCGCAGCGAACGCTATCTGCCGATGATGGCAGCCACACCGGCCGTTGCGTCCGGGGGGCTTGTGCTCGACATCGGAAGTGGCCGCGGCGAGTGGCTCAGCCTTCTGACCCGGGAAGGGCACCGCTGCCGGGGGATCGATCTGAATGTTGCGATGGTTGCGGCCGCTCAGGAGCATGGACACGACGTGATTTCAGGCGACGCGATCGCCTATCTGCAGAAGCAGCCCGATAACTCACTCGGAGCGATCACCGGCTTCCATATCGTGGAGCACCTTCCCTTCCGTGTTTTGATCGAGCTTTTGGATCAGGCTCACCGGACACTCATGCCGGGCGGCGCCATCCTGTTCGAGACGCCGAACCCGGAATGCCTGATCGTCGGTGCGTGCAATTTCTACTATGATCCCACTCATCAGAATCCCTTGCCACCCGAACTGATGCGGTTTCTCGCCGAGGCGCGGACCTTCTCGTCCGCGCGTGTCATCCGTCTCGATCAGGACTGCGATCTCGGCAAGCCCGAAAGCGGCTTCACGCCGGTCGATGTGAATTCATGGTTCCAGATGCCCATGGATTACGCACTCTATGCCCTGAAAGCTTGACCTGATGAGGATCGCCATAGCGAGCGTCTTCACGCCACCCGTGAAGGGGGGCGCGGAATTTCTGGCCGATGGTCTTGTTGCGGCTTTGCAAAGGGCCGGCCACTGCGTGCACCGCGTCCTGTTTCCGTTTTCCTACGCGACGCTGGCCGATGCCGGCCGGAGTATGGACATCTGGGAATCTCAGGATTTCAGCCCCTTCGGCGGCGGCGGCATTGATCGGGTCATCGGCCTGAAATGGCCCGCGTACTTGCTACGGCACCCGGTAACGGTGGCGTGGTTGCTCCATCAACACCGCCCCGTTTATGATCTCTTCGACACGCCGTTTGGCTTTTCCGCGGCAACGCCGGGCGCCGTCGAGTTGCGCGATCGGATCTTGGCGGCAGACCGCTCGTCCTTCGCAAGGATGCAAGCGGTCTTCACCATTTCACGACGCGTCAGCGCGCGTCTGCACACATCCACAGGCGTCGCATCGAACCCTCTTTATCATCCGCCTGATTCGGCTGAAGCCTTCTGGTGCGCGCCCGCCAGCCCTTACATTCTGGTGCCGAGCCGACTGGAAGGCCTCAAGCGTCAGGACCTTTTCCTGAAAGCGCTGGCGCTCACAGACCCCTCTGTTCAGGCGGTGATTGTCGGCGATGGCGGACAAAAGGCGGAGCTCGAACGACTGACTTCTGATCTCGGTGTTGGTGCTCGGGTCAGGTTCCTGGGGGCGGTCTCACGCGCTCATCTCATCTCTCTGTATGCCCATGCAACGGCTGTCTTTTTCGGGCCCAGGGACGAAGACTACGGATATGTCACGCTGGAAGCGATGCTGGCTGGCAAGCCTGTGGTGACCTGCACCGATTCCGGCGGCCCGCTGGAATTCGTACTGGACGACGAAACCGGGCGTATCGTCACGCCCGACCCTGAGGCAATTGCCGACGCCCTGAGTGATCTCATGAGCGATCCGGCGCGTGCTGAAGCGATGGGACGTGCGGGACAGGCTCATTATCGGAGATCTGTGCCGAGCTGGGACGATGTGGTCAGCCAATTGGTCCAGGCGTCTCCTGCGAACGAAACAATGGGGTTCGCGCGTGGCACCCTCCCGTTGAAGACCCAGCCTGTAGAGGCTCCATCGAAGCCGGTGTCATGCGGATAGCAATCGTCGCCCCACACCCGGCGCCGCTCGCGATCGGCGGCGCTGAAAACCTGTTCTGGGGCCTCCAGCGGGCTTTTGGCGAGGCAGGTCATGATTGCGAGATCCTCGGCCATATCTCGCCGGAGCGCAGCCTTGTCGAGGTGTTGACTTCCTACCTGACGGCTTCGACGATCGATGTCGGCGCCTATGATTGCGTCATCAGCGGCAAGTATCCGAGCTGGATGGTGCGCCATCCGGATCATCGCCTTTATCTGCTTCATCGGCTACGCGGTCTCTATGATGCCTATTCCGGCCCCGCGCTGCCGCCCGCGTTGGCGAACCTGCCAGCTGTCGCGGCCCTTCGCCCCGGAGGTCCCTTGGCACCTCAGACGACAGATGCCAGCGTGGTCATGCGCTCGGTTGAGGCCATCCTCGCGACCGGAGAATCCGGCCTGCCGGCCGGCGCCTTTGCCTATCCGGGTCCACTCGCCCGAGAGCTGATCCATGCGCTCGACAACAGCGCCGTGAATTTCGCCCGGATCCGGCGCTTCGCAAGTATTTCCCAATCCCCGCAGCCGCAAGTGTGTCTGTCCTGTATCCGCCACCGCACCGGCTGGATTACAGCTGCGGCGGGGCCGAATATTTTTTTACGTCGAGCCGCCTGGATGGCCCCAAGCGTATTGCCTTGCTCATCGAGGCCATCCGCCTGACCAGCTTGGACGTTCCCCTGCTGATTGCCGGGACCGGCTCCGAGCGCCAGCGCCTCGAGGAGTTGGCCTGCGGCGATCCGCGCATCCGCTTCCTCGGTTTCGTGCCCGACAGCGAGATGCCGCGCTACTACCGCGATGCGATCGCCGTACCTTTCGTACCGTTCGACGAAGATTATGGTTTGGTCACGCTCGAAGCGATGAAGAGTGGCAAGCCTGTCCTCACGACGCGTGATTCGGGAGGGCCATGCGAGTTTGTCCAGAACGGTAGGACGGGTTTGGTCTGTGATCCGACGCCCCAGGCAATCGCAGCGGGCCTGACGCGCTTGGCGACGCATCGGGAGAACGCGGCGACCATGGGAAGACGCGCTGCTGCCCATGTCGCCGATGTCACGTGGGAGGGGGTCGTCAACGGGTTGCTCGGTTCGGAACCAGCAGGCAAGCGGACCTCCGCTCGCCGGAGGCGAAAGATCGTTGTCGCGACGACACTACCGATCTTCCCGCCTCAAGGTGGCGGTCAAGCCCGCGTCTTCCACCTCTACCGCAATCTGGCGCGTGAAATGGACGTCGCGATTGTCTCGTTCGGCAATCCGGGCGAGCCCGTGACGAGGCAGGAAATCGCGCCGAACCTGACGGAAATCAGGGTGGGCAAGTCACCGGATCACGACCGGCTAGAACGTCGGCTGATGTCGGCCATGGCCGAGATACCGGTCACCGACGTCGCCATGCCCAGGCTTTCTCACCTGACTCCCATGTACCGGACGGTTTTGCGGACCGCGACGCGCAACTGTGATGCGATCGTCGCGTGCCACCCTTTTTTGATCGGTGACATCGATGCCGTCTCCCGAGGCCAGGCCCTGTGGTTTGAGGCGCAAGATGTCGAATTCACCCTCAAGCAACAAGCGTTTGCGAGCGTGCCGGGTCATGAAATCATTCTCAACGACGTGAAGGATGTCGAGCGACGTTGCTGGAGCCGCGCAAAATTCGTGTTCGGCTGCACGCAGAATGATCTCGCGGAACTGGAGCGTATCTATGGCAAGACGCGCGCCGTTGTCGCAGAGGTCTCCAATGGTGTCGCCCTCGACGAAATTGCGTTCACCTCTCCCCAAGCTCGGGCGCTCGCCCGCCAGCAGCTTCAGTTCCCCGAGCAGACGCTCGCTCTCTTTCTGGGTAGCTGGCACCCGCCGAATCTCGATGCGATCGAACACATCTTGTTGTTTGCGCGGAGCGCTCCCGATGTCAGGTTCATCATCGCAGGCTCAGCCGGCATCCCTTTCATGTCGCGCGACATTCCAGACAATGTGGAACTGCTCGGACCCATCAGCAATGCCAAGCGCGCTATCCTGCTCGCCGGTGCGGATGTGGCCTTGAACCCGATGTTGTCGGGGACCGGATCGAACCTGAAGATGCTCGATTATTTCGCCGCCGGCATTCCGGTTGTCTCGACGCCGTTCGGAGCGCGGGGCCTCGATGTGCTCAGTGACCAGCAT
>NCCO01000219.1 GCA_002279705.1 Allobosea sp. 12-68-7
GGCGATTGGGCTGCGTGAACGCGGTGGTCACGGCATCGTGCAGGCGGGCGAGCCAGCCCTCGGCCTCGAGGGCGCGCGCCTCGGCATGGCGGGCCCGCTCCTCGGAGCGCCACAGCATCTCGTTGGCCGTCGCGATCTGGGTCTCGAGCTCGCGCATGTTGACCGCGGCCTGGGCGATCGTCTGCTGCAGCCGCTCCTCGAGCTGGGCATAGCGCAGCTCGCTGATGCGGATCGCCTCGCTGGTCTCCTCGATCAGGGCGAGCGCCGAGGGCCAGTCGCGCTGCGGCGCCACCGGCGCCGGCCGGGGCTCCGGCATCGCCGCCGGGAACGTCGCGATCTTGTCGGAGGCGTTGAGGAACTGCTCCGAGGCCGGCAGGCTCTGGCGCAGGGCGGTGACGGTGGCGAGGTCGCTAACGGCAGGCTGCATGGAGATGCTCCGTGAGAGCCGGGGAGGAGGGCGGCGGCACGTCCTCTCCGAGGGTGAGGGAGGGCGGCGTTTCGGCGGCGGCGGCGGCGGGGCGAGCCGCGGTGCCGAGCAGATGGGACGGGGCGATGCGCGTCGCTGGCGGCTGGATCGTCATCGACACGCCGCGCTGGCGATCGAGGAGCTGGTCCTGCAGGGCACGGCGGTTGGCGCGGGCGAGATCCAGTGCGCGCTGGAGCAGGAGCTTGTCGCGGCGCTCGCCCTGCAGCACCTCCTCGAGCCGCCGGCACTCGCGCTGCAGCGCATCGCTGGCGCCGCGATGCAATGCGCGCGCTGCCCGCAGCTCGGTCTCGGCCGTGCAGGCGGTCGCGGCGAGCCGCTCGACCTCGGCCGTCTTGTCCGCCAGAGCCGCGCCGAGGGCGGCGATCGCGTGCTCCTGCCGGCCCTTCTCGAGCGCCGCCTCGTGCAGCGCCTGTTTCAGGCGGCCGACCTCCTGCGCCGAGGCCTGGCGTTGCCCGTCGGAGAGGAGGATTGTCTCGCGGTGCCGAGCCAGGGCGCGCTCCGCCACGCCCAGCGCCGTCTGGGCCTGCCGGACATGCAGGCGTTCGGCCTCCAGCAGGGTCTCCATGGCGGCCAGCCGGCCGAGCGCGGCTTCGAGCCTGAGTTCGAGAAAGCCCCTCCGGGCGTGGGAGAGCCGCTGTTCCGGGTCGGATTGCGCCTCCGCGAGGACCGCTTCCGCCGAGGGCAAGGCGCTCGACCGTCCCGGCAGCCCCGGTCGCGTGGCGATCCAGTCTTGCGAATCGGCGACGGGGAGGGCGTTCAAAGGGATGGCCTCGAAAACGGTGCCGTGGGGAAAAGGGGGGAACGCTTGGACGAATCGCTCGCTCAACTTAGCTACTCTTAACGAATCGTATCAATATCGAAGGTCGCTGGCGAGCGGCCTCGATGCGCCCGTCGGGGGTTTTCCCCGGAACGCACGCGCCCTGGTTGTCGCCGGGTTTGCGGCGTCAACCCGGGCACCGGCATCGCGGGATTGCGCGGCTCGCCCTTGTCGTACCGTCCGTTCCGGTCGACGCATGACGCAGCTGTCCGTGCCGCGGGGTCTTTATGACGCAGTCCATCGACCACATCGTCATCGCCGTCGCCGATCTCGACGCGGCCATGGCCGACTATGCTTCGCTGGGCTTCACCGTGCTGCCGGGCGGCGAGCATCCGCGCGGTTCGCGCAATGCGCTGGTGGTGCTGGCGGATGGCGCCTATCTCGAGATCATCGCCTTCGCGCGGCCGGTGCCGGGCTTCCGCTGGTGGCAGATCCTGGACCAGGCCGGCAGCGGCCTCGTCGATTATGCGCTGCTGCCGTCCGGCTCGCTCGACGAGGACACCGCCCGGATCCGGACCGCCGGGATCGCCATCGAAGGGCCGATCGATGGCGAGCGCCTGCAGACGGACGGGACGCGGATCGCCTGGCGCTCGTCGCGCCCGCCGGAGCCGGACATCCCCTTCCTCTGCGAAGACGTGACGCCCCGCGCCCTGCGCGTGCCGGAAGGCAAGGCGCGCCGCCATGCCAACGGCGTCACCGGCGTCGCCGGCATCACCGTCGCGGTGCGCGATCTCGCCGCCTCGGTCGCGCGTTACAAGGCGCTGACCGGTCAGCAGCCGATCGCCACCGGTGCCGTTCCGGGGCTGGGCTTCGGGCTGGCGCAGTTCCGGCTCGGCCGCCAGATGCTCTCGCTCGCCGAGCCGCGTGGCGAGGCCTGCGAGGGCCTGACGCGCCATCTCGGGCGGCGCGGGCAGGGCGCCTACGCCATCTCCTTCTTTGGTCCGGCCGATCGCTGCCTCGACCGCGCGCTCGCCCATGGCGCGCGGCTGGAGATCGTCAGGGCCCTGTGACGTTGCCGGCCGGGGAAGATCGTCCCCGGACGCGAGGCCTCAGAGGGCGACCGCGAACGACGCCGCGGTCTTCGCCTTGATCTCGTCGAGCGTGACACCCTCGGCGAGCTCGATCAGGGTCATGCCGCCGCCGTTCTCGTCGATCGAGAAGACGCCGAGATCGGTGATCACCATGTCGACGACGCCGGCGCCGGTCAGCGGCAGGTCGCAGGCGGCCAGCAGCTTCGGCGACTCGGAGCCGTCCTTGTTCTTGGCGACGTGCTCCATCACCACGACGACCTTCTTGACGCCGGCGACGAGGTCCATGGCGCCGCCCATGCCCTTCACCATCTTGCCGGGGATCATCCAGTTGGCGAGGTCGCCATTCTCAGCCACCTGCATCGCGCCGAGGATCGAGAGGTCGATATGGCCGCCGCGGATCATCCCGAAGGAATCGGCCGAGGAGAAGAAGCTCGTCGTCGGCAGCTGCGTGATGGTCTGCTTGCCGGCATTGATCAGGTCGGGATCCTCGTCGCCCTCATAGGGGAACGGTCCCATGCCGAGCATGCCGTTCTCGGACTGGAGCTGCACCGAGACTCCCTCGGGAATGTAGTTGGAGACGAGGGTGGGGATGCCGATGCCGAGATTGACGTAGAAACCGTCCTTCAGCTCCTTGGCGGCGCGCTGGGCGATCTGTTCGCGGGTCCATGCCATGTCAGTAGACTCCTCAGGCCGCGCGCTTGCGGACGGTGCGCTGCTCGATGCGCTTGACGCTTTGGGGCGTGTGGACGATCCGCTTCACGAAGATGCCCGGCGTGTGCATGTGATCGGGGTCGATCTCGCCGGCCTCCACCAGATGTTCGACCTGCGCGACGGTGAAGCGCGAGGCCGAGGCCATCATCGGATTGAAGTTGCGCGCCGTCTTCCGGTAGACGAGGTTGCCCTCGGTGTCACCCTTCCAGGCATGCACCAGCGAGACGTCGGCGAAGATGCCGCGCTCCATGATGTAGCGCTCGCCGTCGAAGACGCGCTCCTCCTTGCCCTCGGCCACCAGCGTGCCGACGCCGGTCTTGGTGAAGAAGGCGGGGATGCCGGCGCCGCCGGCGCGGATGCGTTCGGCCAGCGTGCCCTGCGGGGTGAATTCGAGTTCGAGCTGGCCGGACAGATACAGTTCGGCGAAGAGCTTGTTCTCGCCGACATAAGACGAGATCATCTTCCGGATCTGGCGTGTTTCGAGCAGGATGCCCAGCCCGGCGCCGTCGACGCCGGCATTGTTGGAGACGAAGGTCAGGTCCTTCGCGCCGCTGGCGCGGACCGCCTCGATCAGGATGTCGGGGATGCCGCACAGGCCGAAGCCCCCGGCCATGAGCGTCATGCCGTCCTTGATGACGCCGGCAAGGGCCGCCGTGGCGTCCGGATAGACCTTCTTCATCGTATCGCCTCTGCCGCTGAAAGGATGCCGCCGGACGGCGCGGTCCAGAACTAGCCGAGCCGGCGGCACGGTGGCAACTCCCCGTTGGGCCAAGACGACTGAGCAAAGACGGCGTCTTGCCGCGCCCGGCGCCAGACCACAGCAAAACGCGGCGCCGGGCGCCGCGTCTCGAAGGTCGACAAGAAGCCCGCTGCGCTGCGGCAGACGGCCCGGTCAGCGACGGAAGCCGCCGAGCGCGCCACCGATGGCGCCGCCGACGATCCCGCCGAAGATCGCGGCGCCCGTCGCGCTGCTGCCGCCACCGGCGCGCTCGCGCTCGAGATCGCGGCGGATCACCGGATCGCGCTCATAGGCGACGCCGCCGCGGGTCCGGGCCTGCGGCTCGGCCGGCTCGCGGACGACAGCGCGCGTGCGCGGGGCCGGCGCGGGCCTGGCATCCTCGGCCAGCGCACGCTGATAGGCCGGCTCCGTCTGGGCCCGCAGCGCCTTGAGCTGCATCGGCGCGAGGAAGCCGGTGGCGGGGAGCGCGCGCGTCGTCTGCCACTGCCTGATGGCGTTGCGCTGGCTGGGACCGAAATTCGGGCTGGTCTTGCCGGGCTTGAAGCCGGCCAGGCTCAGGCGGCGCTGCAGTTCGCGGCGGTCCTTGGCGCTGAGCTTGAGCGCGGCCTCGGTCTCGGCACTGGCGACTTCGCCCTTCAGCGCCTCGTCGGCGACCGCCTTCCCGGTTTCCCGCGACGCCGGCAGGGCGGCGACGGCGGCAGAGGACAGCGCCGCCGCACCCACCGCGGCCGGAAGCGCCGCGACCACGGGCGCTGCCGGCTCGAGCTGGGCGAGCCGGTTCTTCGCGAAGGCTGCGAACTGGCCGGTGGGGAAAGCGTCGAGATAGGCCTTGTAGTCGCCGGCCGTGTTGCCGCGTTCGGCGGTCTCCCACATCCGGACATCCATCTGGGCACGGTCGAGCCCGACCGGGGCGGGCGCGGCCGGGGCGGGCACGGCGCCGTCGATCGCCTTGATCGTCATCGAGGGGTCGACCGCCGCGAGCTTCAGCGTCGGGTTCAGCTTGAACTCGCCGATGATCGAGGAATTGGTCCAGGGCTTCTGCTTCTTGCCCGTCGATTCCCAGACGTCCGCGCGGACGCGGTCCATGACGGTGGTGATGGACACCTCGGGCGTCTCGATATGCTTCAGCAGCGCCGAGGTGAAGGGGCTGTTGCCGTCCTTCTCCCCGTCGAGCGCGGTGGCGCGCGGATCGGTGGCGAAGGCGATCAGGATGCCGGAAGC
>NCCO01000018.1 GCA_002279705.1 Allobosea sp. 12-68-7
GGGCAATGTGTGGGACAACGCCGCCATGGAGAGCTTCTTCTCATCGCTGAAGACCGAACGCCTTGCCCGCAAGATCTACCGGACGCGCGACGCCGCCCGGGCAGAGGTGTTCGACTACATCGAGCGGTTCTACAATCCGACGCGACGCCACTCGGCCATTGGCTATCTCAGCCCTGTGGCATTCGAGCGCTCGGCCGATTCAGGCTAAACTCGGTGTCCGTCGAACCGGCAGCAGGCCACCTCATGAGGACGGAACGCGGGCACGCTACGCCCACCTCGCGCGCTTCGCGCCGGGGCTGGTCCGCGGCACGCGGCTTGCGGCGGGCCAGGCCATTGGCGTGGTCGGCCGTACGGGCCGCACGACGGGCCCGAACCTCCATGTCGAGCTGCGGCGCGGCGGCCGTCCGGTCGACCCCTGGCCCTGGATGACCCGCACGGCCTGCACGAGCTGGACCGAAGTCGCCGAGGCGGAACCCATCCGGTGAGGCAGGTGGCGATCTTTGCCGCCGCGGCGGTCGCGGAGATCGTCGGCTGCTACGCCTTCTGGGGCTGGTTACGCCTCGGCAAGCCGTTCTGGTTCGCAGCCGCGGGCATGGTCTCCCTCGGCATCTTTGCCTGGCTGCTCACCCTGGTTGAAGTCGCCGCCGCCGGCCGGGCCTATGCGGTCTATGGCGGCGTCTACATCGCCGCCAGCCTGGTGTGGCTACGGTTCGTGGAAGGCGTGCCGCCCGATCGCTGGGACCTGATCGGCGGCACGGTCTGCCTCCTCGGCGCCTCGATCATTCTCTGGGCTCCGCGCGGGGCATGAGACGCGTCTGGCGAGAGCTGCACGGCCCTGTCTCGGCACTGGTGCTGCTGGGGCTCGTCGCCCGCCTGCTGATGCCGTTGGGAGCCATGGCCGCCACGCAGCAGGCGGCCTTCGACATCGCATTGCGTGGACAGATTTGCCTTGGCTCGGGCCAGCCCGCCCCCGGCGATACGACGGACGGGCCTCAGCCCGCCCGTGGCGACCATTGCGCCCTCTGCCGCCTTCCTGACCCGACCGGCTTCGCGCCCCCATTTGCGGTGCTGCTGCCAGCGCCACACCTCGCAACAGCGCCTGTTGTCGTGCCCTTGCGCCAGGAACCGGCCTGGAGTCTGCCAACGCGCGGTCCTCCGCCTGCTCGCGCACCACCACATCCTCTGACGCTCGCCTGAACAGCCGTCATGCCGGTGTCAAAGCCGGCGCCTGTCCTGTTTGCGTTCTGAAGGATCATCCCATGCGCCGCCGATTCCTCAGTGCCGGCCTGTTGGCCTGCGCTTCTGTTTCCCTGCTGCCTGCCTCACCCGCTTCCGCGCACGACTTTCGTGTGGGTGACCTCGTCATCGACCATCCCTGGTCCCGCGCGGTCGGGGCGAGCGCTCCGACCGCCGCCGGCTACATGTCAATCGCGAACCGCGGATCCCTACCTGACCGCCTGATCTCTGCGGAGACCCCGATGGCGCGGACCGTCGAGGCCCATGAGATGAGCATGACCGACGGCGTCATGCGCATGCGCCCGATGCCGGCCGGCATTCCGCTTCCGCCCGGCGGCACGGCCTGGCTGCGGCCAGGGGGAATGCACCTCATGTTGGTCGGGCCAACCGGAACCTTCGTGCCGGGTGGCCGCGTGCCTCTGACGCTGCGCTTCGAACGCGCCGGCACCGTGACCGTGGAGCTGGAAGTGGCCAGCGCCGGCGCCCGAGCGCCGGCCACCGAACATCAAGGGCACTAAGGATGCTCCGCGCAATTCGCTGGGCCGCCTGGGGAGGCGTTGCCGTCCTCGGGCTGCTGCTGCTGGCGACCACCGGCGACTGGCTGGTGACCGACGGTCCGCTGGGGACTGGCCGCGTGGCGACGGGACCGGCCAGCCTGGCGATCGGCGGGCCGTTCAGATTAACGGATCATCGCGGGCGCGCGGTCACCGAGCAGGACTTTCGTGGCCGACCGATGGCGATCTTCTTCGGTTTCACCCACTGCCCCGATGTCTGTCCCACCACCCTCGGCGACATGACGAATTTCATTGCGGCTCTCGATACGGCGGCGGAGCGGGTGCATTGGGTGTTTGTCAGCGTGGATGCCGAGCGCGACACGCCGCAGACGATGGCCGATTACCTCTCCGCCTTCGATCCGCGCATCGTCGGTTTGAGCGGCAGCGAGGCGCAGATCAGCGACGTGGCGCGCGCCTTCCGGGTCTACTACCGGAAGGTCCCGCTCGAAGGCGGTGGCTACACGATGGACCACTCGGCCAGCGTATTCCTGCTCGATGCAGAAGGGCGCTTTGCCGGAGCGCTCGACTACAAGGAGGGCCAGGACGTGGCTTTGGAGAAGCTTCGGATGCTTGCCTCCCGAGGCTGAAGCTTCTGAGTTTCGGCCTGTCGCGGCCCGCCCAGCGGGCGGGCCGCGATTTATGGGCGATCGCTGATTTTGCGATGCCGTATGAGGACGGGGCGGGTGCCCCGTCCTCTTTAAAGTTCAGCCGCCCTTGAGCTCGGCCATGCGCTCCGTCAGCTGCCAGAGGGCGCGGTTCAGCTTCACGTCCCCGTCGATGCCGGTGACCTCCCGCGACGTGACCCGGCGCGGCCGGTTTTGGGCGTCGCGCGCCCAGGCGGTCAGCCCGCCTCGGATGACGTTCTCCTGCACTCGGTTGAACACGCGCCACAGGTCGTTCCCTGTATCCGCCGTACGCCGCGGCGCCAGCATCTGCTCCGGCGTGATCGGGGTATCGGTATGGCCGTCTGCATCGCCGAAGCGCAGCGTCCGCGCGGCCTCGCCGAGGATCCGCTGCTCGTCCCGGGACAGTGTCACGCCTTGCCAGGCCTCCGCCGCATCCAGCGCGCGCCGCGCATCGTCGAGCACGGCATAGGATCCTTCAATCACCTGGCGCACCACGTCGCCCTTGTGCGGCACCCGCACCTCCGCCCCCTGCCGGTCTGCCACCACCATGCCGTTGAGGCAGATGAGGCGGAACACGCCGGACATCACGCGGTAGGCGCTCGTGCCGTCATGGGCGTTCAGCAGCACGATCTCCGGGAAGGTGTCGCCGACACGGCGTTCGGCAGCCAGCGCGGCGCCGGCGTGCCGAAAGCGCAGCATGTGCTTCGTGTGCCCGACGCGGCCGGCATCGCGGGTGCGTGCCTGGGCTGCCGACATCGGCAGGAACCCGTTCTCCCGCATGCCCGCGATGACATCGGCGGTCGGGATGTAGGCGTAGCGATGGCTGCGGCTCTCATGCGCCTCCGCCGCAAAGGCAGAGGGAGCAAGCCGTCGGATTTCTTCATCGGACAAGGCGGCGACGCCATTGGAACGGAGGGCCTGGCGGTTACGGATGAACGACATGGTGTCTGTGTCCCTTCTCTCTTCCTGCGCAGCGGGAAGCAGCCGCGCTGCTTCCTTGCCCGTCGGCGAGACCGGGGAAGGAGGGGTGGCATGCGGCAGGGCGAGGCCGGGTTGCGAGGGAGCGGGGTGCAAAGCGCCCTGCGAGGGAGCGGCCCCGCCGCGCTGTAGGCCGCATGCCGAGGGGAACCTTGGGGCGGCGCCCCATGGTTCTCCGCGGTGGGCCGCGTCTGCGGCCAGCGTCCTGCGCCAGTCGCTCCTACGCCGACTCCCCGAGGTGGCGCCGGCCCCAGCCTTCCAAAGGAGACGGCCTGCCGCATCGAGTGAGCAAGGTGAGCCTTGCAGTCACGTGGACTTGTCGTCGCCGACGACGAGGCACTCCCGGCTCAAACTGCCAGCACTCTGACGATCTAGGCGAATGGCGCGCGCTGTGACTCGCGTCCCGGCTTTTGAACCGTTCTTACTATTCCGGTTTCGTTCTTCACGTCGGAGTGACCGGTTTATTGCGGATCTGCTCAGCAGAATCCCTGTTCTCCAACTTGAATACGATCCTCTGCCTTCGCTAGCATTGCGACGCTTCGTGCATTTGGAGCGTGACTGAAGTGCAACTTCCAGCAGTACACACCTCTGCCACATCCGGCATCGGCAGCAGGCTTACCCTCCCTCAATTCGCCAAAGCCATTAGCCTGTCTGCGTCAGGCAAAGGCGAGGCGGATTCGGCGTGGGCGACACACTCGGCGAATCGGATTTGCGCGAGGGTCTCGCGCGCGGCGGCCGCATCGAGGCCGTGCTCGTCGTTGCACGGCGCGACCAGAATGGTGGCGTCGACCACGTGCCCTACCTGCTGCCCTCCTGGCGCCGCGGCTACATCGCCATGGAACTCTTCCGCGGACCTGGCGTGCGCGGCTGGCGCGACCTCGACCGCCTGCTGCGCTTCCTGCGCAACGACATGGCCTACGCCCTCCCTGTCTCCCTCTACGAAGAGGATTGCCCGCGCCTCGCGCGGCTACGCTCGGTCCTTCCGCGCAGCGCCATCACCAAGCACGTCAAGGCGCATGAGGATCCACTGCCGCCCGGCATGGACGTCCCGGAGCCGCCGCTCGGGTAGTGATCGGCACCGGACTGGCGGTGCGCGATGACCGGCTGCGAGGCACTTGTCGGTCTGGCACTGTTCGCTTGCATCGCGCGCGACCCGAGTTGCCTGGCCGACGAACACCGGCGACTGCTCCCCGAGCTTGCCGCAGTTGCGGAACGGGAGTCCGCCTTCCAGCCCTTCGCCATTCGTGATGAGGCGACGGGGGAGAGCCTCTTCCCAGCAACCCGCCCGGAAGCCGTTGCAGTCGCCGCCGCGCGCGACGCCGCCGGGCACACGCTCGGGCTTGGCTGGTTCCAGATCACGCACCGGGCCAACTGGCGCCGCCACGGCCTCACCGTCGAGACCGCACTCGATCCCTGCAAGAACATGCGCGCAGGCGCCGCACATTTGGCTGGGAACCTCCGGGACGCGGCCTTCCGGCTCTACAACAGCGGCCGCCTTGACGGCGCTCAGGGTTATGCGGCCGCAGTCGCCCGCCGCGTGGGCCAGCACGCCGCAGCGCTTGCCACCGGTCATGGTGACCGGGCCCCCGGCGCCGCGCCGGCGTCGCCCTTTCTTTCGCTCCTTCCCGACCTGGGTCGCGGCCGCCCGGGGCGGGACCTCGTGACCGGCCGGTAGGAGATCGCCCATGGGTGGCGGAGACGTCCTGACGCGCGCACTGACTTCGCTCGCGACATTCCTCGTCGGTCCCTTCGGGATCGCCTTCATCATTGCCTGCGTCGTCATTGCCTTCCTCGCCGCGGCCGCGCGCATGGCGCCGCCCTCGGCCGGCTTCGTGGCGATGTTCTTCGGCGCCGCCGCCTTCACCGGCGCCTACTTCGTCAACACCTTCATCGGCAGCTGAGCATGTCCCCCGCCGCCGGACGTGACACGCTGTTCCTCGCCGCCACGCGCCCGGCGATGCGGTGGGGCGTGCCGATGGAGGGCTACTACCTCAATCTCTTCGGCACTTGGCTGCTCGGCATGCTGCTAGGCAGCCCGCTCTGGTGGGCCACCTTCCTCGTCTGGCACCTGCCCATGGTCGCGTTGACGAACCGCAACCCGCACTTCTTCCACGAGCTGCGCATGTGGTACGTCACGCGCGGCCAGACGATAGGTGGCGTGCTACGCGCGCTGCCGGACCGCACGCCGCGGCGCGCGAAGGACCTGGTATCCAGTGTTTAGCCGCTTCGCGCCCCGCGCGCCGACGCTCGGCGAGCACGTCCCAATCGAGGGGCACCTCACCAACCGCGTGCTGCGCCTCGCCGATGACGGCGTCTACGCCATGCAGGCGCTCGACGGCCTGCCCCTGGCTGACACGGGAGGCGATCCTGATCTTCTGGAGCGGTTGGATCGCCTCAACGGCACTCACATAGGCATCCCTGCTGGCGACCGGTTGGTGATGTCGATCTATCTTTGCCGGAGCCTCGCGGACCCGGCGGACGTGCCGGAGCCGGACCCACGCCTCACTCCCTTCGCGCGCGCCTTCCAGTCCGGTTACTGCGAGAGGCTGTTGGACGGCCTGCTCTACGAGAACAGGCTCTTCATCGGCCTGCACCTGCGCCCCGCGGCCGGTGGCAGCGCCGAGTGGTGGGCGCGACGCAAGGCTCGCAAGCGCGGTGTCGACGCCGGCGGTGAACGCGCCATCGACCGCGCCCGCCAGCTCGAGCGGATCTGCGACTGGCTAGCGTCGGAATTAGCCGACTACGGCCCACGCCAACTCGGCCTGGCGGAGCGTGGCAAGGGGATCTTTAGCGAGATCGGCGAGGCGCTCGCTTTTGCCGCCACGGGCGTGTGGCGCCCCGTCCCGCTCACCACGGGCCGGCTTGCCGAGGCGATGTTCGCCGAGGAGGTGGCGTTCCACTACGAATCCGTGGAACTGCGCGGCCCGGGCTACACCCGATTTGTCGCCGTCCTCACCTTCAAGGGCTATCCCTCCTCCACCTATCCGGGGATGCTCGCTGCGGTTGAGCGCGCGCCGTTCTGCGGAACCCTCCTCCACCATTTCGAGCGTCACGCGACCTCTGGCGGCATCGGGCTGCTGACGCGCCAGCAGAACAAGATGGTCTGGGCCGGCGACAAAGCGCGTAGCCAGATTGCCGAGCTCGACGAGGCCGCCGACCACGTCGCCTCCGGCAGAATGGCGATGGGAACGCACAGCGTCTCGCTCGCCGTCTTCTCCGACCGCGCCGGCGGCGCGCTGCCCTGGTACCGGCGCTTCGCCGCGGCGCTGAAAGGCGCCGGGCTGGGATCGGTGGCTGCGGCCCGGGTTGAGGCGGCACTCGACGAAGCGACCGGCGGCCCCGGCCGAAATCCCCTCGACGACGTGGTAAACGCCGCCTGGAAGACGCTCGCCAATTGCGGTGCGGCCGTCGCACGCGAGAACAAGGCGCTGATGGCGGCTTGGCTGTCGCAGCTCGCGGGCAACCATCGGCTTCGAGCGCGTCCCGGCGCCCTCTCCACCCGCAACCTTGCCGCAATGGCGCCCCTGCACGGACCGGCGCGCGGCGTGCCAGTCTCGCGCTGGGGACCGGCGATTATCACACTGCGCACGACGGCCGGCACGGCCTACCCCTTCCACTGGCACGACGGGGAAGGCGACGATGCCGTCGGCAATACGCTCATCACCGGCGAGACGGGCTCGGGCAAGACAACACTTGTCGGTGCGCTGATCGCATGCACGGCGGGGCGGGCCGACGTCGTCGGCCTCGACCACAAGCAGGGCTGGCGCGTGCTGTTCGGACACCTCGGCGCGCCCTATGCCGTGATGGGCGGCGGCAACCCGATGTTCGCGCCGCTCAAAGGGCTGGAGCCCACCCCGGCGAACCTCGACTTCCTGCTCGACCTGCTGCGCGGCTGCATCGTCCAGGGCGGCTGGCGCGACCTGGCGCCAGAGGAGGAGCGTCTCCTCGCCCTCGGCATCCGCACTGTCATGGAGAACCCGCCGGAGCATCGCCAGCTCGCCGAGGTGGCGGCCTTCCTGGCGCCTGACGTGGACGTGGACGGCGCCGGGGCACGGCTCCTCAAGTGGTGCTGGGGGAACGAGCTCGGCTGGGTCCTCGATGCGCCACGCGACGCGCTCGACCTTTCGGGCGGCACGGTTGGCCTCGACGCCACCGATATTCTGAAGAACGGCCGCGCGGCGGCACCGACGCTACTTTACCTCTTCCACCGCATCGGCCTGCACCTCGACGGTCAACGCCGCCTGCTGCTGCCCGTGGACGAGGGCTGGCGGGTGTTGGAGGACCCGGCCTTTTACCGGCCGATCGCGGCGCAGCTGCGCACCATCCGCTCGAAGAACGGCGTCGTCGTGTTCATCACGCAGTCGCCCTCGGACGCCGCGAACAGCCCGATTGCGGCCGAGCTGCTGGAGCAGTGCCCGAACCAGATCCACCTGCCGAATCCACGCGCCTCCGAGGAGGATTACGTCGGCCGCCTGAAGCGGACGCAAGGCGAGTTCGCCGCGCTGCGGGCGCTTGCGAAGGGCTCCGGCCAGTTCCTGGTTTGCAAGGGGCGCGAGAGCTTGATCGCCGAGCTGCGACTGCGCGGCCTGCCGCAGCTCGCTGCGCTCTCGGCCAGTGAGGCGGCGCTGCGCGCTTACGAGGCGCTCCCCGAGGAGGTGCGGGCCGACCCCCGCAGCCTTGAGTACGAGTTCCGGCGGCGCCGCGCCGCCGCGGAGAAGGAGGTACCGGCATGACGCGCGTCCCCACCCTGGCGGCAGCCGCCGCGCTTGCCATCCTTGCCGCCGTGCCGTCGCCGGCCAGCGCGCAGTGGACCGTCATTTGCCCGACCTGCCGGCAGGAGCTGACGGATAATCTCGCCTGGGCCCAGCAGGCGGGCGACATGGTCCGCCAGCTACAGCAGATGAAGCAGCAGTACGACCAGCTCGTGATGACCTACCAGGCTCTCACGCGCGTCACCGACCTCGGCAGCGCCGTCTCCGCGCTGCACATGATGGGTATCCGGAACCCGCTGCCGATCAATCCCTACGCCGCCCAGAGTCTGCTGAACGGGACCGGCGGCGCGGGCGGCATGCTGAACTCGCTCTCCGGCCTCTACAACGGCACCTTGACCGGCAACACTGTCTACGCGCCGCGCGACGACACCTGGACCACGCGCCAGATCGTCGCCAACGGCGGCGGCCTCGCAGGCGCGCAGGCGCTTGCGCTTCAGCTTTACCAGTCGGCAGGAGAGCGAGTGACCGGCCTCGCCGAACTCCAGGCCCGCATCAATGGCGCGCCCGATCCCTCGGAGCGCGAGGCGCTGATTGCCCGCCTTGGCGTCGAGCAGGCCTACATCCAGAACCAGCAGGTGCAGGCGCAGAACATCCAGACCTACCTCATTGCGCAGACGCAGGTGCGCGAGCAGCAGCGCGAGGAGCGGCTCCAGCAGAGCATCGACGAGATCCTTGAGGAGGCTCGGGGTCGGGGGTGGTGGCGGTGACCCCCCGTCGATACGTCGCGCCGTGGTGCCGGGCACCGCGGCTACTCGACCCGGATCTGCTCGGGGGGCTGGGGCTGCTGCTCTGGACGCTCGCCTTCCTGGCGCTGAGCGCCGCCCTTGGGGTGGCTCAGCCGCTGCCATCGATCCGGGGCGGCTGCGCGGCACATCGGACTGCATAAATGCAGACCAGGCGCGGATCGTGGTCGCCGAACGCGAGGCGCGAGCACGCGCAGGGATGCGACCGGAGGCTCCGGCGGCGACGCCAGACTCGGAGCGCGCACGCCAGGCGGAGGCCGAGGCGCGCCGCAACAGGGGCGACCTCACCTCTCCAACCAGTCCACGCTACTGGGTAGCCCGGCCCATGGAACGCGCGCAGCAGCTCGCCCATTGCGGCCGACTAACGCCACAGCAGCAGGCCCGCTTTTACTGCGACGCCGCGCGCGCCGCAGAGGCCGAGGCGAGGAGACCGCGGTCGTGAACGGTTGGGACATCTTTAGTCGGCTCTACGACCTAGTCGCGCTTCCACTCACCGCCGGCGTGGACGCGATGATCGCTGCCATGACGAGCTGGGTCGCCAGCTGGCTGAAGGTAGCCCTCGTCGTTTACGTGACCGGTCGCCTGATGTGGCAGGCGCTTGTGCAAAACGGCGAGCCATTGAGTGAGGTCGAGCGGCTGGTCGTGATGGGAGCCGCCGCCGTGGCACTCGTTACGACGGTTGGCGGCTACGGTCCTTGGGCGCGCGACGTGCTGCTTGACGGCCTTGGCCCAGAGGTCGGCCGTGCACTCGCCGGCTCGCTCGGCAACCGTCCGGTAACGGGCCCCCTGTTTGATGAGATTTGGGGCAAGGCCTGGGTATCGGGCCTCGCCGTCTACCGCAGCCTGCCCTGGTCGATCGCCGGCCTCGGGCTCTGCATTATCGTCGTGTTTTATTGGATCATCGCGGTCTTCGCGATCGCCATCGCCTTCCTCGTCTGGATGAAGGCCTTCATCATTCTCGCCTTGCTCGTCGGCGTCGGCCCGATCTTTGCGGGGCTCTTCGTGTTCCCGCTGTTCCGCCACATGGCGATCGGCTGGCTCAACACCGTCTTCGCCAACATCGTCCTCCAGATTCTCTCGACGGCCCTGCTGGCGCTGCTACTGAGCGCCGAGACGCAGCTCCTCTCGCAGGTCGCTACGCTGGCGAACGCCGGCGGCATGGCAAACGAGATCCGTGGCGTGCAAATGCTCCTGGCCGGCATGGTGCTATTTGTCGCCTGCGGCTGGATCACCTACCAGCTCCCGGGCATCGCCTCCGCGATCACTGGCGGCTTCTCCGGCTTCGCCCTTCCCTACCTCCGATCCTATGGGCGCGGCGGCTCGGGTGGAGGCAGCGGCCTCCCTCCCCCGGGCGGCCTACCATCGCCACCGCAGCCAGTTTCGGGATCCGCGTTCCCTGGACCGATCCCGCTCACCCTACCCCGTCCCCCCCTCGGCCCGGCCGGGCCGTCCATGTCCAATCGATAGGAGCCCGCCGCCGTGCCGCGCCGTATCTTGCTCCTGGCCATGACCCTCGCCACGCTCGGCACCGCTGCCTGCTCCGACGAAGCACGGCGCCTCGCCGAGCCCTCAGGGCCGGTCTTCAGGCTGAACCCTGACCGCTGGCCTGACACGGTCCCGCCGACAGGAAGGGCCGTACTACGATGAACGCCCCCCTGCGCCTCAAGCCCGGCGTGTGGCCGGCCGAACCCCTGAGCCCCGAGGCCGCCCAGCAATTCCTCGCCGACGCAGCCGCGCGCGCCGACGAGGTGCGCCGCACCGGCCTCGCCTTCCGCCGCGCCGGCTGGATCGTCGGCGCCTTCGGCACGCTCCTCGGCCTCGCTGGCGTGGGCGTGGCGGCGACGGTCATCCTGCGCGCCGAGCCGGCGCGTCTCGACTTTGCCCTCCTCGACCGCGACACCGGGGAGGTCAGTCCGACGCTCGCCGCTCGTGACGCGCCGCGCGCCTTCACCGACCACACCGCGCGGCAGTACCTCCGGCGCTTCGTCGAGGCCTGCGACGGCTACGCGCCGACGCCGAACCCCACGACGCTGCAACGCGACCTGCACCGCTGCGCAATCCTGCTCACCGAGCCGATGCAGGAACGCTTCCGCGCCAGCGTGGCGCGCTCCAATCCCGAGAGTCCGCTGGCCACCCTCGGCCGCAGCGGGGTGCGGACGACGGAGGGCTTTCGGTACTTCAAGTATCCCTCCGAGGGCCGCACCCAGACCTGGCGGGTGCAGTTCACCCGCGTCGAGACGCGGAGCGGCGCCGGCGGCCCGGGCGTGACGACGCGCACGCCGATGACGGCGATGGTGAATTTCCAGTGGCGCCCCGAGCTGCCCCAGCTCGCTGAGGATCGCGACTGGAACACGGCCGGGATGCAGGTCGTGACCTACAGCATCGAGCCGGACACCGGGCGATGACGCGGCGCGCCTCTCTTGCCGCGGCGGTGATGTTGGCCGCCACCCTCGCCCTCCCCTCACCTGTCGCCGCGCTCGACGAGCCTCAGCCCGTGGACCCGGCCGAGCCGCACATGCGGACGCTTGCCTACAACCCGGCTGGCCGCACACTCCTGGTGGGGACCGTCGGCCGCGCCACGGTGATCACCTTCGGCTCGGACGAGCAGGTGAAGCGGGTCGTGCTCGGGGTCGAGACCGTCTGGGAGCCGCCGAACGCGCAGGCCCTCGCGCAGTCGCCGTTGAACAACGTCCTGCCGCTCTGGGCCGTGGCGCCCGGGCGGACGACGCTGCAGGTCGTCACGGCGCGCCACGGCGCCGCGGACCGCGTCTATCAGTTCGCGGCCGAGGTCCGCCCGCTGCCACGCACCTGCGGCGCGGACGGCCGATCGGAATGCGCCGACGATCCCGGCGCCACCTACGGGCTCGCCTTCACCTATCCCGACGATGAGCGCGCCCGGCGCGAGGCAGAGGCCGCGCGGGCCCGCCGCGAGGCGGCCGAACGGGCCGCCGCCATCCGCGCCCGGCGCGAGGCTGAGGTCGCGCGGGCCCGCCTGGCGGTGGACTTCGCCTGCCGCAACTGGACCTTCGAGGGCCGCGGCTCGGCTGACCTGGTGCCAGACGAGACCTGCGACGACGGGACGCGCACGGCCTTCCGCTACCTCGGCAACCGCCAGGTGCCGAGCGTCTTCACGGTCGACGCCTCCGGCGCCGAGCAGTCGGTCCAGGCAGTGGCTAGACCGGCAAACGAGCCCGGGCTGCGCGGCATTTGGTGGATTGTGCCCGGCGTGCACCGCGAACTGCGCCTGCGGCTACCCGGCAACGCCGTCCTCGCGGTCTACAACCGCGCCTACGACCCGGTCGGCCGCGACCCGGGAACCGGCACGACCGACCCCAGCGTGGTTCGAGAGCTGGCGGGGACGGGGCAGCGATGACCGAGGACCGCGGTGCCCCTGACACCACAGGCCGGCGGCTGCTCACCCAGAAGCAGACCTACGCCGCATCGATCCTGGGCGCCGCGGCGTTGATCGCCCTCGTCTTCTGGCGGCATCCAGGGAACGAGCCGCCGGAGCCGCCGCAGCCGATGAACGGGATAGGGCGGCGCGTTACATTCGACCCTCCCCAACTGCCGCCGGCGACGCCGCCGGCCGAGCCGGCCGCTTTCGCACTCCCTCCTCCGCCCCAGCCACCCCAGCTCACGGCGGGACCCGCACAGGCGGCCACAGGGCCGAGGGCGCCGCGCATGATGTCCTACGCCGTCACCGCCCCTCCCCCGGCCGACGATCGCTCTGGCGCGGAAAGCGGCGGCCGGGGCACCGCCACGGGCGAGCCGGAGGGCGATCCGGCGCGCCGCGGCACCTCCGTGGCCTTTCGTGGCACATCGATCGCCGGCGCTCGCGCGGGCGCCCCTCTCGACACGACCCTGATGCTCATGCCTGGCGTCTATCGCTGCACGCTCGACACCGCGGTCAGCAGTGAGCGGCCCGGCCCGTTCTTCTGCCACGTCACGCAGGACTGGCTCTCTCCCGCCGGCGTCCGGCTGATGGAGGCCGGCACCCGCATCCAGGGCAGCTACGAGAGCCACGTCGCCGTCGGCCAGAGCCGGATCCTCTCCCTCGCGGCGACCGGTTGGACGCCCCAGGGGGTGCCCGTCCCGCTCGGCGCGCCGGTTGGTGACGCGCTCGGCCGCGTCGGCATGGACGGCACCGTGGACCGGCATTTCTGGGAGCGCTTCGGCGGGGCGGTGTTCCTCATGCTGTCCGGCAGCGCGATCAGCGCGGCGCAGGGAGCCGTTCAGGCCGCGCTCGCGCGTGATGACAACAGCACCTACCTCAACCTCCAGACCGGCGGCGTACAGGGCGCCGTTGCCTCGGTGCTGCGCGACAGCATCAACATCCCGAATACCGTGACGAAGAACCAGGGCGAGGAGATCGCCGTCCTCGTCACGCAGCCCGTCGACTTCTCCGACGCCTATCGCCTGAGGCTACGCTGATGCTGGCCGGCGAGGCGACGCTGCTGCGGCTGCTGGCGCCCTTCGCGGCGGCGCTGGCGCGGCCCGGCACACGGGAGATCGTGGTGAACCGCCCCGGCCGGTTCGGAGTGGAGGGGGACGATGGCTGGACCTGGCACGACGCGCCGGAGCTGACCTTCGCGCGGCTGGACGCCATCCTCACCCTCGCCGCCTCGCGCACCTCGAAGCGCGTCGGTCCTGACCGGCCCTCGGCCTCCTCTGTGCTTCCGGGCGGCGAGCGCATCATGGGGGCCCGGCCGCCGGCCGCGCCGCCCGGCACGATCACGCTCGCCATCCGGCGGCGCGCGAAGGACTTCACCCCCACCCTCGAATGGCTCGAGGAGGGCGGCTACTTCGCCGCCGTGCCAGGTCGCGGCGCCGCGTGGTGGCGACGGGCCGTCGAGGCGGGCCGGACGATCCTCGTCGCCGGCGCCATCGGCTCCTCGAAGACCACCTTCGCCGAGGCGCTCATCCGCGCCGTGCCCGCCGACCGGCGCCTCGTAACGATCGAGGACACGCCGGAGTGGATGGACCTGCCGCACGAGAACTGGTCGCCGCTCTACTTCGACGGCGAGCGGCGCACCGCGACCGACTGCCTCCAGGATGCGATGCGGCTGCGGCCGGACTGGCTGCCGTTCCAGGAGCTGCGCGGCGCAGAGGCCTGGGCCTTCCTCCGCGCCCGCGTCGTCGGCCACCCCTCCGTCACCACGATCCACGGCGGAGACCCGGAGGCGGCGATCGAGGCGGCGGCGCTGATGGTGCGGCAGAGCCCGGAGGGCCGATCGCTGGAGGCGGCGACGGTGCACGGCCTGCTCCGCCAGCACGTCGACCTGGTCGCGCACTGCGCGCGGGATCCCTACCGACTGACGGCGGTGATGGAGTTGCGGTCATGACGCTGCGCGGGTCGTTGCTCGCCGGCGCCCTTGGCGCTGCGGCGCTCGCCGCGGTGCCAGTCGCCTCGGCCACCTATCTCTCGATCACCGGGCTTGGGGCGCACCCCTATTTCGCCGCTGCCGGTCTCTGGACGAAGGCGACGGCCTGGACGCTCTACGCGCCGCAGGCCGGCGCCAACTGGTGGGCGGCGGTCACGGTCTGCCTGTCGGGCTTCCTGGGCCTTGCCCCTCTGCTGCTGACGGGCACCGCGGCTGTCGCCGTGCGGCGCCGCGGCGACCGGCCCCTGCACGGCGAATCCCACTTCGCCACCCGGCGCGAGGCGGAGGGGAGCGGCATCGTCTTCGCGCCTCGGCCGGTCCCGGACGGCATCCTGCTTGGCAAGTGGGGCCGCGGCCTTTTCTCGCGCTACGCCTGCCTCCCCGGCCAGCAACACGTCGCCGTCTACGCGCCGACCGAGGAGGGCAAGGGCGTCTCCTTCGTCGTGCCGAACGCGATGAACTGGGGCGGCGCCCTCGTCGCTTTCTCGGTCAAACGCGACCTGGTGCGCTGGACGGCGGCCGAGCGGGCGCGCAAGGGCGACGAGGTCTTCGTGCTCGACTTCGGCGACCCGGAGGGTCGCACGCACCGGTGGAACCCGCTCGGCCTGGTCCGGCGCGGCACGCCGGACGCCACCGACGACCTCCAGAAGGCGATGTTCGCCCTCGTGCCGGAGACGCGGGCCAACAACCCGTACTGGGACAATGCCGGCCGCCGCGTCGCAACCGCCCTCGCCGTGATCCAGTCCGAGACGCCGGGCGCGCCGCTGACTGTCGCCACCGTGGCCGGCCTCGCCCGGCGGGGCGACTGCGTCGCCCACCTTCGTACCCTGGTGGCGGACGCCAGGCGGGAGGGACACCCCTACCCTCGCGCGGCCGTCGAGACGGCCCTCGGCTGGGCGGACGGGCTGGAGAAGGGCAGCGAGGAGGCGCGCGGGGTGCGGCAGACGATCCTCACGGCGCTGTCGCTCTGGGAGGTGCCGCGCATCGCCGCGGCGACGGCAGCCAGCGACTTCGACGTGCGCGAGCTGCGGTCGCGCCGTATGTCCGTCTACCTCTGCGCCCAGCCGTCGGATCTGCGCCGGATGCGGCCGATCTACGCGATCTTCTTCCAGCAGCTGATCGACGCCATGGCGCGGGAGGAGTTCGGTGAGAAGCGGGAGCACCGACACCGCGTGCTAGCGCTCCTCGACGAGTTCTGGGCGCTCGGCGAGCACAAGGTGCTGGCCGACGCCACGGCCTTCATCCGCTCCTCCGGCCTGCGCATGGCGATCGTCGTGCAGTCGAAGGACCAGACGCGGCTTGCCTTCGGCGAGGACGGCTCGCGGAACATCTACGCCAACGCAGGCGCCGAGATTGCGCTCGGCGGCCTCGATCAGCGCCAGGCGGAGGAGGTGAGCCAGCGCGGCGGCAGCGACACCGTCGTGGAGACGACGCAGAGCCGGCCGCGCTTCTTCGGATGGCTCAGCCCGTCGCGACAGAGCGAGAGCGAGACCGTGCGCCGGCGCGCGCTGATGCTGGCGCAGGAGGTGCAGCGGCTGGCGCCCGACAAGCTGCTCGTGCTGCGCCGGCGCTTGGCGCTGCTGATGCTCGACCGCCTCGTCTGGTACCGCGACCCGCACTTCCGGGACCGGGCCGGCGAGCCCCCGGCCGTGCCAATCCTGGCGGTGCGGGTGGAGCGCGACGCAGCATCACCGCCTGAAGACAGTGAATGATGGCATGCTGATTAAAGTCGCCGCTATCGCAAGAGAACAGGAGGGGAGCTTCTCTCTCAGGCCATCAGGTGTTGCGAGGCGGGCCGACAAGCGATGCTGGTCCGCAGTGGGACGAGGCCTTGACCTCGCCCCTGTATCAACTACGAACCCGCGACGGACTCCAGGCGCTTCCAGAAGACAACCTTGTCTTCTCCCGCAGCATAAAACTCGCGAATACGCGCCTCCTCGACGTAACCAAGGCGGCGGTAGACGGCTCGAGTCCGCTCGAAGCTGGGGAGGCTCGATGTCTCCACCAAAAGGATGCGTGCGCCCCGCCCAGGGAGCGTTCGCTCCAACTGCTGTGTCAACTGCCTGCCGAGGCCTCGGCCTTGATGCTCTTCCTGGACTGCAATCAGGAGCAGGTTCCAGGTTCCGTTGGTCATGCGCTCGGGGGCACAATAGGCGACGGCGCATGCCGCGCCGTCTTCGATGACGATGAACCAGAGATCGTCTTGTACTGTCCCGGACAGGAAGAGCGCTGTCATCTCGTCCAGAAGCTCGGACGGAAACAGGCCCAAGCCGTCGATGATTGACTTTACAGCCGGCAGTTGCTCGGCCGTGAGCGGCAAAATCTGGGAGGTCTTCAACGTCAGGTCTCACTTACTGTCAGGCGCGATTCACCAAGCGCCACCCAGCGCTGGTTCGGGCAAATCGTGCGCTCCCCTTCGAGAGCGCGCCTGGATCAGGCGGTGTGAGCGAACTCGGACAAAAACGTCTCCAAAGCAAGACGACACTGACAACCGTATCGGCACAGGGTCAGGCGGGCAAGGCTGCTGCCGCAAAGGTCAGCGCACTGGTTATGTTGCAACGCCATTGGGTCATCGATCCAAGGACATGGAACGCTCCTCATGGCCGCGGTCCGGAGCCGAGGAGCGCAGCCGCGCGAAGCGCTCCCGCACTGCCGCCGTGACCTCCGCACCGAAGCGCGAGAGGCGCTCGACGAGCGACCCTTGGACGCGGACGGCCTCGGCCAGCCGCCCGACCAGTGGCGCCGCCATCCGGTCGCGCCGGTTCCGCGCCAGCCGCTCGCCGAGCGTCGTCTCTGGCAGCCCCATTTCCGCCCGCCGTTCCGCGGGGCGCACACCCTCTCGCAGCGCCCTTGCGGCACCGCGGCGGACCTCGCCGGCGCGGGCGAGGAACTCCAGCGCGCCCTCCTGCCGCGGCTGGCGGCCAAGGTTGCGGGCCGCGTTCGCCCAGGCGTCGGCCTCGGCCACCGGCCGAACATCGTTCAGCGGCCGGCGTCGCACCACCTCGGCGTGCTCCGCCCCAGCCGAGACGAGCAGCCAGGAGGTCCGGCGGTGCCGCGTGCCCGAGGCATAGGCCGCGAAGCCCGTTACCGCCTTTGTGCCGGCCGGCAGGGCGTGGATGTGCTCGGTCGCCGTCGAGCCCTGCGCGGTGTGGGTGGTCATCACCTCGCCGTAGGCCAGCCGCACCCGTCCCGTGCCGCGGTCGGCGAGGGTGGACCAGGCCACCCGCCCCTCGCGGCCGGAGGCGTTCCGCATGAGCATTCCTTTTGCGTCGGCCGAGAGCACGGTGAGCACCGAGCCGTTGCGGCCAATGCTGCCCCCCTCCCCTTCCGCCCGGGTGCTGGCGAAGAGCCGCACCCGGTCGCCGGGAGCGAGCGCCATCTCGTAGGCGTTCCCATCGCGATCGGCGGCTCCCACACGGACCTGATCCTCCCCGATCTGTCCGAGGCCGCGCCGCACCTCACGGATGGCAACCCCCAGCCGGTGCGCGTCGGCGTTCGTCGGCGCCGAGACGGTGAGCGTGTAGGCCGGGTCGCCGGCATTCGCCCGGAGCCGCTCACCGACGAGGGCCGCGACGCGCTCTACCGCCTCGCGGGTGCCGCCCGGCACCAGTTCGGCCGTGCCATCCTCCCGCTTCATGGCAAGGGCCTCGGCCGCGCGGCCCTCGCGCCAGTGACCGGCGATCTCGCGCTCCCGCTCGGCCCGCTGCCGGACCGTGGTGAGGATCTCCGGCACCGCCTCGGGCCCGAGCGCGCGGCGGACGAGGTCGACGATCGGCCCCGCCTCGATCGCCTGACACTGGCGATCGTCGCCGAGCATGGCGAGGCGGAAGCCGCGGGCCTCCTGGAGACGCAGCAGCTCGAGCCCCTGCCGGGTGCCGAGCAGGCCGAGCTCGTCCACCACCACCACGGAGCGTCGGTCGAGTACGATGCCGTCCGCCTTTGCGGCCTCAAGGAAGACGCTGAGCGCACGAACGTTGCCGCGCGGGATGCCGGCGTCGGCCAAGTCGTCGGCCTGCCGCCAGGCCAGCGCCACGCCGTGAACCGCCCGCCCCTGCCCCGTCCAGGCGGCCACGAGGGGCTGAAGCAGCGTGGTCTTGCCGCTGCCGGCCGCCCCGACCACGACGCCGAACCGGCCGCCCTCGCCGAGGCAGTGCATGGCGCGCCGCTGCGCCGCCCCGTGCTCGCCCTCGAAGGTGAGGCCGGCGTGCTCGGCCGCGGCGGCGATCTCGCCTGCCCCGAGCGCACCGCGACGGTCGGCAGCGGCGCTGCGGGCAAGCCGAATGAACTCCACCTCGTCAGAAGCGTGCAGAGCCGTGGTGATGCCGACCTCGCCGCGCTCACCGGCCCGGCCCCAGACCAGCGCCGTCGCCTCGCCGTACTGGCGGACACCTTCGCTCCGGAACAGCGCGGTCACCCGGCCGACGTCGGCAGTCTCCTCGATGCCGGCGGCAATGAGGCCGCGGGTCGCGGCCGTCCGCGCGTCGGCCCCGGAGACGACGGCGCGGCGGTCGAGCTCCCGCTCCAGCCAGGGCAGCGCCGCTTCGTAGGCCTGCGCGAGGCGCTCCTCGCGGGTCGCGGCTGGTCCCTCCCGGGGCGGCCCCTCGATGCCGCCATACTCCCAGCCGAGCTCGCCCGCCTGACGACGCCAGTCGGCAAAGTTCGCCACGTCGTCCTTCTTGAGCTTCGCGCGGGTTTCGACATCGAGCCCGGCTGGCATCCCCTGCACGCCGGCCTTCAGAAGGCCTGTGCGGCGCTCCGGCGGCAGGGCGTCCCAGTCCAGGCCGAGGGTCTTTGCGAAGGCCCGCGCCGCCTCCTCGCCGCCGAGGGTGCGCTTCGAGAAGTGGTCCCGGACGTGGTCAGGGATCGCCGCGAGGCGCGCCATGCCAGTGCGGTCGTCCAGCACCACTTCCGCGCCCAGCCGGCGGAGGTTTGCGGCGAGATGCGCCTGGTAGAGAGCGCCAGCCTCCTTGATCAGTCCATCGAGCCGGTCGAGGTCGAGCGAGCCGACACGGCCGTTCTCGCAGAACACCGCGTTCGGCACGGTGAAGTGGGTGTGCAGGTCCGGGTCGCCGGCGACCTGCACGGCCACGCTCTCGGTGACGGTCCGGCCATCCTCCTGCCGGGAGGTCCAGAGGGTCGGCCGCGAAGTGTAGTGGTCGAAGGCGATCCAGGCGATGTGGCCAGGGTCGGCGCCGTCTCGGCCCCCGTTGCCCTTCCTGGCCTGCCCGATACGCCCCTCGATGACGGCCAGTGCCTCGGCCGCGGCGTCGCGGTGCGCAACGTAGATCGAGGCCTGCTCGGTGGGCCGGGCAAAGGCCCAGGCGACCGAAACGGACTTGTCTGGGGTAAGGCAGAAGTCGACGGAGCCGATTGGGGTGAGATCCTTCACTTCGCCCGTGCGCCGGTCCGTGACCTGCCGCGCCGATGCGTAGCGCTTGCCCTCGATCTCCTCCCCGTCGGCGCGGCGGCCGGCAAGCAGCGCGTTGATCTCCTCCCGCCTCACGCCGCGGTCCGGATCCAGCCTGAGGCCACGCGAGACGAGGGGGTGCATGTCCCGGCGCGGCTCCGCCACGGCCGGCCCGTAGGCCGCCTCGAAGTCGCGCCGCTCCAAGGCCAGCGCGAGGCGCTCGCTGAGCCGTGCTTCCTCGTCATCAGGGTTGGCGCCCCGGTCGGCATGCCGGAGCATCAACTCCGATATCGCTTCGCTATACGAAAGCTGCTCTTTACTTACACCCTCGGCCAAGTTGGCCACGGCGCGATCCTCGGCCGAGCCCCATTCCATGCCCCGCGTGTAGTAGCGCGCAAGGTCAGCCACCTCGCGCGGCAGCGTCTGGGTCAGGAGGTGGTTCGTCATCGCCGCCGTGTTCGCGGGCTGGCCGCCGGCGATGGTGGAGTAGGTGAGCACGGCGGGCGCTCAGGTCGCCGTGGCGACGGCTTCGGCGATCTGACCGGGCAATACGCCGAGCCGTGCATCCAACCGTGCCAGGACCGCCTCTTGCGCGGCCAGCGCTGTTGCAATGTCGCGCAGCGCCTCGGCCAGGTCGCCGCCTCCGGGCGCCTCGTCGGCTGCCGCCAGCAGGATCCGCTCCAGCATGGCCGTGTGCGTGGCGAGCGTCTCGTTCATTTGGGCCACGCCGCGCACCAGGGCGTCCTGTGTCTCTTCGAGGCGCGCGAGGCGGTCATCGTCGTGGGCTGTCGCTGCCATGGTGCTCCTCCGCTGCCTTGCGCTGAAGGCGCCAACCGCATTGGTCAATGCCTTGGTCTGCTATGGTTGTTTCTGTCCACGGACATCACACACCTGCCTCCACGACTGGCGCGATTCACATCCACGGGAGTTACACGTCTCGCGTGTGTCGTTGCGATCGCTCTCGCGCATGCTGAGTGTCCATGAGGCCAAAGCGATCCGACACCGAGATGCAGCAGCTGGCGGAGCTCGCGAGGGCCAAGCCCGGTATCACACGCTCACCGCTGTACCGCTGGCTCCGGGCCCGGCACGAAACCTTCGCGTCCCTTCTCGAGGAGACGAGGCCGGAGTGGCGCACGCTCGCCGAGGGCTTTGCGCGCCTCGGCATGACTGCCTCGGATGGTGGGCCGATCGCGCCGGAGACGGTGCGCCACACCTGGTGGCGGGTAAGGCGGGACGTAGTCGCTTTCAGGGAGAAGCGAGCCGCCGAAAAGCCCCCGAAGCCGGCGGTGATGCCTGTGTCCAGGCCGGCACCGACGCCGCCACCACAAAGCCTGACCGAGCCGCTTTCGGGCCCGGGTGCCGCCTTGGCGAGGCTGAGGGCGGAGATGAACGCGCGTAGTGGAAGGAAATCAGATGGGTAAAGGGAATGGCGCCAGCCCGGCCGGCGAGCCGACGTCGGGGATGGTTCTCGCGGTCGGGCTCGGACGCGGCTTCGGCGGCAAGTCCACCGGGCTGGCGGAGCTCGTCTGGCGGGCGCGCAACGCCGGCCGCGAGGTGATCGTGGCGGACGGCGACCCGCGGAGCCGCACCCTCGCCGGCATGTTCGACGGCGCGACGCATCCGCCGACCGAGGAGTTGCCTGACGTAAAGGCCTGGCTGACGAGCGTGCTGAACCGGATGGTGAAGGAGCGCCGCTCGGCGGTGCTTGACCTCGGCGGCGGCGATCGGGTGCTGCAGGAGTACGGCCGGGACCTGCGCCTCGTGGAGTTCTGCGACCGGCGCGGGATTGAGCCCCTCGCCCTCTACTTTCTCGGCCCGGAGGAAGAGGACCTGCGGCATGTGCTGTCGATCTGGGAGTCGGGTTACTTCCGGCCGAAGCGGACGCTGCTCGTGCTGAACGAGGGCGTCATCCGCGAGGGCCGCACCGTCATCGGCGCCTTCGAGCGCACGCTGGAGCATCCCGGGTTCCGTGAGATGGTCGATGACGGAGGCGCGGTGCCGGTCCTGATGCACCGCCTCGCCTGTATGGACCTACTGCGCCAGCGTGGCCTCGGTCTCTACGCCGCGGCGGCCGGCGACGGCACCAACCCGCTCGACCCTGTAGAGCAGTTCATGGTCGAGGACTGGCTGGCCGACCTCGAGAAGCGACGCGCCGATGCCGGCGCAGCTGCCTGGCTGCCGTGATGGCAGTGGCTCCCTCCCTTGCCCCACCAGTGCCTACGCCTGACGACGTCCGTGGCTGGTGCGAGCGGGCAGGCATGCGCCCTGACAGCCCGCTGCGCGCTGCCCTGCTGGCGACCTTTGAGGCAGCCTCGGCAGCCCGAGAGGCCGCGGGCGGCGCGCGGGGACTGACGCCGGACGGCGAGCGCGATTTGGTTCGGAAGGTGACTGAGGCCGCCGCTGCCGGGGCCGAGCGGGAAATGGCGTCCCTGGCCCGGAGGATCGACCTGCGGACGTCGGCCTTCCTTGGCCTGGCTGCCCTGCTGCTGCTCGGTGGGGGCTATGGCGTCGGGCGCTGGGACGGCACAGTGAGGGCCGCGGGGACAGCGGGTGCCTCCTTCCTCGCCTCGGTCGCTGAGTTGAACGACGCTGCCGCTCTCCGCCGGCACTGCGAGCGGACCGCCTATGATTATGGCGGCGGTCGGGCCTGTACTCTCCCGCCCCTCTGGATCGCACCTGCTGGTCGGTAGCTTGCCCGTCTCACTGGCACCCCTTCCTAAGCCTCTTCCTTCGGGCCGAGTGCAGCCGGCGTCAGTTATCCACAGGCGGCTTTCCTTAAAGAGAGTCTACGTAAGTAGGATTAAGGATATTACGGACTCCCGATCCCTTTGACCTGGCTGAGTTTTCTGCCGAGACTCGGGGCGTGAAAGCCCGGGCAAGGCGGGCGCGATAGCCCGTCGTCGCGGGGGCGTGATCGCCCGATATGACTCACAGCTCTGCCTTTCGACTGTCCACAAGTTCGGAACCCGGTAGTTGCTCTGTTCCGGGGCGTGATAGCCCGATGTTCGCGGCCGCAGGGTTTCTGGTTGAGCGGGATTGGTTCGCAAGACGGTCCAAACCCCCGTTCCGGGGCGTGATCGCCCGATATGCAGGCGCTCCCCGACGTAATTCGGAACAGCAGTGGACCATCCGGCCCCTTTTTATCGGGCTATCGCGCCCCACCCGGGCCTTTCTGGCTCCGTGGCCGTCGCCGCCGCCTGTCCTATCGGGCTATCGCACCCTGCGCAGGGTTACTCGGGCGCCGTCGTCCCGGGCTCGCGCCGTGCGGCTACGCGCAGCCGCGGCAGGCGCTTCGGCGCGTAGCCGGGATGGTCGGTCGGCAGCAGGGCGCGCGCCGAGAAGCGCAAGGCCTCCTCGCTGCCTTCTGTGCGGTAAAGTTCCAGCCAATAGCCCGGGAGGCGCTGCCGCTCGACAACCTTGCGCACGTCTTTCGCGAAGTCGGCGAGCCGGCGCGTCGAGCCCGACTTGTGGTGGAGCTGGGCCATCGTGAAGCCCCAGCCGCCGCCCTGGTGGCCGCCGTGCTTGCGCACCACGCGGTAGAGCCATCGCTCTATCCCGCCGGTAAGGGCGAAGTACTCGCGGTCGATGGAGAGCACGAGCTTGTCGTCGCAGATGCCCTGGTAGAGCCATTCTGCGATAGTGAACTCAATGCCAAGCGACCGCCCCTCCTCGTCGGTCGGCGCCGACCACTCCTCGATCCAGCCGAAGCCCTGGGGTCGCGTCCCCTTCTGGCGGATCGTCGTCTCAATGACGGTGCCCTTGAGGCGCCGCAGCGCCTCGACGATGCGGCCATACTCCGCCCCACCAGTCGGCCGGCCAATTGCGCGGAGCAGCTCATAGAGGCTGACGCGGAAGCGGCGCGAGGTGGGCACGCCGCGAGTCATCGCCTCGCGAACCTGGCTTGCCGCCCAGATAAGGATGTCTGCATCCCAGATGGTGGCCATACCGGTCTCGGCATTGGCGGTGACCCGGACGCGAATCTCAGTGGTGCCGTTGCGGACGCAGTAGTCGATGGGTTCGGTGCGCTTACCCTTGGAGAGGCTGAAAAAGGGCCGCTCCATCATCTCCATCTGGTCGTGGGTCGGCAGGTCGCCGGGCAGCGCCGCGAAGAGATCGAGCTGGCTCTCGCCGCGAGGTGCGGCGCGGTCGGCCTTCGCAGGAGCCTTCCCCGGCGCCACCACGTCAGGCCTCCTCCGCGTCAAGCGCCTCGCTCACCTTGAAAGCGATCCAGGCGCTTCGGCTGATGCCGCGGCGCTTCGCCGCGCTATCGACGCGCCGCAGCAGCGTGGCGTCAAAGCGGAGCATGATCGGCGTCTTGCGCGCGCCCGGCTCCGAGTCAGCCGCAGCGGCCTTCGCCGCGCCCTGAATGAACGCCTCCGCCGCCCGCTCCTGAGCGGCCGGTGGGGCTGGGGGGCGATTGCTGTTCGGCCTACGTGCGATGGCCATCCGATGTCGCTCCGATCTCGCTACGCTATACAAACACTGCTTTGACCACGGCCGCAAGCTCCTGTGCAGCCTTCGCGTCGCGCGGCGTCAGCTCCAGCACCGAGCGGCCGGCGGCAGCGGCGTTCGGGAAGGCCTTGCGGCGGCCGATCAGGGTCGGGAGGTACTCGAGCCCGTCTGTCTCCCTGAGCGCATCGGCGGCGGCGTCGTTGTCGGCGCCCTGCGCGTCGGCAGCGTTGAGCACCACGACGGCGCGGAGCCGGTCGTTGATCTCCCGGGCCTCCCGCACCAGGGCCGCGATGTTGTCGATCGCCCAGAGATCGAAGCTGCGTGGCTGCACCGGGATCAGCACCGTGTCGGCGACGGTGAGGGCCGCGCGCAGGCTGCCGGTATCCCGGCCGCCGACGTCGATCACCACATCCGCGTACTTCGGGGCAAGCTGCCGGGTTTGGGTGCGGATGGCTGCGCCCTGCAGGGAGACGGCGGTATAGCCGGGCGCGCCGAGTTTTTCGGTGCGGAGCTCGGTGAAGCCGATGGCGGTCGCCTGCTCGTCGCCGTCCACCAGCAGCACGTCGCGGCCGGCGAGGGCGCGCGCGATCGCTAGGTTGACCGCGAGGGTGGTCTTGCCGACCCCGCCCTTGGTGTTGCCGACGACGAGGATCATGTTCCGCTCCGATATCGCGCCGCGCGCAGCATAACGGCGATTCGCCCTCAGTGCGATATACACCGCGAAGCGCGGCTTAAGCGATGTGCGTGAGACGAGGAGGGGAGGGGAGGGGCTATAGGCCCGCTCGCACCACGCTTAAACACCGCCGCAACGCCACCCCTTGGTCGAGGAATGCCCCGGCGGCACGGGCCACTATTATTCGCGAACTTCCTGCCGCGGAGCCCTTCTCCACGCCTTCCGTCTATCGTAGCGGTGATCCTGCAACTGCCTCATCGCCGCAGCGGCGCGTGAGCCCTTGCGCATCCAAAGCGACATCGGTTGTATATCGAAAGGCACTCGTTTAGGGGGTGTTTGTGCATCAGGAGCGCCTGCTCCGGGTTAGCCCTGACCATGCAGCCGATGGGTTAGCGGAGCCGCCTGACCACAGGGAACAGCATCGCATCCTCATCCTCTTCGCTGACCGGCCGGTCCGCCGCGTCGCCGAGCAGGATCAGCGAGGCCGTGAAGTCGTAGGCGTCGGCAACTAACGTCATTTCGACGCTCTCCTCACCAAACCATATGACGGCCCGCGCGCGATGCCGGCGCGTATGTCCAGCAGCAAGTCGGGCGCCCCATCAACGCGCCGGCCGGCACTTCGACGGGGGGACCTGGCTGTGTCCATGAATGTTGGGTTCTCCGGCATTTCCCGTGCTGCGGGTCGCCGTTCAGGGTCTGGATGAGCACATGAGACGGACATTGCTTCATATCGGAAGCTGTCCTTGTCCAAGCGCCTTCTGCCGATGATCCCGGCCGGCCTGATGGTCGACCGTGTTCTACCGAAGCCTGATTAGATCGACATCATCACCAGCCCGCGCCAGCCGTCCGCTTCCTGCCCTGACTGCGCGACGATCTCCGAGCGGATCCACAGCCGATATGTTCGTCCGCTGTCCGATCTGCCTTGGCAGGGCCGCCCGGTGTCGTTGCTGGTCCAGGCGCGCCGCTTCCGCTGCTTGAACCCTGCCTGCTCCTGGCAGACTTTCGCGGAACGCCTGCTCGGCGGCACCAAGCTGCGCATCCACAACCGCGACGGCCGGATTGCCGGCAGTGACAGTCACGGTCGCGACCCGAATCCCCCGAAGGGCTGAGGGAGACGGCCATGCAATTCCTGCACCACCGCGAGTACATGGAGGTCGGCGCCGTGGTGGTGGTCGACTGCGACCACAAGTGCAACGTCCAGGTGATGGGGGACGCTGACTTCGCCGCACTCCGTTCGGGGCGCCGCTATAGCTACCATGGCGGCTTCTACCGCCGTCTGCCGGCGCGGGTCGCCATGCCACACAGCGGGTGGTGGAACGTCACCTCGACCTGGCCAGCGGTTCGGCGACAATTTGCCACAGCATCCGCGTGCTCAGCCCCGTCTAACGGGCAATCGCCGACGGAACCGGATACCCGGCCGACATCTCAGCCGCCGTCCGGAACCCGCCACCTCTACAAAGCCGAGATCAGGAGCACCTCGGCGGGCAGCAGCGGCCCGCAAGCAACGTGGCCGAGGCCGGCCTAAGCCCAGCGACAAGGATCCTACCGGTATCGTAAAGCAATCACTCCGATATACAGACGCGATCTAATAGACCGTGTCCAACTGACGCCGCCGAGCCACAAGCAGGCCGCGGCGCTCAAAAAGACGACAGCGTCAAAGGGCGCATGGAGTAGCCCCTTTCCGGAGGAGAAAGCCTTAAGGCGCACACCCTTCAGTGCGCCCCATGCCGAGCCAACGTCCGCTCGTTAAAGGGGGAGCCGGAGCTTGCAGTCAACTCTGGTACCGATCTGAACGACATCGGGCGTCCCCCCCGGCCCCGCTGCGGAGAGCTGTGGCCAGGCTCCATTCACAGCCTGGCCGTCCTGGCAACCGCAGTGAGGTCCGCCACTTCATCACCCGCGATAAGTCCCTTTTTACCGCGGGTGACACGAGGCTTGCCGCATTGGCCAACAGCCGCTGGAATCGTACCCGTTGGAGGTCCCGCCAGAGTACTCCGCCCTATTTCGGAACCCCGTCACAGGCTGCAGAGGCTCGAATTCGCCGTCGCGCGTCCGGCCCCGGCCTGATGCGTAGGTCAACAACGGCGTGCCATCGGCGACCAACCGCGCATGCTTGTGCGTTCAACGGGGCAGGGGGAGGGGAGGGCCCGCGCCGGCATGACGGCGGCGAAGCGGCGCGGCGTCCAGGTCGGACGGCCGCGCAAACTGACGCCGCACCAGGTGACGCATGCGCGCGGGCTGATCGAGACGGGACAGGAAACACGGGCAGGCGCGGCGGCGCTGCTCGGCGTTGATGAAAAAACGCTGTAGCGGGCGCTGAAGGGGTAGAAACCCCCGTATTGGACTTACACCCCCTCCAAGGGGGTCGAAGGTCACGCGCACCGCTGCGCGGCGCGTGTGAGCCTGTGCAGGTCAGAACGGGATATAGTCGGGCGCGGCGTCGGGCTGAGGCGCGTCGCGCTCCATCGCCTGAAGGCTGTCCATGTAGAAGCGCAGGACGCTGTTCATGTCCTGCTGCCAGGTCATGCCGTCTGGCTGGTTCTGCTGGAACCACGACACAACGTCGGCGTCGATCTGCATGGTAATAGTGGCCTGCGCCGGTCGCTTCGCCGGCGTCGCAGCGGCGGCGAATTCAGGCAAAGCATCTGGCGCATTATAGTCCGGCACAATAAAACCTGATTTAAATAACAAGACTTCATTATGCGGTATTATTTGTTTACACTTTATTTCCTATCTTGATAAACGGCACGGAAGTCGGCGCGCCGTTTACCGATTCGGCGGCATCAGGAAACCGGCTTCCTGGCCTCCTGCGCCTTTTCACGGATCGCCTTCCGGTACGCGTCCTTCATGCCGCCGGCTATCTGCATCACCATGGCGTTGTTGCGGTACGGAGCGGTTTTGCTGTCGATGGCGGATTCCATCTGCCGGATCGCACCCTGGACGCTGGCCGGATCGTGGGGGTCGAATTGCAGCGTCGCAATCGTGCCGTCGAGGGACTGGAAAGCGCGCTGCGCGTCCTTCAGCTCGCGCTGAAGCTTGTCGAGGCCTGTTATCTTGATCATCGGGCGGTTCCTAGCATTCCTGCTGCGCGAGCAGGTTGTCTGCCCATTTGTCGTTGGCGTAGGTCTGGATGAACTTGTTGCCGGCTCTGCTGGTCCTGACGCCGACCCAGACCCTGGTGTTTCCCTCCTGCACGTAAAACCGATGGGTCTTGGCTTCGATGAAGGCCGCGATATTCGGAACCGTGTCCTGCCAGCGGCCCTGCCCGTCAGGCTTGGGGCCGCCCGCATGCGTGATCCTCTCGTGCGGGCTGTTGCGGTCGGGCTTGTGGATGCAGTCGATGCGGTAGTCGGCCATGATGGTTATCCCTTCGGCGGAAACGGATCGTTGCCATAGGAGTCACTGTCGCGGATGCGGCCGTCCGGCCGATGGGTCACGACTTCGACCTGGTCGCGCCGACCCCATTCGCGGGCCTGCTCGATGGCCTGGCGCTGCGTGTCGTGGCGCGAGCTGACGCGCTCCGCCCCTTCGCGCCGCGTGGCCCACCCACCGTCATGGGGGACCACGTGAATGTCCTTCTTCTTGCTCATGCTGGTTCTCCTTGTTCGTCAGCGCGCCGGCGGGACGGAGGGGAACCGCTTGCCGGAGAGCACCTCGGAGACGCGGCCCTGGTTCAGCCCGAGCGCGGCAGCGATCTCGTGCTGGAAGAAGCTCGTCGTGGCGGCGAGCTTCTTGATCTGCGCGGCCAGCTCAGCCGTGAGCCGGGCGCGCGTGGTGGGGGTGGCCATGATGAAAATCTTCTGCTGTTGCCGTCGGATCAATCAGACGATGATGTGCATATAAGTCGTCCGCCACGGCTGCGCAACCATCCGCCTGACGAATTCGTCTGATTGACCGTACGGGACACGCCAGTTACCCTCGAAGGGCAGCAAAACCAGAACAAAGAGAGAACTTCTTGCCCGTCACACTCGCCCAACGCCTCAAGGAGCTTCGGCTGAAGAGCGGACAGTCCCTTCAGGATGTCGCCGACGCCGTGAAGGCGTCGAAGGCCCATGTCTGGGAACTGGAAACCGGAAAGAGCAAAAATCCCTCGGTCGATCTGCTGACCAAGCTGGCGGAGCATTTCCGGGTATCGGTCGCGCAGCTGATCGGCGAAGACCCTGGCGCGCCGCAGGAAGACCCTGAGCTTGTCGCGCTGTTCCGGGACCTGAAGGGCCTGACCACGGGGGACCGCGCCGTCCTGCGCTCCACCATCCGCGCGATGAAAAAGGTGAGGGAAGGCGACGGATGAATTTCAGCCGGATGGACCTGGCGGACTGCGCCACGCCGGAAGCGATGCTGGCGGAGATCGAGAAGCTACAGGCCGGCGCATTCCCGATCGCGGTGCCGATCGAGGACTGGGCGGCGGCGCTCGACATCGCCGCGATCGAGACCCTCGAAACTGAAGGCTTCGAGGGCGGGCTGATGATGTTCGCCGACCGCAGCAGCGGGACGATCCTGGTGAACAAGGCTGCCGGCTGGCGGCGGCGGCGGTTCACCATCGCCCATGAGTTGGGCCATTTCCTGCTGCCCTGGCACACGCCGCGCAATGGCGAGGCCTTCCGGTGCTCGAAGAAGGACATGGCGGTTTTCCGCACCCAGCCGGGCGGCGACCGCTATGTCGAAATGGAAGCTCAGGCCAATCGCTTCGCGGCCGGCGTCCTGATGCCGTCCGCGCCGTTTCGCGCGGACCTGCGGGCGCGCCGGCATTTCGAGGTCTCGCACATCGTCGAGCTGGCCGACCGCTACGACGTGAGCAAGGAAGCTTGTGCGCGCCGCTGCGCCGATCTGCATGACGACGCCATTGCCGTCGTCGTTTCCAGAGATGGAATCTTCCAGCGGGCCTATCGGGGATCTGACTTTCCGCGCTTCAGCGTGGCGGCTGGTCATCCGCTGCCGCCCGCTTCAGTTGCCAGCCGTGCAACGCTCGCGGCCGAGCAGGTGTCGGCCTGGCACGAGTTGGCTGCCGATCACTGGCTGGAACGCGCGCGCGGGACCCTCTGCGAACAGACCCTCGGCCAGCAGGGCGGGTTTCGGCTGACGCTCCTGACCTTCGACGAAGGAGAGGCTGAAGAGGAGGAGGAAGTCGAGCGGGCCTGGGCGCCGCCGTCCTTCCGAAAGCGGCCCTGAGTTGCTCCGGACTGAGCCTAGAGGGCGGATTGGCGGCGCTGCGGCCGACGGTGAAGAAGTCGGCTGATTCAGCCGCCATTATTCGGGAATCAGCTTTTTGACTTCTGCTTCTGCGGTAAACGGCATTTCGTCTTTTTCAAGCTTTCGGACCTGAGCAACGATCTGTTTTGCCCGTTCGATTTTGTCACGACGCCACTGCTCATTTACGCCCGACGTGGTCAGAGTGTCGAAAACAGTGAAAAGATAATCTCTCTGGTTATAAACAGCACAGTAGGATTGATTCATCATCCACTTTTCGAAGGAGAATGAATCGAACACATAGCCCGCTTTCGCATTCCAGAATTTAGCCAGCCTGATTGTCGGTTTCAGAAGATACAGGTTGGCCTTGTTCGCAGCTTCCAGGCTCTTGTTAAAGTCGTTCGGGTTAGTACTCTGCCATCCGCCCGAACCGTTGGGGATCTGATAACCGCTCCATACTTCCGGCAATGCGGGGACCAGATCGAATTTGATGTGGTTCAGCTGCAAGACGATAGTCGGGCTGGATTGCTTAATTTCCGAGGTCGAATAGTAGGTCTCAACGAATCGCCTCACGCGGTCCAGGTAGGTCTGTGGCGTATATCCGCTTTCACTGAACACGATCATATAATCGATGTCGGAATGCTCATCCATCGGGCGCGGCAGGATGGTGTCGCGCGTGGAGGAGCCGAACCGAAAATGCTCTTTCAGGCCGGTCGGAAAATGGTATCCGAGCCTGGTTTTCAGCGTCGAGATTGAAGTGGTGATCGAGTTTTTTTCGTCGCCGGACAACACAGCATCACTGGCGCGCTTCTGCAAATAGCCGAGCACAGACATCAGGGCTTGTCCTTGTCCACAACGTGCGTCGCTTCGCCGGCGTCGATGCCTTTCTTTGCCTTCTGAAAGTCCCGGTTCGAAAACTGTGGGCTGGCCTGATTCAGTTCGTTGCGGCGCTTGGTGAAGGTGGCGAGGGTGGCGATAGCGGCGGACGCATCGCCGGCCTGGTCGATCTCGATTTCGCGGAAAATGCGGGCGTCATTCCGTAGCGTCAGATACTGGTCGCCGGCGCTCTTATGGGCCGCCCCGCGCTCCGATGGCTTCAGGAATGTCATTAGCGACGTGAGGATGGCGACGATCGCTGACATGCCGCCAGCAACCGTGGCGTAGTCCTTAAAGAAAGCCGTTCCGGCTAGGGCGCTCAGGATCACGGACGGAACGCCAAGCCAGGAATTAAGGGCGGTCCAGCGTTCCCCGGCGTTGAAATGCGCCTTGCCAGAATGAATGCAGTCTTCCTCGATCCGGAGGATTTCGGTGCGGATCTTTTCAAACGGATCTTCGCCTGTTTCACTCATTGGGCGGTGCTCCGCGCCGCCTCGGCCGCGATGTGCCCGGCGAACGCACTCACAAACGCTTTCAGGCTCGTCAGCTCCGACATGTCGCTGTAAGCGCCGCCCGCTACTGCCGCACGCTCGGATGTCAGGGTGCAGGCAGCGGTGTAGAGGTTTTCCCGTACCAGACGCTGGCAAAGCAGGTCGTATCTTTGCAGGTAGGAGGCGTTTTTAAATTCCGGGAACACCGGAAAATGCTTCGAAGCTTCGCGCTTTCCTGGCCGGCGCGATTTTGGCGCATCCTCCACCATCACAAGCCAGCCGACGAAGGGACGTGAATGGGGTCCGAAAGCCCCTTCTCTGTAAGCTGTCCAGAAGTCATGCGCGGTGCCGATGGATTCCTCGGCGCGATTATTCGCGTTGTTGCCAAAAGACGGGCCTACATGGCTTTTCATTTCGACGGCGGCGATCAGGCGGCCGTCGAGGATCACCAGCACGTCCCATAGCTTCGTCGGCCGGAAGTAGCCGGGCAGCGTCAGCACCGGCCTGTGGCGGTAGATGGAGGCATGCGCGAGGCCATTGGCCTCCACCAGATCGATGATAAGCGCGGTGAAGCCGTCCATGGTGTTGCCGGCGGTGACGGCTCCGCGCTCGCCCTGGTCAAGCTTGCCAGCTTCGGCCTTGGCCTCGAGCGCCTTCTTCCGGTTGCCCCAGAAGGCCATCGTCGCGTCGCGCGCCTTGCGTTCGTAATCCACCAGATCAAGCGCCATGCTGTCCCCTACTCGCCGTTGCCGCCAAGGGCGGCGCGCTCGGTGGCGGTAAGGCCGTAGAGCTGAAAAACTGCCTTGTTGCAGGCGTCGCGGTCGTCCCTTGCCGCGGCGTCGATCAGGGCGCGTCTGGTCGCTTCTGGCACGTCGCGCCAAGCCGGGACGCGGATGCGGCGCAGATACTGCGCCTGGAAGCGCAGGAAGCCGCCGTGCATCTTGGTCGAATAGGCGGCAACGAACAGGCGGGCGATGCCGGACAGCAGCACGGCCTGAAGCGCCTTCAGGTCCCAAGTGTCGGACGTGATGAAATACAGGTTGTGGTGCGGGTAGAGCTGGCCGTCCTCATGGACGATATGCGCCTGGCCCTTGATGTCGGGGATCAACAGCTTCGGCTTCGCGGCGATGGCCGGATAGATGCGGTCGATGGTGCGATACCAGTTGGCGGGTGCTTTCTGCGCGACGTGCCGCCCGGCGATTTCAGCCTTGTGCCCTTCGAGATACGCTTTCAGGCGCGGATAATCGTCGAGGTTTACAAGGCCGCCCTCGTCCCTGAACGGGTTCACGACGCCAAAGCCGCGCCATTGAACCGTGCCGCCTTGAATGTCGCGGGTCATGACCAGGGGCAGCTTGCGGTCAGGCTCCACGTCGAGCGCGTCAAAGAGGCCGATGAAGGCCTGATCCGCGCCGGTCGCGACGCCAATCCCGACCTTGCAGCCGGCCTCTTCCAGGGGCGGGAATGTCATCTCCAAGCGGCGGACAAGCGCGAGCTGGTTCGATGATTCCAGTATCCAGGGATCTGATCCGGCGGCGACGCCTTCGACCTCGCGGACGGACTGGCTGTCCTTGGGCAGTTTTGGGGCCGTCAGGTCGGCCGAGAGCTGCGCCAAGCCAGCGGCGCTGATCTCGGGGCGGTGGGCAACGCGGGTCGCCTTGCGCCGCTCTTTCCCTCCAGGCCTGCCCTTTGCCGCGGGGCGCGCGATGATGGTGATGGCGGGATAGGCGATCACGTCGGTGTGGAAGGCGGGTGTGCCGAACATATCGACGTAGGTTTTTAGGTGGAAACGCTCCGCAACCAGCTGGCGCAGCGGGCCACCATAGCGGTTCTTCATCCAGCGGTCGGCGCAGATGAAGCCCAGCTGCCCACCCTCCTCGAGCTGCGTCAGGGATCGCTCGATGAAGGGGATGTAGAGGTCGGCGCGGTCATACACGGTCGCGTAGCGCGCCCGGTATGCGGCCAGCAGCGCGTCGTGGATCTGCTCCTGCCGCACATAGGGCGGGTTGCCGACAACGAAGTGGAAGCGGCCGGGCAGGTCGATCAGCAGGAAGTCGCCCTGGATCAGCCAGGAGTCGGCCAGGTCGCGCGCTGCCGCCGGTACCATCCCGTGGCCGGTTAGCCGGGCGATAACGGTCAGGCGGGTGGCCGTGAAGGTGACGCGGTGCAGCTCCACCGCGCGGATGCGGTCGGACAGGGCGGCGACAGGATCGCGCCCGCGCTCGGGCGAGGCCTGCCAGGCGGTCATCAGCCGGTCGATGACAGGCAGCAGAAAGTCGCCGTCGCCGAAGGAGGGTTCGAGCAGCCGCATGCGGTGCAATGGCTGGTCCGACGTGTAGCCGGACAGATCGAGGATGAAATCCACCACTTCGCGGCGGGTGAAAATCGCGCCGCGTTCCTCGATGCCGCCGCTGGCCATGTTCTCGGAAGCGGCGGCAACGGGGCAGAGGGCGGGCAGCGACGGCTGAAGGGCGCGGCGCGGCGCGGCGGCGATGGAATCCCTTGCCCTCACAGTAGCCTCGGCTGACGGCTGTTACGCACGTCGGTGATGGTGCGGACGCGGATCGCGTCTTCGCGCTTGCGGGCCAGTGCCAGGTCGTGGGCCATCTGGAGGTGCAGCCAGGTTTCCGGTGCGCCGCCGAAAGCTTTGCTGAGGCGGATCGCCATCTCGGCGGAGATGCCCGCCTGTCCGTTGACCAGGTTGTTCAGGGCCTGCCTGCTGACGCCCAGCACCTTCGCCGCCTCGGTGACGGTGAGGCCGAGCGGTTCAAGGCAGTCATGGCGGACGGCGTGTCCGGGGTGGGGTCGACCAGGGTTCATTTGCGCAGCTCAAAAGTGTCGGCTCGAGGCTCCATGATAGCTGACAACGATCACTAGTCACACAACCTTAAGCTTATCCTTGCGACTCATTCCCACCGATAGAGGAGGCTTCGGGAACGGGTCGCTGCTTAGCGTTGCAGAGGGCGAGTTCCAGAGCGGCAACCAGGCAGTCTGTTCCCTCATCCGCGTCGACGGCGAAACTGACGGGCTGCTCCGTGTAGCGGTCGGGCCGTCCACTTTCATCGCAATAGACTTCCTGCAGCGCGAATGTGCCGTCGGGATGCTGGAGGATGCGGTAATTCCAGGTCATCGTTATGTTGCTTACTGCTTCCTAGGATGCGAAACCGCCTGCTCCATTAGGTGGCGGATATAGCGGGTGTATGGGATGCCGCCGGCTTCGGCCTGCTCCTTTACGGCGTCCAGCAGGGGCTGGCCCTATTGCGAAGCTGAGGCCGGTTACCATGAAAGCTAATTCACCTGGGCTCCACAACATGTGTCTGACCTCTAACCAAACAGGATTCCTAGAACGCCAAAAATGTCTTACATGGTCACTCCCCTTTTTCGAGGCAAAAAATGGCCAGCAATGCATCCATTGATCTTGACGCTCTTTCGGTAAAGCAGTTGACAGACCTGATTCATGCGGCTGAGGCAAAGCGGCAGGAAAAGACTCAAGGTGAGCGCGCAGCGCTTCTGGAGGAAATGACCAGAAGAGCTGAGGAATTGGGGCTGACTATCGAGGAGCTAGTTGAAACTCGTGCTTCGAAACGTACGCCCAAGACGCGGCAAGACACCCGGAGCAAAGTCGCGGCGAAGTTCCGGGGGCCAAACGGTGAGGAATGGACAGGCAGGGGGCGGATGCCAAATTGGCTTGTCGCGCAGGAAGCGACCGGCAGGAAGCGCGACGAGTTCCTGATCAAGTAGGTGGCGGGGGGGGGGCGTACAGCCGCCCTCCATCCATCCGGGCATCCACGGACACGTCCGGCGCTGTGGCCGCGGGCGGTTGATCCTGCTTCACAGCCTTCCAAGCCGCCCTTCGAGGTCGGTAGCCCCTGCTGAAGTTTGTCACGGACCGTCAAACGCTCGTTTAGATTCGTGACAAGCCGGCCGTGTGGGGGGTAGAAGCTCTCCAGCATGCCCTCCGATCCTAGGAATACCGTCCAGAGCCTCGCCCTCACCCCGATCGGGCCGGTGCGCTTCGTCGCCTACTACCGGGTCAGCACCGAACGGCAGGGGCGCTCCGGGCTTGGCCTCGACGCCCAGCGCGAGGCGGTGGCGCGCCACGTCGCTTTGGCCTGCGGCACGGTCGTGGCCGCATTCCAGGAGGTCGAAAGCGGCAAGCGGGCCGACCGGCCGCAACTCGCCGCCGCGCTCACCGCCTGCCGAGCGCAGCGCGCCACGCTGCTGATCGCCAAACTCGACCGCTTGGCACGCAACGCGCGCTTCCTGCTAGGCGTGGTCGAAGGGAGCGGCGAGGGGGGCGTGGTGTTTTGCGACCTGCCGACCGTTCCGTCGGGTCCAGTCGGCAAGTTCCTCGTCACCCAGATGGCGGCGGTTGCTGAGCTCGAGGCCGGCCTGATCAGCCAGCGCACGCGCGCGGCGCTGGCCATGGCGAAGGCGCGAGGCGTGGTGCTCGGCAACCCGCGCCTGCGCGCCGGCACGCCCGACCAGGCGCGCGCAGCGGCGGCGGTGAAGCAGCAGGTCTCACGCGCCTGCGCCGCCGACGTGCTGCCCTATGTTGAGGCGGCGCGGCGCGCTGGCGCGACCACGCTGCGCAAACTCGCCGCGGCGCTCACCGCGCGCGGCATGCCGACGCCAGCCGGCGGTCACGCTTGGCACCCGATGCAAGTGAAGCGGGTAGTTGATGCGTGTCGCCAAGCATAGGTCGCGTCTCACCAGCTCGGCTGGATAAGGTAGTCGACAACTTGGCCGTAGCAGATTGCGAGACGCCGCAGCGTTTCATCCCAGCTGCCCGGCACGCGGCCGCACCACAGGCGCAAACCGGTCAGACGTCTTCCTCATCCAGGACCCCATCTTCTCGACAGTTGGGGGCTCCAGCGAGCCCAGTGCGTGCTCGCGTGCGCAGCTTCCGCATATGACCGAGCAGCACGAGCACGACGATCACGGGAACTCCTCAAATCTGCGCGGGGCATAGCTCGACGGGCTACATCACGTGGTCCGCGCCGACCGACAGGCCAAACGCGGCGAGCACCATCCACACCGCCATGGCGACCATCATCAGGTTCTCTGTGAGCGAGATGAACCCGAGGGGCACATTGCTCGACCCGCCGACGCAGGCGCACTTCAGCTCGCGACGATCGATGTAGACGGCTTTGAAAACCGAGGCCGCGCCGATGGTGCCGATAAAGAGCGCGATCGGCACCGACAGCCAGGTGAGCGCTCCCGCGACCATCAGCACGCCCGCCAGCCCTTCGGCAAAGGGATAGATGTAGCTGTAGGGCACCCACCGCTTGGCGAGCAGGTCATAGTTCAGGAACATCGTCGAGAAGCTCTCGATGTTCTGGAGCTTCAGCAGCGCCAGCACGACCATCGAGAAGCCGATGAACCACTCCGCCGCGCGGATGGTGAAGGGGCTTCCCGTTACAGCATGACTTGCTGCCATCGCCATCAGCGCGGTCATCGCGAACAGCGCGACGACCGGCCGGTAGCTGGTCGCCTTCGGATCCGCAACAGGCTTGCCGAGGAACCTGCGCAGGTCGTCGTGGCCGCCAATCCGCTCGCCGCCGATGAAGATCTGGGGCGTCGTCGCCACGCGGTGCTGCGCCTTGAAGGCGTCGGTCTGCTCGCGCGTGGTGAGGTGGTGGTCCTCGACCTCGTAACCGGACCGCTCCAGCAGGTCCTTGGCCTTCAGGCCGTAGGGGCAGGTGTGGTGCGGCATCACCATGCGGTGGATGACCGCTTTTTTAGCCGCTGCGGGGCGGCTCGGTGCAGGGGAAAGGACGGTTGTGGCCGACATGTTCGGTTTCCTTGAAATCCGGTCGGCGCAAATATAGATTCCGTACTATGGTACGGAGTCAAGGGGTGCGATTGCTTTCCGTCGACAGGTCTAAAGGGGCCGGGGCGCTGACCATTGGCGAGCTTGCCGCTGCCGGTGACGTGGGCGTTGAAACGATTCGCTTTTACCAGCGCAGGGACCTGCTCAGGACGCCGGCGAGCGGGGGCGGGATTCGACACTACGGTCGGGACGACGTGCGGCGCCTGCGGTTCATCCGACAGGCTCAGGCGGCGGGGTTCACCCTGGAGGAGATCAGGGAGTTGCTGGAACTGGACGCCGGCGAGGATCGCAGTCGTGCCCGCGAGCTTGCGAAGACCCGCATCAAGGCGCTCGACGCCAAGATAGCTGACCTCCAGCGCGCCCAAGATGCTCTGCGACGACTGGCAAGGGAGTGCGCGGAGGGGAGCGCTGGGCCCTGTCCTATCCTGAGTTCCTTCGACGTTTGACGCGAGCAGCATGGCCGTATGGGCCTTGCCGACCGTTCCAGCATCAATCCCGCAGGTTCTCAACCAGCCGAAAATGTCTGCGACGACTGCCCGTCGGCGAGACCGGGGAAGGAGGGGTGGCATGCGGCAGGGCGAGGCCGGGTGCGAGGGAGCGGGGTGCGGAGCGCTCTGCGAGGGAGCGGCCCTGCCGCGCTGTAGGCCGCATGCCGAGGGGAACCTTGGGGAGGCGCCCCATGGTTCTCCGCGGGGGGCGGCGGAGGGCGGCCAGCGTCCTGCGTCAGCGACCGTCACCCGGAGGGCAGAGACCCGCGCAGCGGGCTCCGGGAGCGACCAGCAGTCGCGAGTAGAGCGCGGCCCCTGCCAACGGCGGGGAGACGCCACGACATGCTTCCTGGACGGGGGGGGGCGGCGGAGGGCGGCCGGTCGCGGTCCTACACCTTCGTGGCGTGGATGATCGCCTGCATCAGCAGGCTCTGGGCGTCGACCAGGACGTGCCGCTTTGCTCGCGATGAGCATTCGTCCTGAGTAGGCTCTCCATTTGGCGGGCGTCGAAATTTGCCGCAATTAAGTTCGTCGACAGGGTCGGGGAGGTTAGGGCAGGTAGGCGCCTCCGCTGATATGGATCGACTGGCCGGTGATGAAGCGGCTGACCGGCAGGCAGAGGTGGAGGATCATTGCCGCCACCTCCTCCAGCGGCACTCCGACAGGCCTGGGAAGAAGACGCCGCTTAGAGACATTTTCCTATGCTGAGCGTGTAGCCGTCACGGGGCTGACAATCATTGATAGCCGAGTTGCCGTCGCACCACGCCTGAGCCGACGAAGTGGGTCAAAAGCCTGTAGTTCCGCTGCTCGTACCTGACCCTCCCGGCGACGATGGCAGGCGCCACGCCGAGTTCATCCGCAAGCGCGAGCACGTTGGTGGTCGATGGGTCGGAGCGCACCAGGCTGCTCCCCCATATGGCACCAGGAATGAGCGCCTCGCGGGCCCACTCGTCAGCCTCGACCTCCTCCACCGAATGAGGCTCTTCTCCTGGAAGAAGGGCAGCCGAGAAGTCGTCGAGGTAGGGCTTGAACTCGCCGCGCCCAAGGTGCCGACCCACATGCGCGAGCTCATGAGCTAGGCAGTACCAGAAGTTGTCGAGCCGGTCGTAGCGCAGGGTGAGAGAGATGACCGGCATCCCATCCACAAGTTGCAGGGCAGCACCATCAAGGTGGGTGCGGCTTAGGTGCGGAACGACAACGAAGCGGATCCCGTGCTGCGCCAGGAACTTGCGTGCCTGGCTCGGGCCGTCGCCATGACGGCTCAGCTTCACCACGCTTCGCAGGAACTCCAGATCGACGGCCGAGGGATCAAAGACTCCTACCTCCTTTTCCTCTTTTGCCACCGCCATGGAACGCCAGCACCAAGCGGCCCGTGCGTGGAGGTCCACCTTTGAGCTCTGACGGAGGTGGTCGTTCTTCCGATACAGCGCGCAAGTCGCTGCCAGCGGCCCTCCAGCCTGATTCTGCAAGCGTTTCATGAGCTTCGCGGCCTGTGCAGCGACGTCACCGGTCACCCGACCAAACCACCCGCGCTCTGCCATCTCGGCGACCGGGAATCGGGTCCAATCCAGGTCAGCCGGTTGCTGCCCGACGTCGTCATCCTGATCCTCCCGCAAGAGGACCTCGGCTGGGATGCCGAGCCGCGTGCTGAGAGCGCGGATCATCGCGAGTGTCAGCGGACGCTTACCGCTGAGCACCTCTGATACCTTGGCGCGCCCACCCAAAAGCGGCTCGAGATCACGACGCGCGAGACCGGCCTGCTCCATGCGGAACAGGATCGCCTCAACCGGGGTCGGCGCGCCAATGGGAAAGTGCTCTTCCTCGTATCGATCCACGAGGGTCGCGAGTACGTCAAGCTCGTCAGCCTCCCGCGTCCCGGGCTGAGCGGCCATCAGCTCGTCAATCCGAGCGAGGGCAGCAGCGTGGTCCGCTTCCGTGCGGACGGGTCGGATGTGCGCCATCAGATCGTCTCCGCGTCTATGTTGTCGTATTCCGAATGGGTGCCGATGAAGCGGACGTAGACGACGCCGACTCCATAGTTCACCCGCACGACCAGCCGGTACTTGTTGCCGCAGATGTTGAAGACCACCCGCCCACCCTTGAGGATGCTGGCAGAGCGGTACTGCGCCTTCACATCAGCAGATGTGCTCCACGACGCCTTTTTGGCCTCGCGATACCAGGCTTCTAAAGCGGCTCGCGCGTCCACGCGTTCAGGCCGGCCCTCGTGGAAGGCCAGCAGTGTACTGCGCGAGATGATTCGCATCCCCCTGACACTATGCGAACCGCCTCCACATGCAAGCCCCTGCTCCCTGAATACCTCGCATATAAAGTGTTCCCCTCAAGGGATCAACATGATAACTCTTATTTGCTCCCAAGGAGGGAGCTAGAAGTTCATCAGATGGCCGGCAAGAATCAGCACGTTGTGCCGCGCGGAAGCGGGTGGGCAGTCCAGGGCGCCGGCAACAGCCGAGCGACCTCGATTCATCCCACGCAGTCGGAGGCCATCTCGGAGGCCCGAGGCATCGCGCGGAACCAGGAGAGCGAACTGTTCGTGCATGGCCGCGACGGCCGGATCCGCGAGCGCGACAGCCACGGCCGGGATCCCAATCCGCCAAAAGGCTGACAAGCAACCAGGGGTGCCGTCACATGGCACGACCGCTCCTCAAGAGGAGATATGTCATGCGTTTTCACGGGGCTATCATCCGCGAGCAGGGCGTCACCTTCGCGGTTGTGGTCGTGCGGCGACACGTTCTCGACAACAACTTCGAGGCCGACAAGACGGCTGCCAGTTTCCGGCAGGCCTTTCCGGGCATGCCGGTTGCCCTCATGGCGCAGGATCACTGCGGCAATCCAACCTACTACGGCCGCCCCGACATCTCGCGCTTCCTCGCGGGCGTGCCCCTCGGAGCGATCCCTTGGCGCGAATACACTCTCAACTAAAGGATGGAGGATATGTTCAAGCGCCCTCGGCCGTTCCACCCGCCACGGCCGCCAAAGCCGCCCGATCGGCTGCAGAACATGCAGACGCTCAAGCCTTTTGGAAAGAACCACTGGGTCAAGGCGCACTGGCGCTACGACTATCAGCGTCGGCAGTGGGAGTGGGTTCTCGGGCACTGGACGAAGTAGAGCATGCGGTCGGTTATGGTGGGGAACGCGCGAGATCGCGCGCCCCACAGCTGCCACACCTCCGCAATCTGGATCGCGTCCTCAAAACCCTCCCGAAATCCACTCATGCGCCGTGGTGTCGCCCAGCGGTACGCAGGCGCCGACGTTTAGCGGGGCCAGACGTCAGAGCGTGATAGCGTCAAGCCTTCAGCCCTGGGGAACAGGGGAGAGCGGAGTACTGAGCTTGCACGTTCCCGTGTGCCCAACGAACCTTTAGCCACTAGAGCATGGTTGTCGCTTCGCCGGACATCCCGGCCAGAGGAAAACCAGCCATGGACATGTCAAACTGCATCCGCGAGTGCCTCGACTGCCACCGATCCTGCACCGAGACTGTGATCCACGTATTGCACGGGGGCGGGCACCATGCGGAGGCGACGCACCTCGTTTCCCTGCTGGACTGCGCGCAGATTTGCATTACCTCGGCCGACTTCATGGCGCGGCACTCGCCGCATCACGCGCATCTCTGCCGTGAATGCGCCGAGATCTGCGAGGCCTGCGCGAAGCTCTGCGAGGAGCATGAAGACCCGGACGGCCGCATGAAGGCGAATGCTGAAGCCTGCCGCCGCTGCGCGGCAACCTGCCGCGAGATGGCGGGGGCGGCCTGATTCGAAGGGGTGGGTTTCGGTGCCTACCCCCTTGAACCTCTAGCCACTAGAAGTACTATAAGTCGGCTGCGGCGAGGGGGTGTACCATTCAGGTGCAGTATCAAATACCTCGCCCACGCTTCGTTACCCCGAGCCGCACTGCATTTGCCACCACACTCGCCACTGATGGCCCCCGTGCTGCCGCGTCTTGTTCAAGAGCGCGGCTCTCTACGAAAGACGGACCTGATGCCGCAGACTGCGCAGCCACCATCGGCGACGCCGCAACCGAAGGTGGCGCCGCAGACCGGGGATGTCTGGCCGCGCCTTTTTGCTGCCTGGTTCGTGTCGCTTGCCGCGACCCTGGGTGCCCTGTTCATCGGCGAAGTGATGGGCCAGACGCCCTGCCTTCTCTGTTGGTACCAGCGAATCCTCATGTTCCCGCTGGCCGTGATCCTGGCGATCGCCAGCTTCCGCTCTGATGCCGCCATCCGCCCCTATGTCCTGGCGCTGGCTGCCATGGGGTGGCTGATTGCAGCCTATCACGGCCTTCTTTACGCGGGGTTGATCCCGGCCGAGATCGAACCCTGTGGCGCCGGTCCCTCCTGCTCCGGTGGCGGAATGACCGTCTTCGGGGCTGTTCCTATTCCCTATCTCTCCGTCGCGTCCTTCACCGCAATCCTCTTGCTGCTGCTTCCCTCGTGGAGATCGAGCCGATGAACAAGCGCATGCTCGTCCTGGGCACGGGTGCCGTTGCCCTGGCAGGCTTCGCTGCCTCCATGGCTCTGTTGGACCCGGCGGAAGCCGTGCGCGGCGCGCCAGTGGGCGCGAGCGTGCCAAGCGGCACAATGGTCCGGCCGCACTCGCCGGTTATCGGCCGGGCAGAGGCGCCGGTTACGATGGTCGAGTTCCTTGATCCATCCTGCGAGGCCTGCCGGGCTTTTCATTCGGTCGTGAAGCAGATCCTTGCGCGGTATCCCGATGATGTCCGGGTGGTGGTGCGTTACGCGCCCTTCCACCAGGGCTCCGACGAGGCAGTGCGGATCCTGGAGGCGGCGCGCTTGCAGAACCTCTTCGAGCCGGTGCTCGAACAGCTTTTCATGCGCCAGCCGCAATGGGCGGCGCACGACGCACCAAACTTGCCCCTCGCTTGGCAGATCGCCGCCGGGGCCGGGCTCGACCTCGCACGGGCGCGGCGGGACGCGGCCGCACCGGCAGTAGATGCCGTGCTGCGACAGGATGTCGCCGACATCCAGGCCATCGGGGTTCGGCAAACCCCGACCTTCTTCGTGAACGGCAAGCCGTTGCCATCCTTTGGTGCCCGGCAGCTCACCGAGCTCGTCGAAGCCGAGGTTACGGCAAGCCGCCGGGCACGGCCGGGCAGCTAGCGCAGCATTGCCCCGTGGCTTGCATCAACGCAGTGGCCGTGGGCGAAGTCGGCGAGCGTCTCGATGATACGGCACTCGCCAACCACTCCACCCTCGCAGCTCGTTGCCATGCGGACCAGCTCGGCGCGCAGTGCCGCTAGCCTTGCGAGGCGCGCGTCGATTTCGGCGATCTGCGAGGTGGCCAAGGCATGCGCCTTGGCGCAGTCGGCATCCGGCTGATCCGCAAGATCCAGCAGCGCGCGGATCGCGTCACTCTCAAAGCCCAGTTCCCGCGCATGGCGAATGAAGCCGAGGCGGCGCAGGTGCGCCGCGCCATAGGCACGGTGGCCGCCTGCTGTGCGGGCTGGTGGCGGCAGCCATCCCTCCTGCTCGTACCATCTGATCGTCGTTGCCTTGACGCCCGTGGCGCGGGCTAGGTCGCCGATGGCATAGGTCTCCATCATTCGCCTCCTGAGCTGCGGGTTTCCAGGAATCGCGCGAAGGCGGCGAGCGCCTTGTCGCTGGCATGGTGTTCCAGCCCCTCGGCATCCTCCTCCGCCGTCTCCGGGTCGAGCCCGACCGCGATAAGGAATCGAACCACCAGGTCGTGTCGCGTCTTGGCGGCTGTCGCCATGGCTTGACCGGCTTCGGTCAGGAACAGGCCGCGATAGGGCTTCGTTTCCACCAGGCCGTCACGTTGCAGACGGCCGATCGTCGCATTGACGGTGGCCTGGGAGACTCCCATGCGGCGTGCGAGGTCGACGGCACGGGCCTCGTTCTCCTCTCGGATCAGGTCTGCGATCAATTCCACATAATCCTCGGCCGTTGCGCTCCGGTCAGCCTCGCGTTGGCGGGCGAAGCGAGCAGCGTGATCGTCGGCAGGTGGAAGTGGCCGCTCGGCGGCGGGTTTGCGCATGGGGCATCGACTATACAGCTTGGTCCTCTTGATAGCCGCTCTATCATAACTTAGCCTATGCTAACTTATGGAGGGTAGGCATGAAACCGCCTTCGGATATTGTCGACCAGATTGGCCAGCCGAGCCTGCCGGAAGTCCACCGCAGCGTGGCGGTACCCAATGCCGGCGGCTTCCTGCGCAAGCTCTTCGCCTTCATGGGGCCAGGCTACCTGGTCGCCGTCGGCTACATGGACCCCGGCAACTGGGCCACGTCCCTCGCGGGCGGGTCGGCCTTTGGTTACACGCTGCTGGCAGTCGCGCTGACCTCCTCGCTGATGGCCATCCTGTTGCAGGCGCTTTGCGTGCGGATCGGGGTCGCCACTGGGCGCGACCTGGCGCAGCTCTGCCGCGACCGATTTCCCAAGTTTGTGGCCTATCCGCTCTGGCTGTTTGCAGAGATCGCCATCTGCGCCACGGACCTGGCCGAGCTGATTGGCACCGCCATCGCGCTGGAACTGCTGTTCGGCATTCCTCTGCTCTATGGCGTGATGCTCACGGCGCTCGATGCCTTCCTGATCCTGTGGTTGCAGAACAAGGGCGTGCGCTGGCTGGAGGCGCTGGTCTTCGGGCTGATCGCGCTGATCGTCGGGTGCTTCGCGGTGCAGATCGCGCTGTCGCAGCCGGAATGGGCGGCAGTGCTGAACGGCTATATCCCGGCCGCCTCGATCGTGACGAACCAGACGCAGCTCTACATCGCCATGGGCATCCTGGGTGCGACGGTGATGCCGCACAACCTGTACCTCCACACCGCCGTGGTGCAGTCGCGCGCCTGGAAGACCGATGAGGCGGGCAAGCGCGAAGCGATCAAGTTCGCAACCATCGACAGCTCCATCGCGCTGACGCTGGCGCTGCTCGTCAACTCCGCCATTCTGATCACCGCCGCGGCCACCTTCCATACCTCGGGCAATACCGAGGTCGCCGAGATTGGTGACGCCTATCGGCTGATCGCACCGCTGCTCGGCAGTGGGCTGGCCGCCACCTTGTTCGCCGTGGCGCTGCTGTTCTGCGGACTGAACGCGACGGTGACGGCGACGCTCGCCGGCCAGGTGGTGATGGAGGGCTTCCTGCGGTTCCGGCTGCACCCGGTGCTGCGCCGCCTTGTCACCCGGCTGGTGGCGATCGTGCCGGCCGTCCTGGTCACCTGGTTCTATGGTACCAGTGGAACAGCGCAGCTGCTGATCCTGAGCCAGGTCATCCTTTCCATCCAGCTGCCCTTCGCGGTGATCCCGCTGATGCTTTTTGCGCAGGACAAGCGGCGGCTGGGCGTCTTCGTCGCGCCGCTCTGGCAACTGGCGCTGGGCTGGGCGACGGCGGCAGTGATCCTCGGGCTGAACATGAAGCTGCTGTACGACGCCGCCTTCGGGGATTGAGGATCAGAGGGCCGGTTCGTGCAGCGCGGCGGCCATGGGCGGGGGGCTGAACCTGCCCGCTTCCGTGCCAAGCCAGGCGACCGCTATGCAAAAGGCGCCCGTGGCGTAACCCTGAGCCCGCCCAATATGTCGGCCGATCCCGACAACTACGGGCAATTAGGGAAACAGCCATGTCCATGCTCCGCCGCCATCTGCTGCTCGCCGCCGCGGCCACGCTCCCTGGCGCCACGTGGGCGGCCGAGCCTGTCCGCGTCACCGTATGGCGCGACCCATCCTGCGGCTGCTGCAGCGGCTGGGTCGCGCATTTGCGTGCCGAGGGGTTCACCGTGGACGACCAGGTGACGCAGGCGCTCGGCGCCGTGCGGCAGCGGCTCGGCACGCCTGCCGACCTGCTGTCCTGCCATGCCGGTGAGGCAGAGGGCTTTGCCTTCGAGGGCCATGTCCCGGCCGCGGCCATCCGCCGCCTGCTGGCAGAACGCCCGGCAGGCGTTCGCGGCCTCGCCGTACCGGAGATGCCGATGGGCTCGCCCGGCATGGAAGTGCCGGGGCAGCCTGCCGACAGCTATGACGTCATCGCCTTCGGCGGGGTGCCGCACCGCCCCTTCATGCGCTTTCACGGCACCAGGCCCTCTTGAGGGAGGAGCCGGCATCATGGCCGCCAAAGCAGCGATCCGCCTGGGCGTGTTCCTTGGCGTGCTTGCGGCCATGGTCCTTGCCGAGCGGATCTGGGCGCGGGGCTTGGCGAGGCCGCTCGGCTGGCGGCGCTGGCCGGCTAACCTAGCTCTGCCGCTGATCGGCTCAGTCCTGCTGCGGCTGGTGGCGCCCGCAGGGGCGGTCGGCGTGGCGGTCTGGGCGGAGGCGCGGGGCCTCGGCCTGCTACCCGCTCTGGGCGCGCCCTTCTGGTTGGCCGTGCCGTTGGCGGTCCTGGTACTGGACCTGTCGATCTACTGGCAGCACCGCGTGTTCCACCACGTGCCGGTGCTGTGGCGGCTGCACCGGATGCACCATGCAGACCCGGAGTTGGATGCCACGACGGGGCTGCGGTTCCATCCCGTAGAGATCCTACTCTCGCTCGGCATCAAGGCGACAGTGGTGACCGCCCTCGGCGCGCCGCCCGTGGCGGTGCTGGCTTTCGAGGTGCTGCTTAACGCCACCAGCCTGTTCAACCATGCCGATATCCGCATACCGGTCGGGGCGGAACGCTGGCTGCGGCGCCTGGTGGTGACGCCGGACATGCACCGTACCCATCATTCGGAGGTCCAGGCCGAGACCGATAGCTGCTTCGGCTTCTGCCTGCCTTGGTGGGATCACCTGTTCGGCAGCTACCGCGCCACACCGGCGGCAGGGCTCGATGACGCCGTCATTGGCGTGCCGGGCTGGCGCATCGCCCGGCAGCAGAGGCTGGACCGGCTGCTGCTGCAACCTTTCGCCAGCACGCCTCCTGTCGATTTCCCCCAAAGAGGGCCTTGAACCTCCAGCCACTAGAAGTCCCATACCAGGGCCAGCGGGATGGGGTGATTGGCATGGGCGCGACGACACGGCTGACTTGGCGGGTGGAGGGCATGGACTGCGCCAGCTGCGTCGCCAAGGTGACACGGGCCGTCGAGCGGCTACCCGGGGTGGGCGAGGTCGAGGTGAACCTGATGGCGGAGCGCCTGTCGCTCTCGCTCGCTCCTGGCGCCACAACGCCCGAGGCCGTCGTGAAGCAGGTCGCGGCGGTCGGCTACACTGCAACCACTCTGGCCCCATCGACTGCTTCTCCGGGTCGTCCGGCGCCCAGCTGCGACCATTCCGGACATGACCACGCCGGGCATGACCATGCGGGCCACGACCATCCCGCGTCGCCAGCCGCGGCGGCGCATGGACACGGCCATGATCATGACGATCCCGCCGATGCCGAGAAGGCCTGGTGGGCCACCTCCAAGGCAAAGCTCGTCTGGCTGCTCGGCGGCCTGGTCCTCGGCGCCTATGCGCTGTCGCTCGCCCTGCCGGAGCGCCTGACCTACCCGCTGTTCCTCGCGGCGACCCTGATTGCCCTGGTGCCCTTCGGCAGGCGCGCCTGGGCCTTGGCCCGTGCCGGTTCGCCCTTCTCCATCGAAACGCTGATGGTGACGGCTGCCGCCGGCGCCACGGTCATCGGCGCGGCCGAGGAAGCAGCCGTCGTTGTGCTGCTTTTCGCGGTGGGTGAGTTGCTGGAGAACGTGGCCGCCGGCCGCGCCCGCGCCGGCATCCGCGCCCTGGCGGAGTTGATGCCGCGTGTGGCGCTCCGCCTGCGGGCGGATGGCGGCACGGAGCAGATTCCGGCCGACAAGCTTGCGGTCGGCGACCTGGTGCTGGTGCGACCCGGAGACCGGGTGCCCTGCGATGGCCTCATCGAGGAGGGCCTTTCGGCGCTGGATGAAAGCCCCGTGACCGGCGAGAGCATTCCGGTCTCGCGCGGGCCGGGCGAGGCCGTGGTCGCCGGATCGATCAATGCGGATGGCGTGCTGCGGGTCCGCGTGACCCGCGCCGCGTCCGACAACACCATCGCCCGCATCATCCGCATGGTGGAGGACGCCACCGCCTCCCGCGCGCCGACGCAACGGTTCATCGAGCGGTTCTCCGAGTGGTGGACGCCGGGCGCGATGATCGTCTCGGCCTTGGTGATCCTGCTGCCGCCCTTCCTGCTGGGCTGGGACTGGGGCACGAGCCTGTATCGCGGCCTGGCCGTGCTGCTGATCGCCTGCCCCTGCGCCCTTGTGATCTCGGTGCCGGCCGCCATGGCGTCAGGCCTCTCGGCTGGCGCCCGGCGCGGGCTGCTGGTGAAGGGCGGCGCGGCGCTTGAGGCCATCGGCGCCGCGCGTACCGTCGCCTTCGACAAGACCGGCACCCTGACCGAGGGCCGCCCGCGCGTGACAGATATCGTGCCCTCACCCGGCCAGGCCGAACAGCAGGTACTGGAACTGGCGGCGGCGGTGGAACAGGGATCGGCGCATCCGCTGGCAAAGGCGATCCTGGCCGAAGCGGCAGCCCGCGCGCTGGTTCTGCCGCAGGCAAGCAGCCTTGCCGCCATCCCCGGCAAGGCCGTCACGGCCATATGCGCGGGAGGCGGGGGCTGATCTGGGCGCGCTCGATGCGGCGCTGACCCGGCTGGAGACCGAAGGCAAGACGGTGACCGTGGTGCTGGCGGACCGCGATGCGCTCGGCCTTATCGCACTGCGCGACGAACCGCGCGGCGATGCGCGGGAGGGCATTGCAGCCTTGGCCGCGCTCGGCCTCCGGCCCGTGATGCTGACTGGCGACAACCGCCGCACCGGCGAGGCCATCGCCGTTTCGCTGGGTCTCGATGTGAAGGCAGAACTGTTGCCGGACGACAAGCTGCGCGAGATCGGCCGGCTGATGGAGGGCGGCCCGGTGGTCATGGTCGGCGACGGCATCAACGACGCACCGGCACTCGCGGCGGCCTCGGTCGGCGTGGCCATGGGCGGCGGCACCGACGTGGCGCTGGAGACGGCGGATGCCGCGGTGCTGCGGGACCGCGTGACGGGCGTCGCGGAGCTGGTCTCCCTGTCCCGCGCCACCATGGCCAATGTGAAGCAGAACGTGGCGGTGGCGGTCGGGCTGAAGGCCGTCTTCCTGGTGACCACCCTGGCAGGCCTGACCGGGTTGTGGCCCGCGATCCTGGCCGATACCGGGGCGACGGTGCTGGTCACCTTGAACGCCCTGCGCCTGCTGCGCTGGCGGCCGCCCGCCTGATGTCCGGGCACGACCACTCGGCGAAGCGCGACGCCGGCCACGACCATGGGGCGCGGGTCACGGCGGGCAGCGAGCGGCGTATCCGTACCGTCTTCATCATGACCGCTGGATATGCTGCCGTGCAGGCCGCCGGCGGCTGGTTCTCGGGGTCTTTGGCGCTCATCGCCGATGCGGGCCACATGGTGTCGGACGCCGCAGCCCTGCTGCTGGCGCTGATCGCCTATCGCGTCGCCGCACGCGCGCCGGATGCGGCGCGAACTTACGGCTTTCACCGGGTGCGTGTGCTGGCCGCGCTGGCCAATGGCGCCTCGCTGCTTCTCCTGGTCGCCTGGATCGCCTGGGAGGCGGTGCAGCGGCTACGCGAACCGGCAGAAATCCTGGCCGGGCCGATGCTGATCGTTGCGGTCATTGGCCTCGGCATCAACATCGCTGGCGCGCTGATCCTGCGGCAGGGCGACCAAGGCGACGGCAACCTGCGCGGCGCGATGCTGCATGTGATGGGCGACCTGCTGGGCTCGGTCGGCGCGATCGCCGCCGCCATCGGCATCATGCTGACCGGCTGGACCCTGCTCGACCCGATCCTGTCGGTCCTGGTCGCCCTGCTGGTGGTGCGCTCGGCCTGGGGCCTGGTGTCGGATTCCATCCGTGTGCTGCTGCAGGCTGTGCCCCGCGGCCTGGATGCACGCGCCGCCGAGGCCGATCTCGCAGCCCTGCCCGGCGTCGCGGAGGCCGGCCACCTGCATGCCTGGACGCTGACCGACGAAAGCAGCGTCGCCACAGTCCATGTCGTCCCGGCGGTGGGTGCCGATCCTTTGGCACTTCCGGCGCTGGTCTCGGCACGGCTGCGCGAACGCTACGCCATCGACCATGTCACCGTGCAGGTCGATCCCCCCGGCGGCCTCGTTGCCGGCAAACACTGAGGAACGCTTGCTAATGACCGTCCCTTTCGACTGTCCGCGCTGCGGCACCGTGCTGACGATGGCCGACCGTGCCGGCGTTGAGATCGACTATTGTTCGACATGCCGCGGCGTCTGGCTCGACCGCGGTGAGCTGGACAAGATCATCGAGCGCGCCAAGGCGGCGCCAGCCCCACCCGTGTCAGCCTGGACTACGCCAAATGCTAGCGGGCGGCAGCCGGAAGGCGGGCATCAGCGGGGACACGGTGGTCGGGGCGATCATGTCCGCCGGAAGTCCTGGCTTCGGGAGATGTTTGATTGATGGACTATGGCAACTCGCAGCGCCGCTGGCTGACGATGGCGATCGTCCTGGCCTGGCGGGCGGTCTCCTCACGATCAGCTGCAGCGCAGGATAGACTACCTGTGCCGCTGGTCGTTAGCGGTGCCTGGGCCCAGGCCGTGCCGCCTGAAGCACGGGAGAGCAAAGGATTCGTCATCGTCCGGAATACTGGCACGACGATGGATCGCCTCGTTTCTGCGTGGTCGCCTGATGTCGAAACCGTGCGCCTGCGGGAACGCGATCCGGTTTCAGCCACCGAATTCCGCCCCGCAGCCGAAGGCCTTCCCGTCCCCACCGACGGCACCCTCACGATGGAAGCCGAGGGGCCGCACCTCGCGCTCAATGGCCTGCGTCAGCCCCTCAGATCAGGCGATATGATCCGCGTATTCCTGCGCTTTGAGCGTGCTGGCGAGATCGCCGTCGAGCTTCGGGGGCATGACCATTGAACGACGACACGTCGCCCTCTGATGATTTACGCCGCGCTGCCCAAAAGCACCGCTCTCGCGCGATCCTCGCGGTGCTGTTCGTGCTTGTGGCCGTGTTTTACGCAGTTGCCATGGTGCGTATTGGTGAGCAGGGGGAGGCGCGGCGGGCCGCAGCGACGGCGCCGCGGTGAAGGCGGAACGCAGGGCAGCGTTCATCCAATTTCCCGTGCCGGATAAGGCGGAGGTGAGACGGTCCCGAGTTGAGTTGTTGCAAAAGCTTGCGGGCCTTGGCCTAGGGGCGGTCACGCCGCTTGCTTTCGCGCCGCTACACCTGCTGCCGCTTCTCTTTATCGGTTTCGGTGGCCTGTTCCTGCTTCTGGAACGAACCCGCTCAATCGGCGGCGCCTTCCTTCTCGGCTGGCTATTCGGCCTCGGCAGCTTCGCCACAGGGTTGGGCTGGATTACCGAGGCTTTTGCGGTCGATGCCGAGAGATTCGGTCCATTCGCCCTCCCTGCGCTTGCGGCGCTGTCGGCGGGTCTCGCGCTATTTCCTGCGCTGTCGCTCGCGGCGGCCCGCCTCGTGGCAGGCCGCAGGGGCGGTGCGCGCCTTCTCATTGCCTACGCAGTCTGCTGGGCCGCCGGCGAATGGCTGCGCGGTGCGGTTCTCACCGGCTTTCCCTGGAACTTGGCGGGGCATGCCTGGGGCTTCGCAGACGCTCCGTTACAGCTTGCTGCCTTTGTGGGGGTCCATGGTCTGGGCCTGGTGACCATCATCCTGGCGGCTCTTCCAGCACTCGGGCTTTCCCTGCGGCGAGCTTGGCCCTTCGGCGTTGCGGCGACCCTACTGGCACTTGTCTGGGCAACCGGCGCAGCGCGGCTCGCCGTACCGCCGCCACCTGACGTGCCGGATGTTCGCCTTCGCCTGGTGCAGCCCAATGTGGCGCAATCCCTCAAATGGGAGCCGTCGGAGCGGAGGCGCATCCTCTCCGATCTTCTGACCCTCAGCCAAGCGCCAGGCTCTTCTGGGGAGGGGCCAACCCATCTACTATGGCCCGAGACGGCAGTGCCCTATCTGGTGGCGGAGGAGCCTGCGGTCCGCGCCGCAATTGCAGCCGTGGTACCGCGGGAAGGTGCTCTCGTCACCGGCTCGGTGCGGCGGGGTCTGGACTCCGCCGAAGGCCCTTCGATGCGCAACAGCGCCCTCGTGCTCGACGACACGGCCCAAATCCTGTCGGTCTACGACAAGGTCAGGCTCGTTCCATTCGGAGAATACATGCCCTTCCGCGCGTGGCTGTCCGGCATTCCGAAGTTGACGGAGGGCACCGTGGATTTCTCGCCCGGCACGGACCTCTCGCCATTGCCGATCCCGGGCCTGCCGGCAGCCGTCACGCTGATCTGCTACGAGGCGATCTTCGCCGGCCGTGGGAGCGGGGCGGCGCGCGAGGCCGGCTGGATCCTGACCCTCACCAACGATGCCTGGTTCGGCCGTTCCTGGGGCCCGCATCAGCATGCGCTGGCGGCCAGGATGCGCGCGGTAGAATTCGGCTTGCCGATGGTGCGCGTTGCAAATGGTGGAATCTCCTTCGTGACCGATGCCTACGGTCGTGAGCGGCAGCGGCTGGCACTCGGCGTGCGCGGCGTGCTGGACACGGCACTGCCTGCGGCGCTGCCGGGCGAGACGCTTTACGCGCGCCTTGGAGACCAGCCATTCCTCATTGCCGTGCTGGCAAGTTTGGCAGGGATGGCCGCCACGCGCCGAGAGCGAGCCGCATGACGCTCGATCTTTCTGCCCTCGGTCTTCTGCTCGCCTTTGGCGGTGGCCTGGTCTCCTTCCTGTCGCCTTGCGTGCTGCCGCTCGTTCCGGGCTGGGTCGCCTATGCCTGCGGCACCGGGGTGCGCGATGCGCCGCCGCGCTCCCGCGCCATGCTACTCGGCGCCTGCTTCGTGCTGGGGTTCTCGCTGGTCTTCGTGCTGCTGGGGCTTGGCGCCTCGGCGCTGTCGCAATGGCTGCGGCGCTGGAGCCTGGAGTTCCAAATCGCGGGCGGCGCCTTGGTGCTGGCCTTCGGCCTGGTGCAGATGGGCGCGCTGCGGCCTTCCTGGCTGCTACGCGACGTGCGGCTGCCGGCCTTCGCTGCGGGCGGCACGCCGGGCGGAGCGACACTGCTCGGGGTTTCCTTCGGCTTTGCCTGGACCCCCTGTATTGGTCCGGTGCTCGGCGCCGTGCTGGCAGTCGCGGCGACTCAGGGCGATAGCGCGGGCGCGCCTTTGCTGCTTGCCTATTCGCTGGGGCTGGGCGTGCCCTTCCTGCTGGTTGCCTTCTACTTGCCCGCGGCCGCGGCGATGTTGCGGCAATGGCGCGGATTTGGTCGTGGCGCACAGGTGGCCTCCGGCCTCGTCATGGCCGCGATGGGCATCCTGATGATTACGGGTGAGATGACGCGCATCGCCGCCTGGTTCGTGCAGACTTTTCCCTTCCTGTTGAGGCTTGGTTGATGCGCTTGATCGGGATCATGGCAGCCCTGGCCGCCGCAGCCGTTGACCAGGTCACCAAGGCCTGGGCGCTTGCCGCCCTCTGGCCGCCCTACAGCGAGGGAATCACGGTGCTGCCGGTGCTGAACCTGCGACTCGGCTTTAATACCGGCGTGACCTTTGGCCTGTTCGCCGAAAGCGCGGCGGGCGCCGTATGGGTGCTGGTCCTGGTGACCCTCGGCATCACCGCCATGCTGCTGCGCTGGCTCTGGCGCACGGCATCGCGGGTGGAGGCCCTGGCACTGGGCCTGGTCATCGGCGGCGCCCTGGGCAACGTCGTGGACCGAATTCGTATCGGTGCGGTCGTCGACTTCCTCGATGCCCATTATGCCGGTTGGCACTGGCCCACCTTCAACATGGCCGACGTCGCCATCGTCTGCGGCGTGGCCCTACTCATCCTCGACGGCCTGCGCTCCGCACCGGCCGCGGGCACACCCGCATTGCGGGATACCGGGAGCAAGATTCCATGATCGACCACCCATCGCGCCGCGCCACCCTGTCGGGCTTGGCGGTCCTCGCTTTGGCTGCGCCCGCCCTGGCGCAGCAGGCCGCCGCCCCGCCCTTCTCGGTGACCGAACCGGGACCGGAAACACCGCGTCCCTTGCCGGAGGAGCGCGTGATCGGGCGGCAGGATGCGCCCGTGACGGTGATCGAGTTCCACTCGCTGACCTGCGGCAACTGCGCCAATTTTCACACCCAGCATTTTCCGCGGATCAAGGTCGCCTATGTCGACACTGGCCTGGTGCGCTTCGTCATGCGGGATTTTCCGCTCGACCGCGTCGCACTGGATGCCGCCGCAATGGTCCACTGCGCCGGACCGGAGCGGTACGAGGCCCTGATCTCGGTGCTCTACACCAACAAGGAGGCCTGGGCGCACAGCCCGGATGCCCGCAGCTGGCTGCGTCGCACTGGTGGGGTGGCAGGACTTTCGGCCGCCCGCATGGAAGCTTGTTGGACCGACCGCGGCTTCACCGACCCGATCGTGCGGTCGAGGCTGGAGGCCACGCGCGAGTTCAACGTCCAGGCGACGCCTACCTTCGTGATCGGCGGCCGGGTGCATCCTGGCGTCCTGTCCTTCGAGCGCTTCGCCCAACTGGTCCAGCCGCTGCTGCCGCCGGGCGCCACCCCGGCGCCGGCGCCGCGGGTGCTTCCGCGCCTGTGAGCCGGCGGGTTGCGCATCGGGCTTCCCTGCGCCACAGCGGGCCCATGATAATACGCCGCTCGGCTTTCCTTGCCTTATTGGCCATTTATACGCCCGTGGACGCCCTGGCGGCCCTTTGTCCAGTCGCCTTGCCAGTCGCGGGTGAATTTTCCTCCGGCTTTGGGCCACGCCATGGCGGGATGCATTCTGGGGTCGACTTGCGCGCGCCGGTCGGTACCCCGGTCCGTGCCACGCTGCCCAGTACCGTAATATTTGCAGGGCGCTACTTTGACTATGGCTTGATGGTGGAAGTTCAGCATGATGAGGTGGTCCCCATTCGTCGGACAGCTTGGCGGCCTGGAGAAGCTCGATCCTGGTTTCCGTCAGGCCGCCAATTTCGTCACCGCATTGGCCCCATACGCCTCGTCCGGTGTCCTGCCGTCCAGGCCAGAATGTGGGCGTCTGGTATTGTAGTAGCCGATCCACTTCGACAGCCCGGCCCGCAGTTCCGAGCCGGTCTCGAAGGCATGCAGGTAGACGCACTCGTACTTCAGGCTGCGCCACAGTCGCTCGATGAAGACATTGTCCAGCCAGCGGCCGCGGCCGTCCATCGAGATGCGCACCCCGGCCTGCTGCAGGAGACCGGTGAACCGCGGCGAGGTGAACTGGCTGCCCTGATCGGTATTGAAGATCTCCGGCCGCCCGTACCGCGCCATGGCCTCCTCAAGCACCTCAAGGCAGAACTCCACCTCCATGGTGTTCGACACCCGCCAGGCCAGCACCTTGCGCGTCGCCCAGTCCATCACCGCGACCAGGTAGAGGAAGCCACGCCGCATCGGCAGGTAGGTAATGTCGGCGCACCAGACATGGTTGGGACGGTCGATCACCAGGTCCCGCAGCAGGTAGGGAAAGACCCGGTGCTCGGGGTTCGGCACCGTCGTCCGCGGCCGTTGGTAGATCGGCGCCAAGCCCATCTTCGTCATCAGCCGCCGGATGCGTTTGCGGCCGACCACGTAGCTCTCGCGCCGCAGGTGCCGCGCCATCTGCCGCGAGCCGTACCAGGGCGTCTCCAGGAACTGCGCGTCGATCAGGCGCATCAGCTCGAGGTTCAACGCCGTCTCGCCTACAGGTGGCCTGCTGCCGGTTCGATGGACACCTGGATAAGGTTTTCACCCGATCGGAGGCCCTTGCATGGGACGAAGGACATTCAGCCGCGAGTTCAAGCTCGAGGCGGTAAAGTTGGTCAGGGATCGCGGAGTTGCGGTGGCTCAGGCT
>NCCO01000220.1:0-4993 GCA_002279705.1 Allobosea sp. 12-68-7
TTCCCACGGGCTTCGCCCTGCTCGGGCTGGCGGCCCGCGTCGCCCCGATGCGCTGGCCGGAATATCTCTTCGATCTCTTCGTCGCGGGGCTGTGCTTCCAGGCCAGCTGGGCGATCTGGCGGTCGCTCCGCCCGAAGCCTGCCGAGGTGCCTGTGCAGAACAAGGCGGCGACAGCCCCGGCAGCCGGGCTATAAAGGCGGCCTGCCTTCCCGGGAAAGCCGCCATGTCGATCGCCGAGAAACTGCCCTCCATCCTGATCGCCAATCGCGGCGAGATCGCGTGCCGGGTCATCCGCACGGCCAGGCGGCTCGGCCTGCGCACCATCGCCGTCTACTCCGATGCCGATGCGGAAGCGCTGTTCGTGCAGATGGCCGACGAGGCCCACCGGATCGGCCCGGCGCCGGCCCGCGAGAGCTATCTCGACGCGGCCAAGATCCTGGCGGTGGCGAAGGAAGCCGGCGCCGCCTGCATCCATCCCGGTTACGGCTTCCTGTCGGAGAATGCCGATTTCGCCGAGGCCTGCGCGCAGGCCGGCATCGTCTTCGTCGGGCCGCCTGCCTCCGCGATCCGCGCGATGGGGCTGAAGGACGCCGCCAAGGCCCTGGTCGAGACGGCGCAGGTGCCGGTGGTGCCGGGCTATCACGGGGCCGAGCAGAGCGTCGACTTCCTGGCCCGGGAAGCGCAGCGGATCGGCTATCCCGTGCTGATCAAGGCGGTCGCCGGCGGCGGCGGCAAGGGGATGAAGAAGGTCGATCGGCCGGAGGATTTCGCGGATGCGCTGACCAGCGCCCGGCGCGAGGGCCAGAGCGCCTTCGGCGATGGGCGCGTGCTGGTCGAGAAATACGTGCTCGCGCCGCGCCATGTCGAGATCCAGGTCTTCGGCGACAGCCATGGCAACGTCGTCCATCTCTTCGAGCGCGACTGCTCGCTGCAGCGCCGCCACCAGAAGGTCATCGAGGAGGCGCCGGCGCCGGGGATGACCGACGAGGTCCGCGCGGCCATGGGCAAGGCCGCCACCGAAGCGGCGCGGGCGGTGGGCTATGTCGGGGCCGGCACGGTCGAGTTCATCGCCGACGGGCGCGAGGGCCTGCGCGCCGACCGCTTCTACTTCATGGAGATGAACACGCGGCTTCAGGTGGAGCATCCGGTCACCGAGGCGATCACCGGGCTCGACCTGGTCGAACTGCAGCTGCAGGTCGCCGCCGGAGAGCCGCTGGGCTTCACCCAGGCCGATGTCACCGCGACCGGCCATGCCGTCGAGGCGCGGCTCTATGCCGAGGATCCGGAGAAGGGCTTCCTGCCCTCGACCGGCAAGCTCTGGGCGCTGCAATTCCCGGCGGCGGAGGGCATCCGCATCGACACCGGCGTCGAGGCCGGCGACACGGTGACGCCGTTCTACGATCCGATGATCGCCAAGGTGATCGCCCATGGCGCGACGCGGACTGAGGCGCTCGACCGGCTCGGCGCGGCGCTGGGCGAGACGATCGTCGCCGGGCCGCGGACAAATCTCGCCTTCCTCAAGGCGCTGACGGAGGCGAAGGGCTTTCGCGAGGGGCCCTTCGACACCGGCTTCATCGAGCGCAACACCGCCGCACTCGGGGCCGAGCCGCAGCCGCTCGATGCCGCGGCAGTCGCGGCGGCGGCGCTCCAGCTCGAGGAGGAGCGGGAGGTCGCGGTCGTGATGAAGGCGGCCGAGCGGGCCGATGGCGAGGCGCGCTCTCCCTGGCTCGTGGCGGACGCCTTCTCGCTGATGCCGCGTCCGGCGCTGGGCCTGCCGCTGCTGGTCGATGGCGAGCGGGTCGAGGCGCGGATCGAGTGGCACGAGGCCGGCGCCCGCGTCAGTCTCCCCGGCCACGACATCGACGAGGGCGAGCATGAGATCGCGCTCGCGCAAGGGGAGCGCGGCACCTGGCTGGCGCTGCATCGCGGTCGGCAGACATCCGTTGCGCTGTTCGACCCCTTCGCCGTCGATCTCGACGCGGCGGCGGGGTCCGGCGGCGTCATCAAGGCGCCGATGCACGGCAAGCTGATCGCTCTCTTCGTCGCCGCCGGGGACGCGGTCGTGAAGGGCCAGCGGCTCGCCATCGTCGAGGCGATGAAGATGGAGCATGTGCTGGTGGCGCCGCGCGACGGCACGGTCAGCGAGATCGGCGCCGCGCCGGGCGCGCAGGTGGCGGAAGGCGCGAAGGTCGTGGTGCTCGGCGAATAGCCCGAGTCGCTTGCGGCCGTTCTTTCTCTCGGTCGGTGAGGATCATGCGTCATTGCGAGCGTAGCGAAGCAATCCAGAGCCGCCGCTCGACGCCCCCTGGATTGCTCCGCTACGCTCGCAATGACGGCAGGCGGAGGCGCTACCCCAGCCGCCCGACGACCGGGAATTGCTCGACCTCGTAGATCTGGCCGGAAACCGGCGCGCTCTCTTCCGACAGCCAGAAGGCCGTATGGGCGGCGATCTCGGCGGGCTGCATGATGCGGCCGGTCGGCGCGTGGCGGAGCGGGACCGCGTTCTCCCAGCCTGGCTTGCGGCCCTCGCGCTGCTGGGTCGCGTCCTCGTTGGCGGTGAAGGTCCAGCCGACATTGAGCTGGTTGACGCGGATGCGTTCGGGCCCCAGCGCGTCAGCGAGGTTGCGTGTCATCGTCATCAGCGCCCCCTTGGACATGGAATAGACGGTCAGGTTGGACAGGCCGCACCAGGCGTTGAGCGAGCCGACGGTGACGATCGCGCCGGCCGAGTCCTGCGCGCGGAAGGCGCGGATCGCCGCCTCGGCGCAGAGCAGCGGCGCGCGGGTGTTGACCGCGAACATATGGTCGAAGAACGCTGCCGTCGTTTCACCGATGACGCCGCGCGGATAGATGCCGGCATTGTTGACGAGCCCGTCGATGCGGCCGAAGGCCGCCATGGTCGCATCGACGAGGGCCTGCGCCGTCGCGGGATCGGTGAGGTCGCCCGAGGCACCTTGGGTGGCTGGCCCCAGTTCGCGGCAGGTGGCGTCGACCTCTGCCTGGTCAAGGCCGTGAATCAGGACCTTGGCGCCCTCGGCGATGAGCCGCTCCGCCATGGCGCGACCGATTCCGTTCGAGGAGCCGGTGACGAGAATGGCCTTGCCTGTCAGTCCGCGCATGTTCGTCTCCCCGTTTCCAGCGGCGCCTTACTAGCCTGCCGGACTCTCCCCGTCATGCTCGGCCTTGTGCCGAGCATCCACGCCTCGAACGCTGCCCCGCCGAAGGAAGACGTGGATGGTCGGGACAAGCCCGACCATGACGGGCGTAGACCGTCTCTGTGGAGAAACGCGACGAGTGCTGGCCGGGTCGCCTTGCCGGCATTAGGTTGCGCGCCATGCCTCTCCACCTGCTCAAGCTCTGCGTCGGCGCCGATTCGATCGGCGATCTGGAGGACTGGATCGAGGAGCGCCTGACGCTGGAGCGGCGGCTGGGCCGCACGGCCGAGCAGATCCACACCACTCGCATGGTGCCCAAGCGTCTCGACGAGCTGCTCGACGGTGGCTCGCTCTACTGGGTGATCAAGGGCCAGATCTGCGCGCGGCAGAGGCTGCTGGCCGTCCGTCCCTTCACCGATGGCGAGGGCATCGGCCGCTGCCATCTCGTGCTGGAGCCGGTCGTCGTGCCGCTGGAGCCGCGCCCGTGCCGGCCCTTCCAGGGTTGGCGCTACCTCACCGACGAGGATGCGCCGCGCGACATCGACGGCCGCAGCGGCGATCTCGGCGCGATGCCGGAGGCGCTGCGGCGGGAACTGGCGGAGCTGGGGCTGCTGTAAACGCCGTCTGACGGCCGCGAAGCCGTTCGGTCATGACCCGGTGGGCCCCGGCCGCTCAGCGGACCTCGATGCTCCGCCTCGCCAGCACGCTGAGGCCGTCGCCCGCCTTCAGGATGTAGCGGATGTCGTAGCGTCCCGGCTTGTCGGGCGCCGCGAGCCGGCCATCCGAGGCAGCCTGCGTATAGACATAGCTCAGTTCGCCGCTGGTCTCGCGGGAGCCGGCCGGGACGAGGTCGACATAGTCGCCCTCGCCATTGGGGCCTTGCCATGACACGGCAAAGTCCTCGCCCGGCCGGACGCTGGCGGGGGCTTCGAGGCTGGCCGGGGCGGCTCTGACGGTCAGCGGCACCTCGGCGAGGATCTTGTGTCCTCCGGCCGCTGCGAGGACATAGCGGATGCGGTAGGCACCGGGAGCGCCTGGCGCCCGGAGCGCCACGGTTTCCTGGTCTTCCGACTGCTCGACATAGGCATAGGCGAGCTCGCCTGAGGCGTCGCGATGCCCCTGTCGCACCAGATCGACATAGTCTCCCGCCGCGCCGGGACCGCGCCAGTGGACCGAGATATTGGAGCCGGCCACCGCATCGGGCGGGAAGGCGAGCGTCGCCACGGAGGGCGTGACCTCCAGCGGGATGGCGACCAGCATCTTGCGGCCGTCCGGGGCTGCGAGGATGTAGCGCAGCTGATAGGGACCAGCCTCGCCGGGAGCCTTCAACCGGACCGGGTTGCCGCTGTCGAGATAGGCATAGGCGATCTCGCCATCGGGCGCCGTATGTCCGCGGCGGACGAGGTCGACATAATCGCCCGGTTGGCCAGGCCCCTTCCAGGACACGTCGAAGCTCGTGCCGGCCGCGATGCTGGCCGGGGCCTCGAGCGCATGGGGGGCGTCTGCCACCTCGATGCGCGTCGTCGCCAGCGCATGCCGACCGTCGGGACCCATCCAGACATAGCGCAGCTCATAGCTGCCGGGCCGGCCGGGCGCGCGCAGCGTCGCGCTCTTGCCGCCCTCGACATAGACATAGGACAGTTCCGCGTCGAAGCCCTTGCTCCCGGCCGGGACGATGTCGAGATAGTCGCCGGCGGCGCCGGGGCCGGTCCAGTCCGCGGCGAAGCTCTGGCCGATGCTCGGCTTCGCGCTGGTCCGGACCGTCGCCGCCGGCCTTTTGACGGCAGGCCCTGCCGCGGGGCGAAGCGTGCCGCTGACGGTGGTCTTGAGCGCATCCT
>NCCO01000220.1:5037-5642 GCA_002279705.1 Allobosea sp. 12-68-7
CGCCCCCCGGTGCGCTCGGCGAGGCAGGCGACCTTGCGGCCGTCCTCGCGCGACAGGTCGAAGCCGACGACATGTGCCGTGAAGCCAACCCCCGCCTTGGCGAGTTCGGCCCCCAGCGCGCAGGGGTCGGCCTGACAGGTCTCGATGCCGTCGGTGATCAGGATGACGGTGGCCTTCTCTTCGGTATAGCGCAGCGCGACGGCGGCCTGCCTGACGGCCTCTGTCAGCGGCGTCTTGCCGAGGAAGCGCAGTTGCCCCGCGGCTTCGTTGATCGCACTGGCCTTGTGGCGGCCCGGCGGCACCACCAGCTCGATGTCGGAGCAATTGCCTTTTTCGCGATGGCCGTAGGCGAGCAGGCCGATCTCTTTCTCCGGCGCCATCCCGCCCAGGACGGTTCTCAGCGCCTCGCGGGCGATCTCGAGCTTGGGTTTGCCGTCGATCCGGCCCCACATGGAGCCCGAGGCGTCGAGCACGATCAGGGATTGCTCGGCCCTTGCCGGTGTGGCCACCGCCAGCAACAAGCCCAGGGCCATCAACCAGATCCGCATCACCACCTCCGTGCCGAGCCCGTCCAGGGCGAGGCCGCGTCCAGACGAGCCTCCGCC
>NCCO01000221.1 GCA_002279705.1 Allobosea sp. 12-68-7
GGTGCCGTCGCTGCTGCAGGGCCAGGTCGATGCCATTCTCGGCTCGCTCGACGCCTACCAGATCCAGCTCGAGATGCAGGGCGCCGAACTCACAAACTTCCCCTTCGCCGACCATGGCGTGCCCACCGTCGCGACCTCGATCTTCGCCTCGAACGACTTCATCAAGCAGAATCCCGAAGTCCTGAAGAAGTTCATCGCCGCGAGCCTCAAGGGCTGGTCGTTTGCGCTCGACAACCCGACCAAGGCGATCGAGCACGTCAAGACGCTGTTCCCGGACGTCAACGTCAAGCTCGCCACCGCCGAGCTCGCCGCCATCACCCCGCTCTTCTGCAGCGGCGGCGCCAAATTCATCGGCAAGGCCGAGGACGCCCACTGGACCCGCACCCAGGCCCTGCTCTCCGAGGTCAAGCTCCTGCCCGAGGGCCAGGATCCCAAGAGCTACTACACCAATGACTATCTGCCGGCGGCCAGTGAGATGCGCGCCTGCAAGTGAGCGCAGGCCACCCGCTTCCCTCATCATCAGGACGACGGCGCACGCCATGCAGGACAGACCGAGACTAGGCTACCGCTATGACGATCTCTCGGTCGGGATGCGCTTCCGCAGCCCCGGCCGGACGATCACCGATGCCGACCTCGTCGGCTTCTCGGGGCTGACCGGCGACTATTCGGAGCTGCACACCAGCGACGTCTATGCGCAGAGCAGCCAGTTCGGGCGCCGGGTCGCGCATGGCATGCTCGGTCTCGCCTATGCCCATGGCCTGATGTGGGCGCGCACCGGCGAGCTGCGCGAGACGGCGGTCGCCTTCCTCGGCATCGACGGCTGGCGCTTTGTCGGGCCCGTCTTCGTCGGCGATACCATCTTCGTCGACTACGAACTCGCCGAGCTGCGCGACAGCCGCTCGCGGCCGACGCAGGCGATCGCGACCTTCGAGGTCAAGGTCGTCAAGCAAGACGGCACCCTCGTGCAGCAGGGCCGCAAGGCCCTGCTGGTCTCCAAGGTCCCGCTCGATGCCGTCGCGGCCTCGACCACCGCCCCTGCGGCCAACTGACGGACAGGCCATGCCCGCTCACGACCAGAAGTCCGGTGTGACGATCCAGATCCGCAACGTCTCCAAGATCTTCGGAGCCGAGGACGAAAAGCCGTTCCGCGCCCTGAAGCCGCTCGACATCACGATTCCCGCCGGCCAGTTCATCTCGGTCGTCGGGGCCTCGGGCTGCGGCAAGAGCACGCTGATGCTGATGGTCGCCGGGCTGCTCGCCCGCTCGACGGGCGAGATCATGGTCGATGGCCGCCTTGTGACCCGGCCCCTCACCGATCTCGGCATCGCCTTCCAGGACCATCTCCTGCTCGATTTCCGCACCGCCTTCGAAAACGTCATGCTGCATGCCGACATTCGCGGGCTCGACCGGGAGACCCTGGCGCGGCGCGCCAAGGACCTCTTCGCGCAGCTGCGGCTCGAGCATGCGATGGACAAATATCCCAACCAGCTCTCGGGCGGCATGCGCCAGCGCGTCTCGCTGATCCGCACGCTCGTCCACGAACCGCCGCTGATCCTGATGGACGAGCCCTTCGGCGCGCTCGATGCCCTCACCCGCCTGCAGGTCCGCACCGATCTGGAAAGCCTGTGGCTGCGGCGGCGCCCGACCGTGCTCTTCATCACCCACAGCGTCGAGGAGGCGGTCGGCCTCTCAGACCGCATCCTGGTGATGAGCCCGAGCCCGGGCGAGGTGATCGACGACATCGAGGTCGACCTCCCGCGCCCGCGCCCGATCGTGCTCGGCGATGCCGCAGCCTTCGCGGCCTATGTCGACCGCATCCACCACCAGTTCGAGCGCATGGGCGTGCTCCACGGCATCACGCTGCCCCAGCAGAGCGCGGCCTGAGCATGGCCGCCGACATCGCCGACGCGCCGGCGACACCCGGCGCCACGCTGACCGAGCAAGGGCCGGTGGCGGAGATCGTCCTCGCCAACGGGCCGCTCAATCTGGTGACGCGCCCGCTCCTGCGACAGCTCAACACCATCCTCGGCGAACTCGCAGGCCGCTCCGACCTGCACTGCGTCATCCTGCATGGCGGAGAGGCACGCGCCTTCTGCGCCGGCAGCGACATCAAGGAATTCGGTCCGCTCGGCGCCGACGCCAGCGAGCGCAAGATCCTGTTCGAGGACATGGTGCTGCGCAATCTGTCGCGGCTGCCGATGCCCACCATCGCCGCGATCGACGGGCCGGCCCTGGGGGGCGGTTTCGAGATCGCGCTCTCCTGCGATCTGCGCATCCTGCGTGCGGGCGTCCCGGTCGGCCTGCCCGAATGCAGGCTCGGCGGGCTCGCCGGCAGCGGCGCTATCCGGCTGACGCGGCTGGTCGGGCCGGCGCGGGCCAAGCAGATGCTGTTTTCCGGCCTGACGGTCGCCAGCGAGACGGCCCTCGCCTGGGGGCTCGTCAACGAGGTGGCCGAGGGCGAGACCGCGCTCGCCGCAGCGCGGTCGCTGGCCAAGACGATCTGCGAACGCGGACCGCTCTCGAACCGCCTCGCCAAGGAACTCGTCGATCTGGCTCTGGATCTGCCAGTGGACGCAGGACTGTCGCGCGCCAACGTCGCCCAGCAGCGCATTTTCGACAGCGCCGATCTGCAGGAGGGCGCCCGCGCCTTCTTCGAGAAGCGGGCGCCCCGCTTCAGCGGCCGCTGACGGCACCGCGCATTGCCCTGGCGCCTCGCCCCCGAGGGGCGAGGCGCCAGGGCTTTCGTCAGATCTTCAGCTTCAGGAAGGCGCCGATGGTGCCGTTCCAGGTCGTGACGCACTCCGCGCCGCAGCGGCTGGCGAAGGCGGGCAGAATGACCTTGGTCAGCGCATCCTTGCGCAGCGCCTCGTCCTCCGGCGTCACCGGCACGAGCTTCATGGCGGCCGGCGGCCCCTCGCTGCAGGCCTTGCCGGTGTTGCAGTCGAGGCCGGTCTGGGTCTCCGTCTTGGCCTGATCGAAGATCGAATCCGAAGGCCTGCACCTTCGGATCGAGCGTGTTCCACCACTTCAGATTGGCGAGCTGGGCGGAGAGGCCGAAATTGATCGGCATCGGCGAGATGAACTTCGCGCTCTCATGCCATTTCGATTTGTAGCCCGAGAGCGCGCCGGTGATCGCGCAGTCGATCACGCCGCTGGCGAGCGCCGGCTGGACCTCGGCGAAGGCGAGGTTGATCGGCGAACCGCCGATATGGCTGACGAAGGCCTGCTGCGAGGCGCCCGACGCGCGGACCTTGCGGCCCTTGAGGTCGGAGACCTTGGTGAAGGCGTCGCGGCAATAGATCACTTGGGCCTGATAGGTGCCGAAGCCGAGCAGCTTGAGGCCGTGCTTCTCCTCGAGGAACTTCGCATAGGTCGGGCGGAAGACGTCGACGACCTTCTGCAGCTCCTCGACCGAGCCGACGAGACCGACGAGGTCGGTCGCCTCGTTCATCGGGACCTCGCCCGAATTGTAGTTCAGCACCGTGGTGGCGAATTGCAGCGTGCCGGCCGAGACGAGGCGGAAGATCTCGGGCCCCTTGAAGCCGAGCTCGGTGAAGGGCTTGACCTGGACCTTGATCGCGCCGCCGGATTCCTTCGGCACCGTCTCGTTCCAGAACGGCGCCTCGCGGTTGGTGTACATCGACAGATTGCCGATGCTGCCGACGGCGTTGAAGCTCGTGGCGGGCAGGCCCTGCGCGTGCGCGGCTCCACTGAGGAGGGCGGCGGCAAGGGTGACGATCGGGACCAGGCGTTTCATCGCAAGCTTCTCCTCTTTGGGACGGGTCGGTTTCGGGCAGGACAGTGCGGCGTCAGCCGCCGGCTTTCGGGTTGAGCAGGGTCGGGAGCCAGAGCGCGAGTTGCGGGAAGGCGATCAGCAGCGCGATCATCAGCAGCATCGCCAGCACGAAGGGCAGGGCGCCCAGGCAGAGATCGGCGAAATTGCCTTGCCCGCGCACGGCCTGGACGACGTAGAGGTTGAGGCCGACCGGGGGCGTGATCAGCGCCGCCTCCATCAGGATGACGAAGATGATGCCCCACCAGACCGGGCTGTAACCGAGCGCCGTGATGACCGGCAGGACGACCGGCGTCGTCGCGATCATCATCGACAGCGTCTCCATGAAGCAGCCGAGGATCAGGTAGAACACCACGATCGCGACGAGCATGCCGAGCGGCGGCCAGCCCAGCGACAGGACGAGATCGGTGATCGCCTTCACCAGCCCGATCGAGACCATCACGAAATTGAGGAAGAAGGCGGCGATGACGATCAGCATCACCATGCAGGTCGTGCGCACGGTCCCCTCGAAGGCGCGCAGCAGCACCGGCAAGGTCAGCTGGCGATTAGCCGCGACGAGAAGCAAGGTCGCCATCAGGCCGAGCGCGGCGGCCTCCGTCGGCGTCGCGATGCCGGCATAGATCGAGCCGACGACGACGAGGAAGAGCCCCAGCGGCGGGATGAGATGGCGCAGGCCCGCGACGCGCTGGCGCCAGAGATCACTGGTATCGACCTTCGGGCCGGCCCAGTCCGGCCGGTAGAGCGCCAGCCCCAGCACCATCAGCGAGAACAGCCCGGCGAGCATGAAGCCGGGGATGAAGCCTGCCGCATAGAGATCCGCCACCGAGGTGTCGGTCAGCACGGCGTAGATGATCATGTTGATCGAGGGCGGGATCAGGATGCCGAGCGTGCCGCCGGCCGCGATCGAGCCCAGGAAGAGCGGCCGGTTGTAGCCACCCTTGTCCATGTTGGGGATCGCCACCGTGCCGATCGTGGCGGCGGTGGCCACCGACGAGCCCGAGGTCGCCGCGAAGATCGCGCTCGCCGCGATGTTGGTGTGGATCAGCCTTCCGGGCACCCGGGCGAACCAGGGCGAGAGCGCTGTGAACAAGCGCTCGCTCAGGCCCGAGCGGTGCATCAGCTCGCCCATCATGATGAACATGGGGGCGGCGATCAGGATGAAGTCGTTGGAGGAGTTCCAGGCGAGTTCGCCCACGGCGCCGGTCATCGGGAAGAAGGCATAGTTGGCCTGCAGCACATAGGCCATCAGCGCGAGCGCGGCCGCGACCGGGATGCTCAGCCCCACCAGCGCGACCAAAAGGGAGAGCGCGGTCCCGATCACGGGCGGGCCTCCGCGCCGCCGGCCGGGTTCTCGACACCCGACTGCTCGATTTCCTCGGTCACCCGCAGCGAGCCGATCAGGGCATCGAAGCCGGGCCGGTCATGCGCGATCAGCCGGGCGATCGCCTGGATCGGGATCAGCACCGCCATGCAGGCGAACCAGACCAGGCCGACGCACCAGATCCCCTGCGGCAGCACCATCGGCGTCTGCAGCTGCGACACCGACTTGGCGTTCAGGGCCCAGGATTGCGCCAGCGTGCCCCAGGCGAACCAGGCCAGCGCCACGGCGATCAGCGCCAGCGCCAGCGAAGCGATGATGTCGCAGACGATCCGGACCTTGCCGGGCAGCGCGCCGAGCAGGATGTCGACGCGGATATTGGCCTTGGATGTCACGGTGAAGGCCAGCCCCAGCCCGATGCAGGCCGCCAGCGCATAGCCCGAGATCTCGAAGCTCTCGACCATGCCGCGCTTGAACAGGAAGCGCGTGATCACGTCGATGGTGATGAGGAAGCTGCAGCCAAAGAGCACGATCGCTCCCGCGGCCCAGGCCAGGATGCGCGAGATGCGCTGCGGCAGCGGCTCGTCGGGCAGAAGGCGGGAGATCTCGCTCATGAACGCGCCACGCTGCGCAGGCGGGTGGTCGTCTTCATCAAGGCCGGTCTCCAGGCGCAGGCTGCGCCTCGTTTCGTATGTGACCACGCGTCAGGGTCGCCATGCAATAGTCCCGCCAGCGCGATGCGCCGGTCATGTCACGTAGCCGTCGGCCCTGTCGGCAGCGATGGCCGCGGGTTCGCGCGCGCGCGGGTCGCCATGGCCGCCGCCGCCGGGCGTCTCCATGCGGACGATGTCGCCGGCCTTCAGCACGCAGCCGATGGTCTTGGCCGGCAGCTCCGTGACCTGTCCGTCGCGGATCAGGCTGAGGCGACCGCCGCGCCCGGGCTCGCCGCCGGCCAGCCCGTAAGGCTGCGAGGCGAAGGCGTCGAAGGAGGCATTGAGCAGGCCGTGCTCGGCGATGAAGCGCCATTCGCGGACCAGCCCGAGGCCGCCGCGCATCTTCCCCGCACCGGCCGAACCCGGCAGGAAGCCGTAACGGGTGAAGCGCAGCGGGAAGATCGCCTCGATCATCTCGATCGGCGTGTTCTGGCCGTTGTGGAAGCCGGCCGACAGGCCCGAGGGGCCGTCAGCCTCGGGATGGCCGCCCCAGCCGCCGATCTCGGCGTCGAAATAGACCTGCCGGCGGCCATCGGCATGGCGGATATTGACCGCATGGTTGAAGGTCACGCCGTAATAGGAGGCAGGGATGCGCGCGGGGATCGCCTGCGCGAAGGCCTTCAGCACCGCGGTCGCGATCCGGTGGCCGGTCAGCATGCGCATCGAGACCGGCGCGGGGAACTGGGCACTGATGAGGAGCCCGTCGGGCGCGCTGACGGTGATCGGCCGGTAGCAACCGGAATTGGCGGTCGCCTCGATGCCCGACGCCGCGATCACCGCGTAGTAGACCGCCGAGCGGGTCGTCGCCATCGTCGCATTGATCGGCCCGCGCGCCTGTGGCGAGGAGCCCTTGAAGTCGACCGTCAGGCTGTCGCCCGCGATCGTCAGCATCACCGCGATGCGCTTTTGGCCTTCGTCCATGCCGTCGCCGTCGACGAAATCCTCCGCCTGGTAGACGCCGTCCGGCAGCGCGGTCAGCGCGGCGCGCATCGCCGTCTCGGAATGGTCGAGCAGGGCCTGCCCGACGGCGCGCAGCGTCTCGACGCCATAGCGCGCCGCGAGTTGCCGCATCGCCCGGGCGCCGACCTCGAGCGCCGCGATCTGGCTGAGGAAATCGCCGCGGAAGGTCTCGGGTTCGCGGACATTCTGCAGGATGGTGGCGAACAGATCGTCCTGCAACTGCCCTTCGCGGACGATCTTCACCGGCGGCAGCCGCAGACCCTCCTGGAAGATCTCGACGGCATGGGCGTTGTAGCCGCCGGCCGCGCCGCCGCCGACATCGACATGGTGGATCAGGACGCAGGTGATGGCGATGCGCGCGCCCTCGACGAAGACCGGTTTGAAGGCGAGGAAATCCGGCAGATGCTGGCCGCCGCAATAGGGATCATTGGTGACGACGACATCGCCCTCGCGCCAGCGCTCCAGCGGCAGATGCCGGGCGATGATCTCCTGCAGGCAGAGCTCCATCGAATTGAGATGGACCGGCATGCGCGCCGCCTGGGCGATGTTGCGGCCCTCCCCGTCGAACACCGCCGTCGAATAGTCGAGCAGCTCGCGCACCGTGGTCGAGCGGCTGGTACGCCAGACCGTGATCGACATCTCCTCGGCCGCCGAGACCAGCGCATGCGAGACGATTTCGAGGAGGACGGGATCGACCTTGGAGACGACCTGGCTATCGACCGGGCTCATGACTGCGTCTCCCGGGTCGCGACGAGATCGCCGGAGGGCCTGACGGCGAGCCGCCAGCCCGCGGGAATGATCAGCGTGGTATAGGCCTGCTCGACGATCGCGGGCCCTTCAATGCTCGCGCCCGCTCCCAGCCCGGCCTGCTCGTAGACCGGGGCGCTGGTCCAGGCGCCGCCGAGATGGACCGCGCGCTCGCGCCGTGCCGCCGGTGCGCCGGCCGCAGGCGCCTGGGCGCTCGCCGTGCCGCCGAGAAGGCCGACTGCCGCCAGGCGCAGTGTCACGAGCTCCACCGTCTCATCGGGGTCGTCGAAGGAGAAGCGCTGGCGATGCGCCTCGTGGAAGCGCGCGCAGAGCTGCGAAAGAGCGGCGTCGTCGCGCGGGACGTCCTCCAGCGGCACCAGCAATTCGAAGGCGATCGCCTGCAGCGCGTCACCCGCGAGCAGGGCCTGGGGCCGAGAAGGTCGAGGGATCCTTGGGGAAGATCACCGTGGTCATGCCGAGTTCCTCGGCGACCTCGACGGCATGGAGCCCGCCCGCCCCGCCGAAGGACATCAGCGCGAAATCGCGCGGATCGAGCCCGCGCTCGAACAGCGAGAGCTTGATCGCGCCGGCGAGCTTGGCGACGACGACGGCGAGGATGCCGGCCGCCGCGCGATCGCGGTCGAGCCCGAGCGGGCCGGCGATGCGGGTGTCGAGTGCCGCGCGGGCACCGTCGAGATCGAGCGCGAATTCGCCGCCGAGGAAGGTCACGGGGTCGAGCCGCCCGAGGATCAGGTTGACGTCGGTGACGGTCGGCTCGGTGCCGCCGCGGCCATAGCAAACCGGGCCGGGCCTCGCGCCGGCGCTGCGCGGGCCGACCTGGAGGCGGCCCGACGCGTCGAGCGAGGCGATCGAGCCGCCGCCGGCGCCGATCGTGCGCATGTCGACCATCGGCACGCGCACCGGCAGGCCGTCGATGTCGCCCTGCGCGACGACGGCGCGGCGGCCCTCGCGGATGATGGCGACGTCATAGCTCGTGCCGCCCATGTCGACGCCGACGACATTCGGGAAGCCGAGCTGGCGCGCGACCCCCTCGGCGGCAAGCACGCCGCCGGACGGCCCCGAGAGTAGCAGCTTGACCGGCGCCTCGCCGGCCGCGCGCGGCGTGGTCGCCCCGCCATTGGACTGCACGAGATAGAGCGGTGCGGTCAGCCCCTCGGCCGCAATGCGGGCCAGCAGCGCGTCGATATAGCGCCGCACCACCGGAATCAGCAGCGCGTTGAGCACCGTCGTCGAGGTCCGCTCGAACTCGCGGATCTCGGGCGAGACCTCGTGTGAGCAGGACACCGCCAGCCCCGGCAGCCGCGCCAGCAGGCGGTCGCGGATCGCGATCTCATGGGCGGGGTTGGTGAAGCCGTTGAGCAGCGCGATGGCGCAGACGCTCGCGCCCGAGGCGGCGACGCGGTCGATCGCCGCCTCGACGCTGGCCGCGTCGAGATGAGTCAGCACCTCGCCGGCGGGCCCGATGCGCTCGACCACGCCGAAGCGACGCCGCCGCGGCACCAGCACGGCCGGCGGCTCGGGCTTCAGGCGATAGATTTCCTTGCGGGCGTGACGGCCGATCTCCAGCACGTCCTCGAAGCCGGCCGTGGTGATCAGTGCGCCATCGGGCAGGTTGCGCGTCAGCACGGCATTGGTCGCGATCGTCGTGCCATGCATCAGCAGGCCGACATCCGACAGCGCGAAGCCAAAGCGCGCGGCCGCCCCCTTGATCGCGTTCATCAGCCCGAGCGAGGGATCGTCCGGCGTCGTCGGGGACTTGAAGCTCTGCGTCGTGCCGTCGGCCTCGTCGACGCATTCGAGGTCCGTGAAGGTTCCACCGATGTCGACGGCGATGCGGATCCGTTTGGCCTGCATGACAATCCGGGATCCGAAGTTGGGCGTGGCAGAGGCGTGCCCGTCACGATGCGTCGACGAGCGGTCGGAAGTCTACAGGGGCGCGATGCAATCCTCATGCTGACGCGGCAGGCCCTGCCTGCGCAGGGTGCCGTGCCGCGGCGACCTCAAACTGCGAACGGAACAGGGGGGCGAACCCGCCGGCGAGCGTCGGCGGACTCTGCCCTTGCGCCATGGCACGGCCCTCGGGGCGCGCGCGGCTCCGGCCACGGCAGCACGGGATTTGCTTCGTCGATGGCGGGCGCGTTTCGAGCGCCCTATTGATCCCACGGCCATTGCCCGGGGGCTGGCGCCCGCCGATACTCGGCCAAGGCGCCGGCGGCGGCGCCGCGGCCTCAACCCAACGAAGACGACAGCCATGGACATGACCGCCCCCGCCCGCATCGACATGGACCGCTTCTGGGCGACGATCGAGCGTTCGGGCGAGATCGGGCCCGGCCGGCCCGGCGGCCTCTCGCGCCTCGCGGCCTCCGATTCGGACCGGGAGGTCCGCGACCAGTTCGTCGCCTGGTGCCGCGAGGCCGGGCTTTCCATTCGCGTCGACGGCATCGGCAACATTTTCGCGCGCCGCGCCGGCACGCAGGACAACCTGCCGCCGGTGGTGATGGGCAGCCATCTCGACACCCAGTTCAATGGCGGCCGCTTCGACGGCATCCTCGGCGTTCTCGGCGGACTTGAGGTCTGCCGGGCGCTCGACACGATCGGCCATCGCACGCGCCGCCCCATCGAACTGGTCAACTGGACCAATGAGGAAGGCGCGCGCTTCTCCCCGCCCATGGTGGGCTCGGGCACCTTCACCGGCGCCTACACGCTCGACTGGGCCCGCGGCCGCGTCGACGAGGAGGGCCGCACGCTCGGCGACGAGCTCGCCCGCATCGGCTATCGCGGCGAGATGGAGGCGAAGCCCCATGCCTTCGACGCCTATTACGAGCTGCATATCGAGCAGGGGCCGATCCTCGACCGCGAGGGCATGCAGGTCGGCATCGTCACCGGCGGCTTTCCCTCCACCGGCATGCTGATCGAGTTCAAGGGCGAGACCGCCCATACCGGCCCCTGGCCGATGGAGCGGCGCAAGAACGCGCTCATTGCCGGCGCGCGCTTTCTCGTCGCGGTCGACGATCTCGGCTGGGTCCATGCCGGCACGGGCGGCAAGGCCACCGCCGCCCGCCTCGTCGCCTGGCCGAACAAGCCGGGCATCCTCTCCGATTGGGCCCAGGCTGTCGGCGACGTCCGCCATCCCGACCCGACGACCTCGGCCGTCATGGCCGAGGCGATGCGCCGCGCTGCCTACGAATCGGCGGCGAAGGCCGATTGCAGCGTCGAGATCCTCGATGTCTGGCGCTGGGGCGGGAACATCTTCGCGCCCGACCTCGTCGCGCAGGTGCGCAGCATCGCCGGCACGCGGGGCTATCGCCACCGCGACATCCTGAGCCAGGCCGGCCACGACGCCTATTTCGTCGCCCGTCACGCGCCGACGACGATGATCTTCACGCCCTGCCAGGGCGGCATCACCCACAACAACGGCGAGCTTTGCACGCGCGAGGACCTCGAGCCGGGTCTCGATGTGCTGCTGCGGGCCGTGCTCGCAAGGGCGGATCGTGACGACTGAAGGCTAGCGCCGACACAGCACCGCCGCGGCCCGTGAGTCAGAGGGGCCCCGAACGCGACCGAACCGCGATAAATTACGCTACCCCCCCGATGACGGCGCGCGTTGCTTGCGCTAGATTGCGATCTCCCGCTCACTCATCCTCGAAGCTCCATGTTCGATCGTCGTAAGCCTCCGTCTGCCCAGCCTTTCGTCACCCACGAAAACATCGAAGCCAAGATCAAATGGTTCGACCCCGAGAAGGGGTTCGGTTTCGCGTCGCCCTCCGATGGTTCGGGCGACGTTTTCCTTCACATTTCTGCGATCGGTCCGCTCGATCAGCAGGACCTGCAGCCCGGCGCCACGATCATCGCCGATCTCGGCGAGGGCCGGCGCGGCCTGCAGGTCGTCGCGGTCCACGAGATCGACGCCTCGACCGCGACGCCGACGGCGCCGCGCGCGCCGCGCGCCCCCCGCGAGGGTTTCGCGGGCGGCGGCTATGGTGGCGGCGGGGATCGCGGCGGCTATGGCGGAGGTGGCGGTTATGCCGATCGCGGCGACCGTGGCGGCTTCGGCAACCGCGAAAGTGCCCCGATGGAAGGCCCCTTCGACGGCGCCGTGAAGTTCTTCAACGCGGAGCGCGGCTTCGGCTTCATCGCCCCAGACCAGGGCGGCGCCGACGTGTTCCTGCATGTCTCATCCCTCAGCCGCAGCGGCCTGCAGCCGCCGATGGACGGGCAGCGCGTGCGCTTCTCGATCCGCGCCGGCAAGAAGGGACCGGAAGCGGCGAACGTCAGCTACATCTGACGCCGCAGCCCCACACATGATCAGACCCGCCGGCCCGCGCCGGCGGGCTTTTTCGTGGCCGGCCGGATGGCCGATCCGACCGTGATCTCCCGCCCTGTTCCCGGCGGAACAGCGCACCG